>NZ_JBFAQA010000038.1:0-101554 GCF_040677005.1 Nonomuraea sp. NPDC049421
GGGGCCGCTCATCGGCCCCGGGCACGCCCCGGCATGTGGACGACTCGCCCTCCGCGCCGCCTCGGGAGGCTCCGGCCGCGCCGCCCTCACGTGAAAGGCTCAGTGGGGATGTGGCCCCTTAGGGGCATCAGGACGTGAGTTGTTTCTCGTACCAGCTGTAATCAATGTACGTGCTGCCGGGGCCGGTCAGTGTGCCGTAGACCTGCCAGAAGCTGTCCGGCTCCAGCGAATAGCGGAAGATTTTGTCGCCGGGCCGGTCGTCCACGAACGTGGTCTGGTTCCCGTTGTTCCAGATCCGTATTTCGATGGTGAACGTCTCGCCGTCCGGGATGTCGAGGCAGATTTCATAGTCGTACGCGAACGAGAGGCCGATGTTGTACTGGCGGCCGTCGATCGCGGGGCGTTGGACATTGGAGGGGACGTAGCTGTTCACGACCCGGGTGTAATCCCCGGCGGTGCAGTCGATGCCTGAGGTGGCGGCGGATGCGGGACTGGTGACGGTGAGCGTGGCGCCGAGGACCCCGGCGGCGAGCAGGGAGATGGTGCGCTTCATGCCTCTCCTCATCCGTGCAGTGAGTCTCCAACCGGGTAGTTGAAGGATGAACTGATTCTGGCGTGCGTGCGCACTCCCGGACAAGGGCGGGCAAGAAATCCTGCGATCTTAAGTCAAGTGATGTGATGGTTATAAGGCCACACCCCGTGGCCGGGATGTGGCCTTGGCGGTCACCCTGCGTTCGGCATCAGGCCGGGGTGCGCTTCTCGTTCCAGGTGTAATAGAGGAAAGTGCTGCCGGGGCCGGTCAACGTGCCGTGCACCTGCCAGGCGAAGTTGGCGGGAATGGTGTAACGGAGGATTTTGTCGCCGGGCCGGTCGTCGGTGAAGAAGGTCTTCAGGCCGTCGTTCAAATTCTTCAGCTTGATGGTGAACGTCTCGCCGTCCGGAATGTCGAGGCAGATCTCGTACGTGTGCGGCTGCGGCCCGTTGATGTTGTAGAGCGCGTTGTCGACCCCGGGGCGCTCGACGTTGGTGGGCACGTAGGTGTTCACGACCCGGGTGTATCCGCCGGTGGTGCAGTCAATGGAGGAAGCGGACGCGGGAGTCGTGCCGGCGAGCGTGGCGCCGAGGGCGCCGGCGGCGAGAACGGACATGGTGCGCTTCATGCCTCTCCTATCCATGTGGTGACGCCCCAACTGAGAAGTTGAAGTCTGAACTGATTCTGTCGTGATCACCCATACCTGGACAAGATCGGGCAAGGTTCTGTCCACCCCGCAGTAAGCGGTGAGGCTCAGCCAGGCGCCGGGACGCGCGAGGGCGCGGCGGAGAACCAGGCCTTGGCCGACGGCAGCAGGAGCAGAGCCACGATGAGTGCGGTGCAGGGCGCGCTGATGACCCAGGTGACAGTGCCGTCGATCAGGAACCCGATGACGTCGAGCACCGGGATGGCGAGCTGGACGGCGATGGTGGCGAGGCGTAAGCGGGGTCTCTTCCAAGAAGTACAGGGCCGCAGAGGCACCCCGAAGACCAGCACCGCAGGGGCCCCTTCCGACACGGCGACGGTCAAGAAATAACTGAGAACGACCACGAGGAGCGAAGCGCCGATCGCCGGTATGAGCCACCAGGGCGACAATTCACGCTCACCAAGATTTTGTTACCGACCGCCTTTTGCTGCACCGTGATTTTTTCAGAGGGAAATCACACGTCAAAGGCTGTGAGCGCCGACCACAGAATGCCCGCCTGTACGAGACCGACCAGGTCAACAGCGATCGCCCAGGCGATCCCGCTCAAGCGGGTCCGGGAGACGAGATAACTGAGGGGCAGGGTCAGCACCGACTGTCCCATGACAAAAACATCTGGTACGCCTCTTTTCGCGGTGAGCCGGCCTAAGATCCCGAGAAGCACGACAAGCGCCGCGTAACCCCCCGCAATCCAACCGGCCATTGCCCTGTCTGCCTTCGGTGGTCAGTAGCGTTCTACGAGGTGGGTGCGGCCTGCGGCCAGTCGCGGCGTTCGGCGCTGTCCATGTACGCGTGTGCGGCCTGGCGGCCTCTGCCGGTGTCGTCCATTCGAAAGACGTTACACAGCGGCACCGACGGCTTCGCCGGGGAATATTCGGGTGAGTTTCTGAAGGGTGCGGGATAGCGTTCCTGGGTGCGACGGTGTATCTCGTGTAAGCGGTGGGAGCCTGCTGGGGCGCCTGGGTGCCGGGCCTGTGCTGCCGTCGTCGACGAGGTCGTTGAGGCCGCGTGGCGGGCGTTCGTTGCTCGGGAGTTCGGTGGGCTCGGTCCTCAGGAGGAGCGGGATGTCGCCGCCATCGTGGTTGATGAGCCGGACAAGCATGTCTGGCGAGTCGTGGACGCCGCTTACGATCGGCTCACCTGCGGGGAGTGCGGGAGCAGGTTGAGCCGGGGGCCGGCGGGGTGTCGGGCTTGTGATCTGGCCAACGGGTTTCGGTACGTCGCCATCGAGGTCGATCGGCCCGGTGTTCCGCCCGGGAACGAGCATGGGCTGCGGGTCAATGTGGCGGTGGTGCGCAGGCCATACGGGATCTCTGAGCGTGAGCTGGTGGCGCGGCGGTCGTTGTTGCCTTTTCTGCTTGACGGGCGGCTGCCGACGATCGCTCAGGCTCAGGAGATCCGGGCCTTTCTCAATCGAGGGGGGACGGAGGATCAACTCGCTCGGCGGCTCGAATCGATCTGGGAGCGCTAGCCGGTCACACCGCGCCCATCACACCGCGCGCATCAGGAGGTGGCCGCGGCGGAAGCGTTCTCCCTCCAGGGGTTCGCGGAGCATGCGGGCGACCTCCGTGAAGCCCTCCTTGCGGAGCAGGTCGGCCAACTCGTCGATGGGCCAGCGGTAGGCCGCGGTGACCCTGTGGTCGAACTCCGTCACCGGCTCGCCCTCCGACTCGAAGAAGCCGATCAGGAAGTGGCCGCCGGGTGCCAGCACGCGGCGGAACTCCGTCAGGTAGGGCGGCAGCTCCTGCGGCGGGGTGTGGATGATCGAGTACCAGGACAGCAGGCCGCCCAGCGAGCCGTCCCGTACGTCGAGCGCGCCCATCGAACCGAGTTCGAAGCGCAGGCCGGGGTGGTCGCGGCGGGCGATCTCGATGAACGCGGGCGAGAGGTCGACGCCGGAGGCGTCAAGGCCGAGGTCACGCAGGTGGGCGGTCATGTAGCCGGGGCCACAGCCGGCCTCGACGACCGGGCGGGGGCCGTCCGCGCGTACGAGTTCGGCGAAGGCGGCGACGATCGCGCGGTCCAGGGGCAGGCCGTCGAGCGAGTCGCGGACCAGGTCGGTGTAGAGGTCGGCGACGGCGTCGTACGCGGTGGCGGTGGCGGTCAGGTAGGGGGAGGGTTCGTCGGGCATGGCGGACGACTGTAGCCCATCAGGACCTGGCCGGTACGACGATCTCCTCGGCGTCCTTGCGACGGGCCAGCCAGAAGTACACGAGCGCCCCCGCGAACAGCACGATCGACGTCCACTGGTTGATCCGCAGGGACAGGAACGTCACCGCGTGATCCACCCCGCCCACCGCGTCGATCCGCAGCCCCTCGATCCAGAAGCGGCCCAGTGTGTACCCGGCGACGTAGACGGCGAACAACCGCCCGTGCTGGAGGTCGAAGCGCCGGCCGATGCCGATCAGGGCGAGGCCGAGCGCGAGGTCCCACAGCGACTCGTACAGGAAGGTCGGGTGGTAGAGGACGCCGGGCTCGCCGCCGTGCGCCTGGTCGATCTCCAGGCCCCAGGGGAGCGTGGTGGGGCTGCCGTACAGCTCCTGGTTGAACCAGTTGCCCCACCGCGCGATGGCCTGACCGATGGCGATGCCGGGCGCGACCGTGTCGGCGACGGCTCCGAGCGACAGGCCGCGGCGGCGGCAGGCGAGCCACACCCCGACCCCGCCCAGCGCGACCGCGCCCCAGATGCTCATCCCGCCTTCCCAGATGAACAACGCCTGGTACGGCTCCTTGATGGCGCGCGGGCCGAAGTAGATCTGCCAGTCGGTGATGACGTGGTAGAGGCGGGCGCCGATCAGGCCGAAGACGACGCCGGGGACGGCGATGTCGCTGATCGTGCCCGGTTCGCCGCCTCGGGCGCGCCAGCGGCGGTCGCTGATCCAGATGCCGACGGCGATGGCCACGATGAAGCACAGCGCGTAGGCCCGGATCGGGATGAACCCGAGATGCCAGACCCCCTCCGGGGGGCTGGGAATCAGGGCGAGGGACATGGTGGTGACGCTAACGGATGCAGCCCCGGATGGGCAGGTACGTGACCTGATCGGACCTTCCGGAATGGTCACGCACGCGCGGGAAGCAGATTCGATCACGAAATATCCGCATAAATCGGGAATGGGGAGCGCCGGCTCGGCGCTTACCGAGGGTGCGCCAACGACGGTAAGACCCCCGGTGGAGACCCCTGGTGGAGACCCCCCGGTGGAGACCCCCGCAGAACCGACCCGCGCGGACTGTCCCGCAGAGAACCTCCGCAGAGCCGCGTCGTGCGGACTGTCTGCGGAGAATCCTGCAGGGCCGCCCGCAGAGAACAGCCCCGAAGAGAACCGCCCGCACGGAACCGCCCGTGCGGACCGCCGATGAATTCTGTCGGTGGCGGCGGTCAGTATGTGCATGACGACGATGACCGTCCCAGACAACACCCCTTCTGATCCCCTGTTGACGGGCGACCGAGATCGAGGCTCCGTGATCACTTCAACGCACGACGCAGCACCGCCGAAGGCCGAGGAGGCCGCCGGGTCACGGCGCACGCCGCCGGTGATCCGGCTGCTGGTGCTGGCCACGTTCGTGGTCATCCTCAATGAGACGATCATGATCAACGCGATCCCGCGCCTCATGACCGCCCTGAGCATCGGCGAGCAGACCGCGCAGTGGCTCTCGACCGCGTTCATGCTGACGATGGCCGCGGTGATCCCGATCACGGGGTGGTTCCTGCAGCGGGTGACCACGCGCGGCGCGTACGCGACCGCGATGGGCCTGTTCCTGCTGGGCACCGCGCTGGCCACGGTGGCGCCGTCGTTCGAGGTGCTGCTCGGGGCCCGCATCGTGCAGGCGTCGGGCACGGCCGTGATGATGCCGCTGCTGATGACCACGTTGATGCACGTCGTGCCGGAGCACAACCGGGGCAGGGTGATGGGCAGCGTCAGCCTGGCGATCTCGGTGGCGCCCGCCATGGGGCCGACGATCTCCGGGCTGATCCTGAGCTTCGGGTCGTGGCGGCTGTTGTTCGCGGTGGTGCTGCCGATCGCGGCGCTGGTGACGTGGCGTGGCCTCGCGCAGCTGCAGAACGTCGGGGAGCCGCGGGTCGGCACGATCGACTGGTTCAGTGTGGTGACGGCGGCGGCCGGGTTCGGCGGGCTGGTCTACGGGCTGAGCCGGTTCGAGGGCGGCGAGGCCGGGATGGCGGCGGCCATCGTGGTGGCCGGGCTGGTGATGATCGCGGTGTTCGTGGTCCGGCAGCTCGTGCTGCAGCGGCGCGGGGTGCCGCTGGTCGACCTGCGGACGCTGCGCCACCGCACGTACACCGTCGCGCTGATCATGATGGCGGTGGCCTTCATGGCGATGCTGGGCTCGATGGTGCTGCTGCCGCTCTACCTGCAGAACGTCAGGGCGTTCAGCCCGCTGGAGACCGGGCTGCTGGTCATGCCCGGCGGTCTGGCGATGGGGCTGCTGGGGCCGGCCGTGGGGCGGTTGTTCGACAAGTTCGGCGGCCGGGTGCTGGTGGTGCCGGGCGCGGTGGCGATCATGCTGTCGCTCACCGGGTTCACCCAGATCACGATGACGACGCCCTACTGGCAGATCCTGGCGCTCCACGCGCTGCTGTCCATCGGCCTGGCGGCCACGTTCACCCCGGTCTTCACGCTCGGGCTCGGCGCGGTCCCGCCCGCGCTCTACTCGCACGGCAGCTCGATCCTCAGCACGTTGCAGCAGGTCGCGGCGGCCATCGGCACGGCGATGGTGATCACTGTGATGAGCACGCGCAGCGCGTCGCTGCGGGCGTCAGGGGTCAGCGACGTGCTCGCCGACCTCGGCGGCATGCGGCTGGCGTTCGTCATCGGCGCGGTGCTGTCGGTGGCCGTGGTGGTCACCGCCCTGCTCCTTCCGGCCAGGGCCGACGCCTCGAAGTAGGCGTCTTGCGCGGTCGCGGCGGCCGGTGTACAACTCGTGATCGTCGACGAGGAAGGTCGCCTGTGACCGCGTTTCGCATTCTCGGTGCTGTTCAGGCCCTTTCCGCGGACGGGCCGGTGCACGTCCCGGGAAAGCAGCGGTCGATGCTGGGCGTCCTGCTGCTCTACCCCAACACGCCGGTCTCGCTCGAGCGGCTGATCGACTGCTTGTGGGAGGATCCGCCCGCCTCGGCGGTGTCGAACATCCACAGCTACGTCACCCGCCTGCGCCGTACGGTCGCCCCCGGCCTCGTCACCCAGGACCACCACTATCTCCTCGCCCTCGACCGCGGCCAGCTCGACCTGTTCGTCTTCGAGGACACGCTGAGCGAGGCCCGCCACCACGCCGACGCAGGCGACCTGGCGAAGGCCCATGAGGCGTACCGGTCGGCGCTGGTGTTGTGGCGCGGCAGGCCGGCCGAGGACGCGCAGCTCACCGCGAGCGTGCTGCCGCGCGTCGCCGACCTGGAGGAGCTGGCGCTGTCCGCCCGCTGCGACTGGACGGACCTCCGCCTGCGTCTCGGCCTGCACGAGGAGCTGATCGGCGAGCTGCGCGCGCTGGCCGAGGATCATTCGATCAACGAGCGCGTCTGGCGGCAGCTCATCATCGCGCTGCACCGGTCGGGCCGGCGGGCGGAGGCGCTGGAGATGTACGGCCGGGTCCGCGCCGTCCTCGGGGCGGAGCTGGGCGTCGAGCCGGGCCCCGAGCTGCAGGACCTGCACGCCGCGATCCTGGGCAACGACGCGTCCGTACGCGAGAGCGCCCGCCGCATCGTCCCCCGCCAGCTCCCGCCCGCGCTGGGCCGCCTGGTGGGCCGGCGGGCGGAGCTGGCCAGGCTGGACGAGACGCCGCTCGCCAAGCTGACCCTGGTGGTCGGTGGCGCGGGAGTGGGCAAGACCACGCTGGCCGTCCACTGGGCCCACCGCGTCGCCGAGCGCTTCCCGGACGGCCAGCTCTTCCTCGACGCCCGCGGCTTCGACCGGGCGCCGGCGATGAGCGCCGCCGAGGCGCTGCCCCGGCTGATCCAGGCGCTCGGCTGGCCCGCGAAGGACATTCCCGTCGATCTGGAGGCACAGATCGGCCTCTACCGGACGATCCTGGCCGAGCAGCGCGTTCTCGTGGTGCTGGACAACGCCGCCGACCCCGACCTGATCAGAGCGCTGATCCCGCCGGGCAGCGGCTCCCGGATGCTCGTCACCAGCCGCGACCGGCTGAGCGGCCTGGTGGCGCTGGAGTCGGCGGCCTCGGTCACGCTGGACGTGCTCGACCAGGACGCGGCGCTCGACCTGCTCGCCGACACCGTCGGAAAGGACCGCATCGAGCGGGAGCCGCAGGTCGCGGCCCGGCTGGCCGAGCTGTGCGCGCGGCTGCCGCTGGCGCTGCGGGTGGCCGGCGCGAAGGTGGCGGCGAGCCCGCACCGCGCGCTCGCCGACTACGTGGCCGAGCTGGACGAGCGGGACCTGCTCTCCAAGCTGGAGGTGCCGGGCGACCGGCGTACGGCGGTGCGCGGCGCGGTCGGCCGCTCCCACGAGACGCTGACCCCGGCGGGCCGGCGGCTGTTCCGGCTGGTCGGGCTGCTGCCCAACACCGGCGTCACGGTGCCCGGCGCGGCCGCGCTGTCCCGCCTCCCTGCGGGCGAGACGGCCGGGCTGCTCGACGACCTCGCGCGGGTCCACCTGATGAACGCCGGGCCCGGCCGCTACACCTGCCACGACCTGCTGGTCGCGTACGCGGCGGAGCAGGCGCTCGCGGACGACCCGCCCGAGGAGCGCGAGCTGGCGGTCACCCGCTACTTCGACTTCTACCTGCGCACGATCGTCGCGGCCGGCGAGCACGTGGACGTCCGCGTGGTCGGGCCGGCGCCGGGCGGCCATGACACGGGGGCGACGCCGCTGACGTTCGCCGACCGGGCCGAGGCGGAGAGCTGGCTGGAGCGGGAGTGGGACATCGTGGCCGCGCTGATCGCCCGCGCCGCCGAGCGCGGCCCGTACGCGATGGCCTGGCGGCTGGCCGACGCGCTGCGCGACGTGCTGCCCTGGCGGCGGCCGGTCGCCGAGTGCCTGCGCATCGCCGAGCTGGGGCTGAAGGCCGCCCGCGCCGACCAGGACGACCTCGGGCAGGGCACGATGCTGATGTCGATCGGCTACGCGCGCTGGCGCATCACCGACCTCGACGCCGCCATCGACGCTTACCGCCAGGCGCTGCCCTTCCTGCGCCGCGCCGGCTGGCTCGCGGGTGAGGCGGCCGTGCTGCGGGCCGGCGGGGTGGCGCTCGCGCAGGCGGGCGACGCCGAGCAGGCCGCCGATCAGTTCCGCCGGGCCCTCGCGATCGACCGGGAGCTGGGCAACCGGGCGGGCGAGACGTCCAGCCTCGGCAACCTCGCCTCGCTCACCCTCGACCTGGGCCTGCTGCGCGAGGCGGAGCAGCGCAACCTGGAGGCGCTGGCCGCGGCCGCCGAGGTCGGCAAGCGCCAGCTCGAAGCCGTCCTGCTGACCAACCTGGGCGTGGTGCGGCGGGAGCTGGGCCGGCTCGCGGACGCCCAGGCCGCGCTCGACCAGGCGCTGGCGGCCGGGCGCGAGATCGGGTCGCCGTACGTCGAGGCCATGGCGCTGGAGTCGCTCGGCTGCGTGCACCGCGACGCCGGCCGCTACGACGCCGCGCTGCGGGCCCACGAGCAGGCCGCGGCCGTGGCGAGGAGCGCCGAGAACACCGAGGTCGAGGTACGCGCGCTGGTCGGGCACGCGTTCGTGCACCTGCGCCGCGGCGACCTCACCGAGGCAGGCGAGCGCCTCGCCGCCGCCGAGTCGTCGGCCGGGCACACCGGCCACCGGCCGAACCAGGTGGAGCTGCTGCTGATCCGCTCGGAGCTGGCCCGCGCCCAGGGGCGGCCCGCCGAGGCGCTGGCCCGCGCCGAGCAGGCGCGCCACCTGGCGGAACGCGGCTACGGCCTGGCGCTGGGCAGGGCGCACGCCGCCGTCGCCGCCGCCCGGCTCGACCTGGGCGAGCCGGCCGCCTGCGCGGAGAGCTGCGGCGCGGCGCTCGACGTCTTCCGCAGGACCGGGCAGCGGCTCGCCCGCGCGAGGACGCTGATCCTGCTGGGCCACGCCAGGCAGGCCATGGGGCAGGCGGATGCGGCCAGGAGAATGTGGCGGCGGGCGCATGCGGTCGTCAGCGCGGCGGGGGCGCAGGAGCGCGTGCTGACCGCCGCGCTGGTCACATCTGCTTGACGAACGGTGTGCCCTCATAGCCGGCGCGGCGGGCGGCACGCAGCGCCGTACCCGGTGTCGGGCCGTGCGCGATCACCGCGTCGCCGTCGACGGCCACCCAGGTGCCGGACGGCGTCTCGGCCGTCTGCGCGGCGCGCAGCGCGCCGGTCAGCCGCTCGACGCGGCCGGAGGTGTCCAGCCCCGAGGCGGGGACGCCGAGCCACGCGTACGTACGCCGCTCGGCCCCCCGAAGCAGGCGCCACAGCACGTACTGGATGAGGATCGCGGGACCGAGCACGGTCAGGAACGCCATCCCCGAGCGCAGCACCCCGGTCGCGAACCCGATCTCGACCAGCACGATCAGGCCGAGGCCCGCGACCGCGCCGATCCAGGCGGCCACCCTGCCGTACGCCTTCGCCGCCACCATCGGCCACAGCGCGAGCATCAGGCAGTCGCCGAGGCCCGCCGCCACCGGCGCCGTCCCGCCCGTCACCGCCAGGAGCGGCGCGAACGGCTGGCCCACCACCTGGGCGAGGAACCGGTCGGTCAGGTCGCCGAGCCCGGTCGCGAACAGGTCGTACACCGCCAGCACGGTCGCGAACGCCGCCACGTGACCCGCCGACATGCCGGTCTGCGCCCACAGGCTGGTCACGCCGATCACGGAGATCGCGATGAGCAGCGCGTTGAACGCCAGCACCATGCCGTCGAGCCCGGCGACCGCGGCCGCCACCGTGGCGGCGACCAGCAGCACCGAGGCGAGCGTGGCCCGCCGGCCGCCGATCACCGGCGCCAGCGTCATCTGGACGCTGGCCAGGAAGAGCACGCCGAACACGGTGGAGACCGCGGGGCCGGGCAGCGCGAGGTAGCCGACGGGCATCACCACCACCAGGCAGCTCATGATGAGCACGTCGGAGGTGGTCGAGTAGCCGATCGGCGGGCGTGGCAGCGAGTAGCGCCGCACGTAGCCGAGTGCGCCCAGCACGATCGCGGCGATGACGACGTCGAGCAGGGCGAGGTTCGGCAAGGTGATCATCGGGGGTCTCCGGAGGGCGATGACTCGAAGCTGTGCTCGTACAGGTCGGCGCGCACCCGGCACGGCTCGGGCAACTCGTCGGCGGTGTCCACGAGCACGATCTCGGCGACGGGGAGCGCACGTTCCGTCGCCAGCTCCTCGATGCGGCCCAGCGTGCCGCCCCGGCGTGGGGCGACGACGTGCAGGTCGGGCTTCTTCGGGTCGCCGGTCAGCGCGTACCTCGTCGGCAGTGGGACCTCGCGCACCGCCTGCAGCACCTCCAGGATGTCGCGGTCGGTCGGGCCGCCGCCGTAGTGGGAGGCCCGCCCGACGATCCTGGACGTGGCGGGGAGCGCGGCCAGCTCGCAGCCGTACGGCTCGTCGGGCAGGCGGCGTACGAGGTCGCCCGTCCGGTAGCGGACCAGCAGCGTCGTCTCGCGGTAAGGGGTGTACGGGGTGGCGACCAGCTCGCCCACCTCGCCGGGGGCGACCGGGGTGTCGGCGTCCACGTCGAGTATCTCGAAGTGGGCCTGCTCGACGGCCAGGTGCAGGTGCTGCTCGGAGCACACCATGCCGGTGGTGGGGACCAGCTCCGTCATGCCGTACACGTCGGACACCGGCACACCGAACGTCTCGCGTACGCGCTCGCGCAGCGCGTCGGTGAGGATCTCCGCGCCGGTCATCACCCGGCGCAGCCCGAAGTCCTTCGCCTGCCAGCCGTCCCGCTCGGCCCGCTGCACGAGCGCGCCCAGGTAGGAGGGGACGGTGTAGAGGTCGCTGACGTACGGCAGCTTGCCCGGCAGATGCAGCGGCGCGGCCAGCCGGTCGAGCGCGATGCCCGGATCGACCAGCCCCTGCGCGATGAAGCCGGCGCCCACCATGGTCAGCGCACGCTGGGCCGTGACCAGGCCGACGGTCGCGCGCGAGCTGATGCACGACAGCCCGACGTGGTGCTCGCGCGTGTCGCCCACCATCAGGTACGAGATCGCCGACAGCACCGCCGCCAGCTCCAGTTCGTAGCGCGAGAACCAGACGATGGCCGGCGTGCCCGTGGTGCCGGTGGTCTGTGCCATCAGGACCGGCTCGCTCACGTCCGACACGAACGCGGGGCCGGCGCCGCGCAGGGCCGACTTGGGGGTGGTGGCCACCTGGGAGAGCTGGTCGAGCCCGATCGCGGCCGGATCGACGCCGTGCTGCTCGAACCAGAGCCGGTAGTACGCGGTGTGCCCGGCCGCCCGCCTGATCGCCTGCCGCAGCCGGCGGTCCGCCATCGAGCGCCTGATCTCCGGGTCGTCGACGCCGCCGCCGGGCAGCAGCTCGTTCGGGCCCTCACCAGGCTCGCCCAGCTCAGCCAGCATCCCGCGGAGGTCGGTCACCAGCTTCCCCAGGGCGTCCACGTCGAATTTCCCGCCGCGGAGCACGGTGGCGGCGTGACGAAGCTGTCGAGCGGCTGTGGCGAGCAAGGACACCTCACTTCATCGGAACGGAGCGACCCCGGCCGGCCGGCCCCCCGGAGGGACCGGCCGGCTCAGTTCCCTCAGGTGGCGGGGATCTGGAACAGCGCGGTCGTCAGGGTGCTGAGCGCGTACCTGGCGTAGCGCATGCTCATCTTGACCACAGGGTTCTCCCTTCGGATGGCTGCCGCGGAAGCCCGCGGCGAGGCGCGTGAGTGATCGCCTCACCGCAACGATCGCCTCCGCCTCCACAAACCCTGCACATGATCACCACACGATCACGGTGGTGTGCGCACGGGTCAGGGCGCGATCATGTGGGGCGGTGGGCGGTTACGACCCGGGCTCGGCCGTGTGGGTCAGGCGCTCCCGACGATCTGGTGGTCGGGGCTGACGAGGGCTGAGTCTCTTGAGGGCACCCCAAAGGGGTCAGCCGCGTTTTCTCGCGCGGTAGGCGCTGGCCTTGGCGCGGTTCTGGCAGGACAGGTCGCAGAAGCGGCGGGAGGCGTTCCTCGTGGTGTCGTAGAAGACCAGGGAGCATCTTTCTGCCTGGCAGGCACCCAGGCGCGCGGACTGGCCGACGCCGATCACCATGGCGAGGGCGGTGCCCATGTCGGCCGCCCAGGCGTCCACGGGGTCGGCGTCGGGGCGGTGGAAGGACAGGCCGAGCGGGTTCGCGGGGCTGCCGTGCAGGTTGGGGACGGCGTGGTGGCGTACGAGGAGGTCGTTGAGTCCGGCCGTCGCGTCGGTGAGGCGGTCGCCGGCGGCGAACAGCGGGCGCAGGCAGGCGGCGATCTCGGCCAGGCGGTCGGCGTCGGCCGGGGTGAGGACGCTCGCGGGCGGGTGGACCGTCAGGTGTTCCTGGGCGGCGACGACCGCCGCGAGGCGGTCGGCTGCCAAGGGAGGGGGCGTGACGCCGCGGCCGTGCGCGTACGGCGTGGCCAGGGAGTTGATCAGCTGGACGGCCAGCTCGACCCTGCTCCCGACATAACTGTCTATTTCGGCTTGACCAGTGATTCGCCAGGCTTCTACCATCACTGGCATAGCTTATCTAGACAGTGAGGATCCTTCGTGACCTTCGACCAGCTCGCCCGGCAGATGTGGCACCACATCGAGCCGGTGCACGCGCCGCTCTACTTCAGCAAGGAGGCGTTCGAGGAGGCCGCCGCCCTCGGTTACGCCGTCGAGCCGCGCTGGCCGAGCTACTTCGCCTGGCGTACGGCGGTGCTCGGCGCCGCGGGGCGCGGCCTGGTCGCGGCCACCTATTACAGCTTCAGCCCGGCCATGATCGCCGAGTACGTGCCGTCGATCTGGGAGACGGCCTCCCCCGAGCAGGTGCTGGAAGCCCGGCTGCGGGCGGTGGACCGGACGATTCGCGCCCTCGTGGACGACGTGAAGCCGCTGGCGGAGGCGGCGGAGCTGGCGGTCAGGGCGGCGGAGAGCGCCGACGTCGCGCATCGGCCGCTGGCCGCCGCCAACCTCGCGCTGCCCTGGCCCGACGAGCCGCACGTGCGGTTGTGGCAGGCGTACACGGTGCTGCGCGAGCACCGCGGCGACGGGCATCTGACGGCGTTGCAGGCCGCGGGGCTCGACGGGTGCGAGGCGCTGGTGTCGTTCGCCGCCGTGGGGGCCGCGCCGGTCGCCAACTTCGCCGGACGCGGGTGGAGCGAGGAGGAGTGGGGCGCCGCCCGTGAGCGGCTGGCCGCCAGGGGGCTCGTGGACGCCGGCGGCCTGGCCACCCCGGAGGGCCACGCCCTGCGCAACCGGGTCGAACGCCACACCGACCAGCTCGCCGCCGGTCCCTGGAAGGCGCTCGGTGAGGAGCGCGCCGCGCTGCTCGCGCAGCTGAACCTGCCGCTGCTCGGCGCGGTGTTCGAGTCGGGCATCCTGCCCGCCCAGACCACGCTCGGCATCGGCAAGATCACCGTCACCTGACGCCCCCGGCACGCGGGCCTGCAAAGGGCCCGACCAACCGCAAGGGCCCGATCAGCCGCAAAAAGGCGGGCCCGCCACCTCGAAGATGACGGGCCCGTGAGACCGAGCGATCAGGCCAGGTCGAACCGGTCGAGGTTCATGACCTTGTCCCACGCGGCCACGAAGTCCTTGACGAACTTCTCCTTGGCGTCGTCGCAGGCGTACACCTCGGCGACCGCCCGCAGCTCCGAGTTGGAGCCGAAGACCAGGTCGGCGCGGGTGCCGGTCCACTTGACCTCGCCGGTGGCGGCGTCGCGGCCCTCGAAGGTGCTGCTGTCGCCGGACGTCGCCGTCCAGGTGGTGCCCAGGTCGAGCAGGTTGACGAAGAAGTCGTTCGTCAGCGTGCCGGGCGTCGTGGTGAGGACGCCGTGCTGGGACTGCTGGTGGTTGGCGCCGAGCACGCGCAGGCCGCCGACCAGGACGGTCATCTCGGGCGCGCTGAGCGTCAGCAGGTTGGCGCGGTCGATGAGCAGGTATTCGGCCGGCAGCCGGTTGCCCTTGCCCAGGTAGTTGCGGAAGCCGTCGGCCGTCGGCTCGAGCGCGGCGAACGACTCGACGTCCGTCTGCTCCTGCGTGGCGTCCACACGACCGGCACGGAACGGCACCTCGATCTCGAAGCCCGCGTCCTTGGCGGCCTTCTCGACGCCGACGTTGCCCGCCAGCACGATCAGGTCGGCGAGCGACACCTGCTTGCCGCCGGTCTGCGCGCCGTTGAACGCCTTCTGGACGCCCTCAAGCGTGCCGAGCACGGTCGCGAGCCTGTCGGGGTCGTTGACCTCCCACCCGGCCTGCGGCTGCAGGCGGATGCGGGCGCCGTTGGCGCCGCCGCGCTTGTCGCTGCCGCGGAAGGACGAGGCCGACGCCCACGCGGTGGAGACCAGCTCGGAGACCGACAGGCCGGAGGCCAGGATCTGGCTCTTGAGGATGGCGACGTCGCCGGCGTCGATCAGCTCGTACGTCCGCTCGGGCAGCGGGTCCTGCCAGATCAGCGTCTCGCTGGGCACCTCGGGGCCGAGGTAGCGCACGACCGGGCCCATGTCGCGGTGGGTCAGCTTGAACCAGGCCCGCGCGAACGCGTCGGCGAACTCGTCGGGGTGGTCGAGCCAGCGCCGGGTGATCTGCTCGTAGATCGGGTCGACCCGCAGCGACAGGTCGGTGGTGAGCATGGTCGGGGCCACCCGCTTGTTCGGGTCGTGGGCGTCGGGGACGGTGCCGTCGCCGGCGCCGTCCTTCGGCCGCCACTGCCAGGCGCCCGCGGGGCTCTTGAACAGCTCCCACTCGTAGCCGTAGAGGGTCTCGAGGAAGCTGTTGTCCCACTGGGTCGGGGTGGGGGTCCAGATGCCCTCGAGGCCGCTGGTGATGGCGTCGCCGCCCTTGCCGGTGCCGAAGGAGTTGCGCCAGCCGAGACCCTGCTCCTCCAGCGACGCGGCCTCGGGGTCGGGACCGACGTGCTCGGCGGGACCGGCGCCGTGAGTCTTGCCGAACGTGTGACCGCCGGCGATCAGCGCGGCCGTCTCCTCGTCGTTCATCGCCATGCGGCGGAACGTCTCGCGGATGTCGCGGGCGGCGGCCAGCGGGTCGGGGTTGCCGTTGGGGCCCTCGGGGTTGACGTAGATGAGGCCCATCTGGACGGCGCCGAGCGGGTTCTCCAGCTCACGGTCACCGGTGTAGCGGGCGTCGCCGAGCCACGTGGTCTCGGGGCCCCAGTAGACGTCCTCCTCCGGCTCCCACACGTCCTCGCGGCCGCCGGCGAAGCCGAACGTCTTGAAGCCCATGGACTCCAGCGCCACGTTGCCGGCCAGGATCAGCAGGTCGGCCCAGGACAGCTTCTTGCCGTACTTCTTCTTGACCGGCCACAGCAGGCGGCGGGCCTTGTCGAGGTTGCCGTTGTCGGGCCAGCTGTTGAGCGGGGCGAAGCGCTGCTGTCCTGCGCCGGCGCCGCCGCGGCCGTCACTGATGCGGTACGTGCCCGCGCTGTGCCAGGCCATCCGGACGATGAGCGGCCCGTAGTGCCCGAAGTCGGCCGGCCACCAGTCCTGGGAGGTGGTCAGCACCTCGGCGATGTCACGCTTGACGGCCGGCAGGTCGAGGCTCTTGAACGCCTCGGCGTAGTCGAAGTCCTCGCCCATGGGGTTGGCCACGGCCGGGTTCTTCGCCAGGATCTTCAGGTTGAGCCGCTCAGGCCACCACTGACGGTTGCCGCCGCCCTGGGTGGGGTGGAGCGCGCGGTGGGCTACCGGGCAGCCGCCTCCATCCTCTGTCTTCGGGTCTGTGACGATCGCGTCGTGGTTCTCAGACAATGGGAATCCCTCCGGACTATGTGACTCAGGGTGCTCAAGAGCTGCTGGTGGCGGTGGAACAGTCGGGGCACAGGCCCCAGTAGATGACCTCGGCCTCGTCGATGGCGAAGCCGTGGTCGTCGGACGCGTGCAGGCACGGCGCGTGTCCGACGGCGCAGTCGACGTCGGCCACGGCGCCGCAGACGCGGCAGACGACGTGGTGGTGGTTGTCGCCGACCCGGCCCTCGTATCTCGCCGGGCTGCCCGCCGGCTCGATGCGGCGGACGAGGCCCGCGGCCGTGAGGGCGTTGAGCGCCTCGTACACGGCTTGGAGCGAGATGTGGCCGACGCGGTCGCGCACCCCGGAGGCGATGGCCTCGACGTCGAGGTGGTCACCGTCGCGGACGGTCTCGAGCAGCGCGACCCGGGCGGCGGTCACCCGCAGCCCGACGCTGCGTAGCTCCTCGGCGCCGGTCGGCGTCTGGGGTGCGGTCATAGCGCCCAACTTAATCACCTAAACGCGAACGATACAAGATAACGAATAATGCAATCTTAGTGTCGTCTCAAGGAACTTTGACCGCCTTTTGATCAGGGGGTCAGCGAGTCGAGCAGGGCGCGGACGAAACCCGCCGCCGCCACGTCGTCGTCGCGTTCGCCCGGTGGCGACATGTGCTCCAGGAAGGCGTACTGGAAGCAGGCGCCCAGCAGCAGGCCCGCCGCCGCCCGTACGTCGGCGCCGGCGCGCACCCGGCTGGCCTCCTGCTCACGGCGCAGGTACGCGGCCACGGCCTCGTTCGCCTTGTGCGGACCGGCGCCCTGCCGGTGCAGCTCCTCGTTGTGCGCGGCCAGCGTGCCGGGGTCGGCGAAGATCGAGGCGAGCATCGGGAACCCGGCCCGGTAGAACGCGATCGCCGCTCCTGCCACGGCGGTCAGGTCCTTCTCCAGGCCGGCTCCGCCCTGGAGCGCCGCCGCCAGCGCGCCGAAACCGGGGGAGCGCTCGCGCAGGACGGCCACCAGCAGGTCGGCCTTGCTGGCGAAGTGCTTGTAGAGAGCGGCCTCGGTGAAGCCGGCCTTCCGCGCGATCTGCCTGGTCGTCGCGTTGGCCAGGCCGTGCTCGGCCATCACCGCGGCGGCGGCGTCCAGGATCACGTCCCTCGTTCCCATGTCTCATCCGGTTCCTTGGGCGACACTTGACGTTGTTAGTAAACGCTCACTAGCATCACCGCACAAGTTAGTGAGCGTTTACCCACCATGGGAGTCTGTCAAGTGGTTCTCTTCTTCGAGGTGCCGTCGTGCGCCCGGTGACCATCACGTTGGGCACGCTGCTCGTCTTCGTGCTCGGGACCGCCGGGGTGGTCGGCTGGCTGACCTTCCTGCGGGCGCCCGACAACCCGCCATCCGCCGCCTGCGGCGCCGAGCCCACCCGGCCCCGCCTGGTAGCGGCCGGGGCCAGCATGACGCAGGGCTCGCTGGGTGCCGACTGGGTGGGGGCGGTGCGGGCGCGGCATCCCGCGTACGAGGTGGTCAACGCGGGCGTCAACGGCAACAAGGTCGCCGACCTGCTCGCCCGCGTCGAGACCGACGTCGTCGCCTGCCGCCCGGCCGCCGTCACGCTGCTCGTCGGCACCAACGACGTACGCGACGACGTCCCGCCCGATCGTTACCGCGCCGACCTGCGCACCGTCGTCGAGCGCGTCAAGGCCACCGGCGCCCGCGTCGCGCTCATGTCGCTGCCCCCGCTCGGCGAGGACCTCGACGCCGGGCCCAACCTCCGGCTGCCCGCCTACAACGCCGCCATCAAGGAGGTCGCCGCCGCGACGGGCGCCGACTACCTCCCCCTGTACGAGCGCATGGCCGACACCCTGCGCCAGGCCGGCCCCCGCACGTCCTACGCCTTCAGCTTTCCCCTCGCACTCACGGTCGCGGCCCAGCACCACCTGCTGCGCCGCAGCTGGGACGAGATCGCGGCGTCAGGCGGCCGCATGCTGCTGGTTGACCACATCCACCTGACCGACCGCGCCGCCTCGATGGTCACCGACCTCACCTCAACCTGGCTCACGGGCAAGCCGTGACCGCCGCGTGTCCGCCCAGCGCGGAAAGGGCGCTGTGTCGCTGCCGTCGGCGGGTGGGGCGGGTTACGCTCGCGCCATGATGTGGGATCTTGACACGCCAGGGGTGCTGCGCCTGCCGTCCGGGCGGCTGGTGCGCGGCAGGGGCCTGCGGCATCCGCTGCCGCCCGGCCCCGAGCCCGCCTTCGCCCTCTACCTGCTGGGCAAGGCCCCGCCGCCGGTCGGCTGGGAGCACCGGTGGGTGCGCTGGCCCGACTTCTGGCTGCCGTCCGACCGCCGGCAGGCCGCCGCCGATCTGCGCGAGGCGTGGGAGCGCGCCGCGTCGGAGCGCGTCGAGGTGGCCTGCGGAGGCGGCCGCGGACGCACCGGCACCGCCCTCGCCTGCCTCGCCGTCCTCGACGGCGTCCCACCCGCCGAGGCGGTCGCCTACGTCCGCACCCACTACGACCGCCACGCCGTGGAGACCCCCTGGCAACGCCGCTACGTGGCCCGCTTCGACCCCGAGCCGTCACTCGACCGGCCATGAGGCCGGCCCGGGCGCCGAGCCGCGACCGCTCGCCGCAGCACCAGGCGTCACTCGACCGTCCGTAAGATCTGTTCGATCGAGGCCGCCCGGGAGCGGAGTTCGGCGAGGTCGGCGGCGGTGCGTTGCTGGGCGTCCATGGTCTTCTCGGCGAGCTGCTCATACCGCTGCACCAGCCGGCGCAGCTCCTCAGCCTGGTCGGCCTGGTGCCGGGCCTTGCGGGCGTCGAACGAGCCCACGACGACCACACTGATCAAGAACGTGACCAGAACGAGCACGCCCAGGTAGAAGATCACCTCGGGCCACGACAGTGCCATCTAGGAGCCCTCCTCGGGGTCCGGCCTGGTGAGGGTCTTGGCCGCCTCGGCCAGCGCCGGCGCGGTCAGGTGCAGGTCGAAGTCGGTGACCTCGTAATACTTCATCGCCTTGCCGTCGTCGGACAGCTCAAGGGTGCCGGTGATCAGCCCGGCGGCCTCCAGCCGGCGCAGGTGCATGTGCAGCAGCGGCCGGCTGACGCCGATGACACGGGCCAGGTGGCTGACGTAGTCGCGCCCGGCGCTCAGCTCGGCGATGATGCGCAGACGCAGCGGGTTGGCCAGCGCCGCCAGCATCTCGACCAGGGCGTCACCCGTCGGCCCTGCCTCCGTCATAGCTTCCCATCGCGTGTGTACGGCCTTCCACCGGGACCGTAGCACCCCGGCGTCCGGCCAAGAACGACGTCGGGGGCCCGAAGGTGAGCCCCACGGCCAGGCAGATCAGCGGGATGGCGGGGATCACGTACCGGACGTCGAAGGCGGCGAGGAACGGCGGCGAGGCGACCAGCGCGAGCGCGGCGAGCCCGGGCAGCAGCGCGTCCCACCGCCGCCGCAGCGGCGCGGCCACCAGCACGCCGACCAGGACGAGCGTGAGCAGCGGGAACGGCACGTACCCGAACCGCTGGTATGCCCGCAGCCACCCGGCGAACGGCTCGACCACGCGGGTGGCGGCGGGCCCGTCCTCGTACGCCTCCGCCACTCCCCGCACCGACGAGCTGATCGGGCGCTCGGAGGAGGGCAGCTTGTACGGCGTCTTCTCGTCGACCGAAGTCCGCTCCCAGCGGAACAGCTGCCCCAGGTCGGTCACCACGGCGCCGAGGTACTCGCCCGGCTGGGCGAGGATGGCCGCCCGCGCGAACTCCCCGGCGAGCTTGTTGCGGTTGGCCGTGCCCGGCACCTTGGGCAGCGGCGAGAAGTCCTCCCACAGCCAGTGGGGTGGGTACGGCCGCTCCTCGACCGGCATGGTCGGGCAGAGCACCGCCAGCCGCTCGGGCGGCTTGATCACCCCGCAGTCGGCGAAGCTCATGGTGCGCGACCACAGGAAGTTCCCGTCGGCCTGGGTCAGCGCGTACGTCCCCTTCTCGGCCTTCATCCAGACCGCGTACGCACCCAGCGGCAGCGCCCCGGCGACCAGCAGCGCCACCAGCGGACGCCACCCATAGCGGCGGATCAGCAGGTAGGCGGCGGTCAGGATGAGCAGCGGCAGCCCCACGGTCCTGGTGATGCCGGCCAGGCCGAGCAGCAGCCCGCCGACGGCCGCGGTCGTGGGGGTGACCCGCCAGGTGATCAGCGCGACGGCGCCGGCGACCAGCACGATGAAGACCGCGTCCGCCATGATCATGTGCTCCAGGAGCAGCATGAACTCGTCGTAGAGCAGCGGGGTGACCAGCAGCGTCGCGCCCCAGCCGGGCAGGCCGCGGCGGCGCAGCAGGGCGTACAGGCAGACGGCGAGCCCCAGCACGAGCAGGTGCTGCAGGATCGTGACGAGCGTCAGGCTGTGGGCCGGCCGCAGCAGCGCGAGCAGCAGGGAGTAGCCGGAGGGCCGCGTCGTGCCGGGGGTCAGCTCCTCGCGCAGGAAGGCGAAGGAGTCGCCGTAGAACAGGATGGCCGGCGGGAAGCCCAGCACGGCGAGCACGCGCAGCCCGATCGCCGGCAACAGGGCGATGACCAGTGCGCGATGGGCCAAGACGGATCCGCTTCCTCGTGAGTCCCGCGACCACACCATAGTGGACATCCCGGTCAGCGCTCGTGGTCGTTATGACCGGCGGGGCCACGGGCGGCGCGTCCGGAAGAACGTCACCAGGAACATCACCTGGATGCCGCCCTCGACCAGGATGAGCAGCGCGGCGTCGATCGCGGCGATCGCGGGCCCGCCGTGCAGGCCGGCCCAGACGGCGGCCAGCGCGTTGACCAGCCCGTTGATGATGATCGGGCCGCCGTAGAAGGCGAAGACCGTCAGCGTGACGGAACCGCCCACGGCGAGGGCGACGGCGTAGATCCGCACGGCCCGCCGCTCGTGCCGGGCCAGCTCCCCGGTGGGGTCGGCGACCGGCGACGCGGGCTTCCTGAACGGGGTGACCGTCCGGGCGAGCAGGTACCGGACGTAGCGGAGCCCGTCCCCGAACAGGTCCTTGCACCGGAGCAGGTCGCGCAGCACGAAGTAGAGGTCGGTGCGCATGTAGATCTGGGCCTGGAGGGGCAGGGACAGCAGCGCGGTCAGGATGAAGGCGCGCAGCAGCGCATCGGCGAAGCCCGGCAGCGGCAGGTACGCCACGGCCAGCAGCATCGTGGCGATGAGGAGCAGGTCGGAGGCCATCCCGACCAGATACACGCGGTAGCGGTGCCTGCGGGGCACCCCCCAGATGGCGGTGACGTCGGTCTGCACGACGAGGTAGTGCAGCCGGGTGCCGAACGCGATGCGTGCGGGAGCGCCGAGCGAGCGCGCCGCCAGCAGGTGCATCATCTCGTGCACGCTCGCGAGTACCGAGAAGAAGGCCGTGTTGACCAGCACGGAGAGCCCGGTGTACTCGCTCCAGAAGAAGTCACGGTGATGGGGGAACAGCTCCGGCCGCACGACGACGGTCAGCGCCGCGGCCGCGACGACGGCGAGCCAGACCAGCCTGACGGGCCTGGCGAAGAGCCACCGTACGTGCCGCTCGGTGATGCCGGGGAAGTGGGCGGCCTTCGGCGCGGTCCCCGGCAGCGGCAGCCCGTCGATCTCGGCCACGAACTCGAGGTCGGCGAGCGACTCCACGAAGTCGGCCACGTCCAGCTCGACGTCGTACTCGTCGGCGATGACGGCTTCGACGCCCGCGACAGGACGCCCCTCGCCGAGCAGCCGGATCACCTCGCCGCACACCGCGGGCAGCTCGACGAACTCGCCGAGGTCCGGGCGGCCGGCCACGATCATCTCCGGGTCGTCGTCGTCGGGACGGACGACGAGCGGGTGCAGGCGTACGACGCTGCCCGCGCCGACCTCGGCCGCCGGGACGCTCACCCGGCCCCCGGCCCGCACATCGGGCAGTCGTCGTCGCGCGGGACGTCGATGAAGTACTGGTGGTCCCAGACGGCCATGTTCCAGTGGAAGACCCGGCCGCGGGTCTGCGCCGGCAGGCCGCCGAGCTGGTACAGCACCTCCAGCGCGCAGAGGTGGCCGCTGATGTTGGCGCTGGCCGCGACCACCGCGTTCGGCCGTGACTCGGGCAGCAGCCGCCCCAGCTCCTTCTCCTTGCGGGCCTCCTCCTGCCGGTCCAGGCAGGCCCAGCAGCCGGTCTCGCCGGGCACGAACGAGCCCACGACGACCATCGGCCCGGTGTAGAGGCTCATGAACCACGGGGTGCCGGTCCGCAGGGCGGCCTCGTTGGTCCACGCGACGATGTCCGGATGGGGCTCGTCGGCGCACAGGACGAACAGGTCGGAGCCGCTCATCAGCTCCACGACGTCGTCGGGGCCGGTCACCTTGGTGTCGTCGCCGGTCACGGCGACCGAGCCGTTCATCGCCCGCAGCCGGGCGACGGCCTGGTCGACCTTGGGCTTGGTCACGTCCGACTCGGCGTACAGGAGCTGGCGGGTCAGGTTCGACTCTTCGACGCGGTCGAAGTCGGCGATCCGCAGCGCGCCGATGCCGCTCGCGACCAGTCCCGCCGCCACGGCCGATCCGGTGCCGCCCACGCCGAGCAGGCTCACCCGGGCCGCCTTGATCCTGGACTGGACCTCGTGCGGTGACGTCCGTGGCGTGGTGTCGATCCAGCTGAAGAAGTGGCGCGCCGATGCGTACCTGGCGACGTCGCGTTCGGTGAGGTTCGCCGGTACGGGCGCTCCGGCGTCCTCGATGAAGCCGCCCTCGATCAGGCCGTCGATGACCTCGCGCACGCTGTCGTCGTCCACGTCGGGACGGGTCGCGGTGAAGTCGGCGCAGATCTGGTCGACCGTCCTGGTGCCGTCCATGAGGGTCACGATCGCGGCGATGCTGCCCTCGTCGTCGTCGGCGATCTCGGAGGCCACCCCGAACTGGGACAGTCCGATGACGATGCGGTTGCCCGGCAGCAGGAACGGCTGGTGCACGCGTTTGACCCTGGGCAGGCGCACGTCGTCACCTTCTCCTTCCAGTCCCTGAAAAGCGGAACCGGCCGGACGAACGCCGACCGGTTCCGGTATGTCAGTAGATCAACCGCTCTGTCCGCCGCGGTTGATGGTGGTCTCGATCTTCTCGAGCTTCCTGATCTTGACCTCGAGCTTCTTCTTCTTCATCGACATCTCCTCGCTCTCGATCCCAAGCCGGGGAGACTCCCCGAACGACGACGGGCGAGGGACACGCACATCAACCCGAGTCCCACTCGCCACTCTTGGTGGGCAAGATCTTGACACTTGCGTGATATGGCCGTCAATGCCGTATTTTTTTCGTGCTTGTGGTAGCTATTTCCGAATGCCATTCTGAAAATAGGTTCGGGGGAGAAGCCGCACGCCGCCGGAGGGGATGCATGACCGTCGCCGACCGTCCCGCCTTCGACAAGGACGCACTCCGCCGCAGATATCGCGAAGAGCGCGACAAGCGGCTCAGGCCCGACGGCAACGACCAGTACATCCGCCTGACCGGCCGCTTCGCCCACTACCTCAAAGACCCCTACACCCCCGTCACCGAGCGCCCGCCCAAGACCGACCACGTGACGGTCGCGTTCATCGGCGGCGGCTTCGCCGGGCTGCTCACCGGTGCCAGGCTCAAGGAGGCCGGCGTCACCGACGTGCGCATCGTGGAGAAGGGCGGCGACTTCGGCGGCACGTGGTACTGGAACCGCTACCCGGGCGCGCAGTGCGACACGGCGTCGTACGTCTACATGCCGCTGCTCGAAGAGACCGGCCACATGCCGACCGAGAAGTACGCGCACGCCCCCGAGATCCTGGAGCACTGCCGCCGCATCGGCAAGCACTTCGGCCTGTACGACAACGCCCTCTTCCACACCGAGGTCCTGGACCTGGAGTGGGACGAGGCCCGCTCCCGCTGGCTCATCCGCACCGACCGCGGCGACGCGTTCACCGCCCAGTTCGTCGCCATGGGCATCGGCCCGCTGCACGTCCCCAAGCTGCCCGGCATCCCCGGCATCGACGACTTCGCCGGACATTCCTTCCACACCAGCCGCTGGGACTACGCCTACACCGGCGGCGACCCCTCGGGCGCGCCCCTGGACGGGCTGGGCGACAAGCGGGTGGCGCTCATCGGCACCGGCGCGACGGCCGTCCAGTGCGTGCCGCACCTGGCCAGGGCCTGCCGCGAGCTGTACGTCTTCCAGCGCACGCCCTCCTCCGTCGACGTCCGCGACAACCGGCCCACCGACCCGGAGTGGTTCGCCTCGATCGCGACGCCCGGCTGGCAGCAGCGCTGGCTGGAGAACTTCACCGCCAACCAGACCGGCGGCCTGGCCGACGAGGACCTGGTGATGGACGGCTGGACCGACATCGCCCGCCGCTTCCGCGCGAAGATCAGCGCGCTGCCGCCCGGCCAGGTGACGCAGGAGAGCGTGCTGGCCGCGTTCGAGGACGCCGACTTCGAGAAGATGGAGGAGATCAGGGCCCGGGTGGACGCGGTCGTCCGCGACCCGGAGACCGCGCGGCGGCTCAAGGCGTGGTACCGCCAGCTCTGCAAGCGCCCCTGCTTCCACGACGCGTACCTCCAGGCGTTCAACCTGCCGGGCACCCACCTGGTGGACACCGACGGCAAGGGCGTCGAGCGGATCACCGAGCGCGGCGTCGTGGTGGCCGGCCGCGAGTACGAGGTGGACTGCGTCATCTACGCCTCCGGCTTCGAGGTCGGCACCGACTACACCCGCCGCGCCGGCTACGACATCAAGGGCCGCGGCGGCGTGCGACTGTCGGAGCGCTGGGCCGACGGCATGCGCACGCTGCACGGCATGCACGTGCACGGCTTCCCCAACGTCTTCATCGTCCAGCCGGCCCAGGGCGCCAACCTCATCTCCAACATCCCGCACAACTTCACCGAGGCGGGCAGGACCATCGCCGCGATCGTCAGGCACGCCGTCGAGCACGGCCACACGCAGGTCGAGGCCACGCGGGAGGCCGAGGACGCCTGGATCGAGCTGCTGCTGTCGGGCACCGGCCGGCTCATGGGCTCACCCGACTGCACGCCCGGCTACTACAACAACGAGGGCCGCGATCTCGGCCTGAAGTCGTGGCTGAACGTCGGGCACCCGCAGGGCGCGATGGCGTACTTCGCCTACATCGACCGCTGGCGCACCTCTGGTGAGTTCGCCGGCCTGACCTTCAGAAGCTAGACCCTGCACTACTGACCCCGCCCCTCACCAGCGGTTACGGTCGCAGCATGCTCAACAGGACCGCGCTGGAAGCCCTCACGCGACGGCCGCTGCCGTTCCTGGCCTCCGCCTGGCCGTGGCGCGGCGCCGCGTACCTGCTGGCCAGCGTGGTGCCCGGTCTAGCTGCGGGGGTCACGGTGGCGGCGACCACGCTCGTCGCCGACGTGACGCCCTACCTGGCCCTCGTGACCGGGCCGGCCGCGCTGGCGCTGTGCGTCCTGCCCGTCGCCGCCTTCGAACGCGTCCGCCTGCGCCTGGTCGATCGGGTCGAGGTGCCGAGACCGCCCGACCGGCGTAAACGGGAGGCGGGGCTCGCGGTCATGACCGTGCTGGCGCTGTGGTGGATCGACCTCGTCATGCTCGCCTTCACGCTCGGCGGGCCCGTGCTGCTCATCCTCACGCCGGTCGTGCAGCCCGACGTCAATGTCGTGGCGGGCACGGCGGGGTCCGTGATGGGGGTGCTGCTGCTGCCGGTGGCGGCGTACACGATCACGGCCTGGAGCGGGGCGCGGGGCGCGATGGTGCGTGCGGTGCTGGCGCCGCAGGACTCCGAGCTGAGCGAGGTGCTGCGGTCGCGGGCCCGGCTGGTGGACGCGTTCGAGATGGAACGCCGCAGGATCGAGCGTGACCTGCACGACGGCGCCCAGCAGCGGCTGGTGGCCCTCTCCATGACGCTGGGCGTGGCCAAGCTGGACCTCGCGGCCGACTCCGAGCTCGGCCGGCTCATCGCGCAGGCCCACGACGAGGCCAAGCGGGCGCTCGCCGAGCTGCGCGAGCTGATCAGGGGCGTGCACTCCCAGGTGCTCACCGACCGGGGGCTCGCGGCGGCGGTGCACGACGTGGCGGGCCGCTCGCCGGTGCCCGTCGCGGTGGACCTCGACCTGCCGGAACGCCTGCCCGCCCCGGTCGAGGTGACCGCCTACTACGTGGTCAGCGAGGCGCTGGCCAACCTCGCCAGGCACAGCGGCGCCACCCGCGGCGCGGTCACCGGCCGGGTCGAGCGCGGCACGCTGGTCGTCGAGGTGCGCGACGACGGCGCGGGCGGCGCCGACCCGGCGAAGGGCACGGGGCTGACCGGCCTGGCCGACCGGCTGGCCGTGGTGGACGGCAGACTGTCGCTGTCGAGCCCGCCGGGCGGCCCGACGCTCGTCCGGACGGAGATCCCGTGCTGATCATCGAGGAGGACCTGTGCGCGTGGTGATCGCAGAGGACGCCGTGCTGCTGCGCGAGGGCATCGCCGGGCTGCTCGACCGGTTCGGCCACACCGTGGCGGCCGCGGTCGGCGACGCGCCCGCCCTGGTCGAGGCCGTGGCCGAGCATCGTCCCGACGCCGTGGTGACCGACGTGCGGATGCCGCCGGGCTTCTCCGACGAGGGCCTGCGGGCGGCGCTGGAGCTGCGCGGGCGCTTCCCCGAGCTGGCGGTGCTGGTGCTCAGCCAGTACGTCGAGCAGACGTACGCGGCCGAGCTGCTGGAGTCGGGCGGCGGCGCCGGCATCGGCTACCTGCTCAAAGACCGCATCGGCGACGTACGCGAGTTCGTGGACGCCCTCGACAGGGTGGCCGCCGGCGGCACGGTCGTGGACCCCGAGGTGGTCCGCCAGCTGCTGCGCCGGCGGCGCGACCCGCTGTCCCGGCTGACCCCGCGCGAGCTGGAGGTGCTCGGCCTGATCGCCGAGGGCCGCGCGAACGCCTCGATCGCCGCCGAGCTGCACGTCACCGAGGCGGCCGTGGCCAAGCACATCGCGAACATCTTCGCCAAGCTCGACCTGCCGCCCGCCTCCGACGGGCATCGGCGGGTGCTGGCGGTGCTGGCGTACCTGCGGGGCTGATCGTTCCCCTGGAGGCTCATGTCGTGACTAAGTAGGGTTTGGTGGCATGAACGAGCAGTGGCAGGAGATCGGCGACCGGGTCTACGTACGACGCCACCGGTCGTACGACCTGAACACGGGGCTGATCGTCGGCGACGGGCACTGCCTGGTGCTCGACACCCGGGGCTCCCACCGCGAGGGCGCCGACCTGGCCGAGGCCGTCCGGCGCGTCACCCCCTACCCCTGGACGATCGTCAACAGCCACTCCCACTTCGACCACTTCTTCGGCAACGCGATGTTCGGCCCCGCCGCCGAGATCTGGGGCCACACCAGGTGCGCCGAGGAGATCGAGCTCTACGGCGAGCAGCAGCGCGAAGGCATGATCAGGAGCAGGCCCGAGCGGCGCGAGGAGTGGGAAGAGGTCACGATCGTGCCGCCCGACCACACGTTCAGCAGCGCCGCGAGCCTCGACATCGGCGGCCGCATCGTGCACCTGCGGCACTTCGGGCTCGGCCACAGCAGCAACGACATCGTGGCGCAGGTGCCCGACGCGGGCGTGCTGTTCGCCGGTGACCTGGTGGAGGAGGGGGCGCCGCCGGCGTTCAGCGACTCCTACCCGCTCGACTGGCCGGTCACGCTGGCCGCGATGCTCGCGGAGATGCCCGAGCCGGTGATCGTGCCTGGCCATGGCGCGGTGGTCGATCGGGCGTACGCGCAGGCGCAGCAGGAGGAGCTGGCGCTGGTCGCCGAGCTGGCCGAGAAGGCCCACGTGGAGGGGCTGCGCGACTCGATCAGGCTCTTCCCCTACCCCGAGGAGATCTCCCGTCAGGCCGTCGAGCGGGCGTTCCTGCAGCTCGACGCCTTCTCAGACGCCTGACCAGTGGGGAAGCGCGCCACGAAGCCCGCGTCGTCGTAGACGAGCGTCCCGCCGTGCAGGTGCGCGATGTCCCTGGCGATGGGCAGGCCCAGCCCCGCGCCGCCCGCGTCCCTGGCCCGCGCCTCGTCCAGCCGGGTGAACCGGCCGAACACCGCCTCCCGCTGATCCTCCGGGATGCCGGGCCCGTCGTCGCTCACCACCAGCACCGCGGCCCCGTCCTCGGCGGCCACCCGCACCCGTACGGTCGCCGCGGCGTGCCGTACGGCGTTGTCCATCAGGTTCGTCACCAGGCGATTGAGATGTCCGCTCGACCCCGGCAGCACCACGTCAGGCGCCACGTCCAGCTCCACCCGTACGTCGGGCCGCCGCCTGGCCCGCAGCGCCGCCTCGGCCGCCACCTGACCCAGGTCGATCTCACCGCTGCGCAGCGGCTCGCCCGCGTCCAGCCTGGCCAGCATGAGCAGGTCGGCGGCAAGCGACTGGAGGCGTTCGACGTCGGCCAGCGCCTCGGCGGTCAGCTCGCTCGGCTCGGCCAGCTCCAGCCGGGCCCGCAGGGTCGCAATGGGGCTGCGCAGCTCGTGCGCGGCGTCGGCCACGAACCGCTTGTGCTGCTCCACGGCCGTCTCCAGCCGGTCGAGCGTGCCGTTCACGGTGGTCGCCAGCGCCGCGATCTCGTCCTTCGAGCGCGGCACCGGCACCCGCCTGTGCAGGTCGCGGGCCGTGATGTCGGCCACCTTCGCCCTGATCGCGGCCACCGGGCCGAGCGCGCGGCCCACCGACAGCCAAGTCACCCCGGCCACCACCGCCAGCAGGGCAGGCACGCCGGGCAGCAGCGCGCCGTAGACCGTGCGCAGCGCCTGCTCGACGCCCTCCAGCGAGACCCGCGACAGCAGCGTGGCCGGGCCGTCGGCGGTGGCCACCTCGACGGCGGCGACGGCGTACTCGCTCGGCCTGGCCCACTCCGTGGCCGCCGCCCGCCGGGTCAGCAGCATGTCGGGGTCGGCCACCCGCAGCGCCACACCCTCCTGCGGGGCGCTCGCCGGGGCGTCCGCGCGCACGCTCGTCCTGATCGGCTCGATGGACGTGAGCTCCAGCGTCTCCGCGTACGGGGCCGCCGCCGTCGCCTTCCTCGCCGCCTCCGCGTCGGCGCTGCTCACCAGCGTGCCGCGCAGCGACACCACCAGCACCAGGGCCGCCGCGCCCAGGGCGACCGCCACGACGAGCGTGGCCGCCGCCGTCGCCCGTACCCGCACCGAGGACAATCCAGGCGAGATCCGCCGCCACAGCCTCATGCCGCCTCCAGCCGGTACCCGGCGCCGCGCACGGTCATCAGCGTCGTCTTCCCGAACGGCAGATCGATCTTGCGGCGCAGCGCGCTGATGTAGACCTCCACGATGTTCGGGTCGCCGTCGTAGCTGAAGTCCCACGCCTGGGCCAGCAGCTCGCTCTTGGAGACCACCTCGCCGGCCCGCCTGGCGAGCGCGTGCAGCACGGCGAACTCCTTGGGCGTCAGCGCGATCTCCGCCTCGCCCCTGCGGCAGCGCAGCCCGGCCGGGTCGATGACGAGGTCGCCGACGGTGAGGGAGACCGGCCGCTCCCGCCCGCCCCGCCGCACCAGCGCGCGCAGCCGGGCCAGGAGCACCACGTACGAGAACGGCTTGGCCAGGTAGTCGTCGGCTCCGTTGTCCAGCGCCTCGGCCTCGTCGTAGACGCCGTCCTTGGCGGTGAGCATCATGATCGGCGTCCAGTCGCCGGCCTCGCGCAGCCGGGAGCACACGGCGTAGCCGTTCATCCTGGGCAGCATCACGTCGAGGACGATCACGTCGTACGCGTTCTCGGTGGCCAGCCACAGCCCGTCGCGCCCGTCGTGGGCGACGTCGACCGCGAAGCCCTCGCCGGACAGCCCGCCCTTGATCAGGTCGGCCAGCCGCTCCTCGTCCTCCACCAATAAGACTCGCACGCCACCCAGCCTGCCTCAGCGCACCTAAAGCGAAGCTGAAGATCGTTTCGGCTGCCTTCAGGATCACTTCAGGTGCGCGGGGCCACTCTCGGAGTCGTCCGACCGATTCCGATCAAGGAGAATCCATGTTCAAGCGACGTCTCGCGGTGCTGGGCGCGGCGGCCGTGCTCGCCGTCACCGGTCTGGGCGGCTCCGCGCTGGCCGACGGCGCGGACCCGGCCGACGCGGTCCGCTCGCCCGCGCCAGGCGTGAAGGTGACCTGCACGACCGCGGACGGCAAGGTCGTCGAGCTGGCCAGGGCGATGCCGGCCAGTGAGATGCCGGCCAGTGAGATCGGCAGCCACGAGGCCGCGGAGGCGCAGCCGTTCGGGCGGGTCGAGGCGCTCAAGGAAGGGGTCCCCGCCGAGGTCGCCGATACGGTGGAGTTCCTGCCCGTACGGGCCGCGGCGCTCGCGGAAGGCGTCGCGGAGGCCACTGCCGGGAACCCGGCCGAGACCATCGCGATCACCTGTAAGCGCGCGGGCCAGTAGCCGCCGCTCAATCGGTGAACGACGGGTGCGGCCCCAGCGCCCAATACTCGAACAGGCCGTGGCCCACCAGCCCGTCGTACTCGAAGCGCCCGACGGCGTCCACCATCCCCCACATCTTGGGGGCGTCGTCGGGCAGCCGGTACGTCACCGCCTGCACGACCGGCCCTCGCCCCTGGTACATGCCGTGCCGCCAGTCCTGCTCCAGCCCGTAACCGGTGCCGACCATGAGGTGCACCGGCAGCAGCGGCGTGCAGCGCACGTCGAACGGCTTGCCCCCGGGCGGCGCGAACGTGATCACGGCCTCGACGACGTCGCGGGTGCCGGGGGCGTAGACCGGGCGGTACTCCGGCCTGCCGAGATACTCCTCCTCGCGGCCGTCGGACCACACGCGTACGGCCTCCTCCAGCACCCGCCGGCCCCGCTCGTCCTCCTGCACGATGCAGAGCACGGCGTGGTCGTCGAACTGCATCGGCGCGTAGAGCCAGTAGAACGTCCCCGGTCCGGTGGCCTGGATGCCGGGCGGTTCCGGCTCGCCGACGGGCCTGACGCCCCAGCTGCGGTCCCTGGTGCCTGTCCAGCGGTCGGGGGTGACCTCGATCTCCCGCTCGCCGACCGTGATGCGTCCCGTCCACCGGCCGGTCTGCGCCATGCGCATCGAGTCGAAGACCACCCGTTCCTGGCGGCGCAGGAAGTGGCGGGGTTCGAGGGTGGCCGGGATCGTCCCCTCCCAGTGCAGGTCGAAGGAGAGGCCGTGCTCGTTCGGCTCCAGCACCACCCTGAGCCGCTTGAGCCCCTCGACGACCTCCACTCTGAAGGGGCCGATCCGCGTGTCCATCCGGTCGGCGCCCAGCTCGCGCGAGGCCCGTACGACGCGGTGCAGGTCCTGGGTGCGGACGCAGGCGAAGGCGTCGGTGACGCCGAGGTTGGGGTACTGGCCGAGGCCGACGATCAGCATGAGTTCGTCGGAGGCGGCGTGGCAGTTGAAGTAGTAGCGGTCGTAGAAGTTGCGGTCGCCGGTGGTCACGTGCCGCATGACCTGGGCCGCCTGGTGGACGGGGTGGTCGTCGAGGGGTGACAGCGTCATGCCGGGGTTGTAACAAGCGCTTGGTCGTACGTCAACAAGCCCCACACGCGAAGCGCGCCCCCGTCACGTGACGGAGGCGCGCTTCCCAAGGACGGGCGAACTCACGACATCTTGTGCTCGTCCGACTTGCTGGACACCTTGGCCGCCATCTGGTCAGCGGACTCCGCAGTCCTGTCCGCCTTCTCATTGACCCAACGTGAGGCATCGGAGGCGGAGTCCTTCATGTGTTCGGTCCACTGCTGTGCGTTGCGGCGGTAGAACATGTAACCGATCGTCCCCACCGCGAGGCCGGTCAGCAGCACGAGCGTCGGCCAGCGCCGCGATCGTGTCGGTTTGGGATCGATTCGCCGGGCCGCCGCGGTCAGCATCGAGCTGACCTTGGGAGCGACCTGCTCCTCGAACCCGTGCGCCGCGGACTCCAGCCGCGGCGCCGCCCAGTAGCGGGCGTCTTCGATACGCTGCGCCGCGACCACCTTGGCCTGGTCGGCCATGGGTGCGAGACGCTGGCCGGTCTGAGCGGCCCGGGTCTTCACTTGACCCATCCACGTGGCGGGCACTTCTATGACCACGCGGCGTTTCTTCAGTGTCAGGGACACGACAACCTCCCCTGTCGTTGGGGCCCCGAGCCTGACCTTCCCTGGACAAGGCGGCTCAATCATGGCCGTCCGTGGGAGGATGGCTCGGTAGGCCGGAAGGCCATAGTCCTCAAAACACCACAATTCCAACCCTGTGCATAGAGGGGGGCAGCTGTCTCGTGGCTGAGAAGCTGATCGCTAACCTGCAGACCAATCACGGCAATATCAAGGTGGAACTCTTCCCCACCAAGGCGCCGAAAACGGTGCGCAACTTCGTGGAGCTGGCCGAAGGCTCCCGTCCCTGGACCCACCCGGGCACCGGCGAGAAGAGCACCGCGCGCTACTACGACGGCACCATCTTCCACCGGGTGATCTCCGGCTTCATGATCCAGGGCGGCGACCCGCTCGGCCAGGGCATCGGCGGCCCCGGCTACGAGTTCGACGACGAGATCCACCCCGAGCTGCGCTTCGACCGCCCCTACCTGCTGGCCATGGCCAACGCCGGCATCCGCATGGGCAAGGGCACCAACGGCTCGCAGTTCTTCATCACGGTCGGGCCGACCCCGCACCTCAATGGCAAGCACACCATCTTCGGTGAGGTCGTCGAGGGCCAGGAGGTCGTCGACGCGATCTCCAAGACCCGCACCGACGGCCGCGACCGCCCGGTCGAGGACGTCGTCGTGCAGTCGGTCACCATCGACCGCGTCCAGGCCTGACGCGATCCGCCCGTCCCCAGCCTCCGGGCGGGGAAGGCGGCTTGCGAGCCTGCGCAGCCGGAGTGCCGTTCCCACGGTCGCTCCGGCCGCGCAGGACGGCGGGGCGAGCCGATCCGCGACGAGCGCGTCACCCGTGCGGGACGGCCGGTTCGCGGGCTCACGCGGCATACCCCCGCAAGCCATAGGCTTCGGTCATGACCAGCCAGCCGCCGAGCCAGCCCCCACAGCCCGAGCAGCCCGCTGAGGCCGTGCCCACGTGCTACCGGCACCCCGACAGGGAGACGTGGGTGCGCTGTCAGCGTTGTGAGCGCCCCATCTGCCCCGACTGCATGCGCGACGCCGCGGTCGGCTTCCAGTGCCCCGAGTGCGTCGCCGAGGGCAACAAGGCCATCCGCCAGGCCAAGTCCACGTTCGGTGGCGGCCTGGTGCGCACCCCGATCGTCACCTACGCCATCATGGGGCTCATCGTCCTGGTCTTCGGCGTCCAGCTGCTCGTGGGCGACGTCGTCACCGCCGCGCTGGCGATGTGGCCGCCCGGTGTCGCCGTGCTCGGCGAGTACTACCGCCTGATCACCGCGGCGTTCCTGCACCAGGACTTCATCCACATCCTGTTCAACGGCTGGGCGATCTGGGTCATCGGCCCCTACCTGGAGCGCGCCTTCGGCCACGCCCGCTTCATCGCCCTCTTCCTGCTCAGCGCCCTGGGCGGCTCGGTGCTCGGCTTCTGGGTCGACCCGCTCAACACCTTCACGCTGGGCGCGTCGGGCGCGGTGTTCGGCATGTTCGGCGCGGTCTTCGTGGTCGGCCGCCGGCTCAACCTCGATGTGCGCGGCATCGCCGTGATCATCGCGCTCAACCTGGCCATCACGTTCGTGCTGCCCGCGTTCTCAGGTCTGCGCATCAGCTGGACGGGTCACGTCGGCGGCCTCGTCACCGGCACGCTCCTGGCCCTGGCGCTGGCCTACGCGCCGAAGGCCAACAGGGCGCTGGTGCAGTGGCTGGCGATCGCTGGAGCGCTGGTGCTCCTCGTGGCGCTCGTGCTGGTACGCGTCCCAGCGATAGCAAGCATGGTCGGCTGAGCTTCCCCAGGCTGTGGAAAAGACTGTGGAAAGAACTAACGCCAGCGGGTGGAAAGAACCACACCGAAGATGATGAAAACAAATCCGATCAGCAGGTTCCAGTTCTGGAGGTCGCTGAAGAAGGGAGCCTGCGGAGCGACGTAGTAGACGGCGATCCACAGGATTCCGATGATCCATGCGGCGACCATCGTGGGAGCCAGCCAGCGGGGGCTGACCTTGACCTGCTGTGACCTCTGCGGCGGGGTGTAGACCGCCTTCTTGCGAGCCTTCGACTTGGGCACTGGGTAACTCCTGCTGAGGGCCTGGGCTTCCGGATCATCCGCAGGCTCTTCGGTAAGGGTAATTGAAGTGAGGCCCAGGATAGTCGCCACGCGCATCGCATGGCGATCCCCGGGCCCCGCATCGTCGCCGAATACCCTGAGCGCATGCGGGCCGTGTTCCGGGCCCTCGGGGAGACCAGCATCACCGCGGGCCTGATCCTCATGCTGTTCTGCGCGTACCTGCTCTGGGGCACCGGCGCGTACACGCAGCGGCAGCAGCTGCTGCTCCAGCGCGAGCTGGCGGCCGAGAAGAGCCGCACGGCCCCGCCGGAGCCGGAGGCCGGGCAGACGTTCGCGCTGCTGCGCATCCCGCGGCTGGGCCGCGACTACCGGTACGCGATCGTCGAGGGCGTCGGCGCCGACCAGCTCAAGAAGGGCCCAGGCCACTACCCCGACAGCGCCATGCCGGGCGAGGTGGGCAACTTCGTGCTCTCGGGCCACCGCACCACGTACGCGGCCCCGTTCAACGAGATCGACGAGCTCGAACGCGACGACGAGATCATCGTGGAGACCCGCGAGGCCCGCCACACCTACCGCGTCACCTCCCAGGACGTCGTGCCGCCCGACGAGATCGAGGTGCTGGCCCCGGTGCCCGGCAAGCCCGACATCCGGCCCATCCGCGCCTTCATCACGCTGTCCACCTGCCACCCCGAGTACTCCGCCGCCGAACGGCTCATCGTCTACGGCGTCCTGAAGCACAGCGAACCGCGCGAGGAGTGACATGTACGCCTGGCTCTGGCGCAAGCTGCCCGGCCGCCCGCCCGCCCGGCTGCTGACGGCCGCCGTGCTGGTGCTCGCCGCGGTGGCCCTACTCTGGTACGTCGTGTTCCCGCTGATGGAGCCGGCGGTGACACTCGATGAGGTGACGGTGAGGAAATGAGCCGCGTGCTGGTCGTGGACAACCACGACAGCTTCGTGCACACCATCGTGCAATACCTGCGCGAGCTGGGCGCCGAGTGCGACGTCCGGCCCCGCGACGCCGTCCGCGTGCACGACGCCGACGGCTTCGACGGCGTGGTCGTCAGCCCCGGCCCCGGCACGCCCGAGGCGGCCGGTGTGAGCGTCCCGCTGGTCCGCCACGCGGCGGAGACCGGCCGCCCGCTGCTCGGCGTATGCCTCGGCCACCAGGCCATCGCGGTCGCCTTCGGCGCCACCGTGACACGCGCTCCCGAGCTGTTCCACGGCAGGACGAGCGACATCAGCCACGACGGCAGGGGCGTGTTCGAGAGCGTGCCGTCGCCCGTGCGCATGACCCGCTACCACTCGCTGGCCGTGCTGCCCGAGACCGTGCCCGCCGTGCTCGACGTGACGGCCCGCACCGCGGACGGGGTCGTCATGGGGCTGCGGCACCGCGAGCTGCCCATCGAGGGCATCCAGTTCCATCCGGAATCGGTGCTGTCCGAGCACGGTCACCGGTTGCTGGGGAATTGGCTGCAAAAAATGGTGTAACAAACGTCTCGCGTAGAGCGACGTACCAGTGAGCGTCCCCGCCGTTGCCCCCGAGCGGCGGGGGCGTTCCCATGTCCGGCCCCGGACGCGGGCCGCCTCAACAGCGCGAAAGCCTCAGCCCAGCCCCGGACGCGGGCCCGCACCAGCCCGAAAGCCGCCCCTTCGGCCCCCGACGCGGGGCCGCCTCAGCAACGCGAAAGCCGCCCCTCCTGCTCAGGAGGGGCGGCTTTCAGCGTGTCTCAGCGGTTGCGCCAGCCGTCACCGTGCAGACCGCCACCGAGGCCCTCGTCGCCGATCGGGTTGTCCGTCGGCGGCTCCTCCTCGTCCGTCGGGAAGTCGTCGGTCGGCTGGTCGTCCGTCGGGAAGTCGTCCGTCGGCTGGTCGTCCGTGGGCGGCGGCGCGGTGTCCTGGGGACCGGTGGACACCGTGATCGTGATCGTGGTGCCCGGCAGCAGCTTGGTGCCCTCGCCCGGGTTCTGCTGCACGACGGTGCCCTCGGGCTCCTGCGCCGACTGCTGGGAGACCTTGACCTTGAAGCCCACGCCCTTCAGCTGAGCCGTGGCGTCCTGCTGGGTGAGCCCGATGACGCTGGGCACCTCGCGCTGCTCCTTCGGCACGAAGAGGGTGACGGAGCCGCCCTTCTCCAGCTCGGCCCCTGGCTTGGGGTCGGTGGCGATGACCGTGCCCTGCGCCTTGCTGGAGTTGCGAGTCTTGATCACGCCGCGCAGGCCCACCTCTTCGAGGACCTTCTGGGCGTCCTCGGAGCTCATGCCGACCAGGCCGTCGGGCACCTTGATCTTCTCGGGCCCCTTGGACACGATCAGCTTGACCGTCGAGCCCTTCTCGACCGTGGTGTCGGCGGGCGGGTCGGTCTCGATGACCGCGCCCTTCTCCACGTCGGAGCTGGCCTTCTGCACGAGCTCCGGCACCAGCCCGAGCTTTTTCAGCTCCGCTTCCGCGTAGGAGCGCTCCTGCGACACCAGCGACGGGATCTTCACCGACGTCTCGGCAGGAGTGTCCTTCCCGCTGAAGACGACGTAGCCCACCGTGATGAACGCGCCGATGATGAGCAGCGGGATGACGATCCACAGGGCGGTCTTGACGGCGTTGTTGCCGCCGCCACCCGACGCCCTGCGCCGGCCGCCCCGGCCGCCGCCCTCGTCGTAGTCGTAGTCGGGGATCGCGTTGGTGCGCTGCGTGGCCGGGCCGCCGGCCGCGTGCGTGGCGGTCATCATGCGGGTGCCCTGGCCCATGGTGCCGGTCATCGCCATCGTCTGGGCGTCGGTCGGCATGCCGGACATCGCCCGCTGGATGTCGGCCCGCATCTCGCCCGCGCTCTGGTAGCGCTGGGCCGGGTCCTTCGCCATGGCCTTGAGCACGATGGCGTCGGCCCACGCCGGGATCTCGCGGTCGATCTGCGACGGCGGGATGGGCTCCTCGCGCACGTGCTGGTAGGCGATCGCGACGGGGGAGTCGCCGGTGAACGGCGGCTGGCCGGTCAGCAGTTCGTAGAGCACGCAGCCGGTGGAGTAGATGTCGCTGCGCGCGTCGACCCGCTCGCCGCGGGCCTGCTCGGGGGACAGGTATTGGGCGGTGCCTATCACCTGAGCGGTCTGGGTCATGGTGGCCGCGGAGTCGGCCATCGCGCGGGCGATGCCGAAGTCCATCACCTTGACGTCGCCGGCACGGGTGATCATCACGTTGGCCGGCTTGATGTCGCGGTGGACGATGCCGCCGCGGTGGCTGTAGTCGAGCGCCCGCAGGATGCCGTCGACCAGCTCGACCGCGCGCTCGGGCAGCAGCCGCCTGTCCTGGCGCAGCAGGTCGCGCAGCGTCCGCCCGTCGACGTATTCCATCACGATGTACGGCACGGGGGTGCCGTCGGTGACGTCTTCGCCGGTGTCGTAGACCGCGACCACGGCCGGGTGGTTCAGTGAGGCCGCCGACTGCGCCTCACGGCGGAACCGGGCCTGGAAGGTGTGGTCTCGCGCCAGGTCGGACCGGAGGGTCTTGATCGCGACTATGCGGTCCAGCCGGATGTCTCGGGCGCGATACACCTCGGCCATGCCGCCGCGCCCGACGACACCGTCGAGCTCGTAGCGACCTCCGAGTAGCCGAGGCTGAGTCATTTCCTGCACTGTCCCTTACCGTTCATCTTGGGTACCGGCCGGCTCGCGGGGCCGCCGGTGTCCATCATCGACCCCATGGCGCATCACGTCTCCTCTTTGGGCGGGTTTGTCTCACCCGGATCCGGCGTGGCGGTGGGTGTCGGTGTCGTCGGTGTCGTGGTGGGCGTTGGGGTCGGGGTGGGGGTTGGCGTCCGGGTGGTGGTCGGGGGCGGTTTCGTCGGCGTCGGCTTCTTGGTGGGAGTAGCCGACGTGCTTACCGTAGCCGACCGTGAGGGTATCGGCCTCGGTGTCCTCACCGTAACAACCGGCGGTCGCCGCGTGCTCTTCGTCTTCGACGGGCGGGGCTTCTGCCGGGTCGGCGTGGCCTTCACGGTAGGCGATTGTGTCGGTTCGGCCACCTCGGGAGTCGCCTGCGGCCGCTGCGGGTCGGCGAACGTGATGGCCGTCAGCCCCACCGCCGCCACGCAGCCCGCCGCGGCCACCAGCGCGAGCGTCCGCGCGCCCCTGCGCCGCTTCTTCCGCAGGCCCTCCTGGAGCGTGGCCGGGTCGAGGTTGTCGGTGGCCAGCTCGTCCTCGGGGGCCGGCTCGCGGACGCGGAAGCCTCCCGGGTCGGTCAGCATGCTGAGCTCGGCGGCGCCGTGCACCGCCCCGGCCAGCGACTCGCGCAGCACGTACGCCCGATCGGCCACCTCGATCGCCGACCCGGGCCGCTGCGCGGGCTCCTTGGCCAGCAGCCCCATGACCAGCTCACGCACCGCGGCCGGCACGTCGGCGCCGAGCGGCGGCGGCTGCTCGTTGAGGTGCAGCAGCGCGATCGCCACCTGGCTGTCGGCACGGAAGGGCGTGCGCCCCGCCAGGCACTCGTACGCCACCACGCCCAGCGAGTAGAGGTCCGTCGAAGGCGTCAGCGGGAAACCCTGCGCCTGCTCGGGACTGACGTACTGGGCGGTGCCCAGCACCGTGCCGGTCTGCGTCACCGGCGCCGCCTCCAGGGCACGCGCGATGCCGAAGTCGGTCACCTTGATCGACCCCTCGGGGGTGACCAGCAGGTTGCCCGGCTTGATGTCGCGGTGGATGATCCCGGCGGAGTGGGCCGCGTGCAGCGCCTTGGCGGTCTGGTGCACCACGTCGAGGGTCACCTCGGGCCCGAGCGCGCCGTTGCGGGCCAGGATGGCCGACAGCGGCTCGCCGTGCACCAGCTCCATGACGAGGTAGGCGAGGTCGCTCTGCTCGCCGTAGTCGAAGATCTGCGCCACGCCGGGGTCGGCCAGCGCCGCGGTGAGCCGCGCCTCGTTCCTGAACCGCTCGCGGAACGTGGGGTCGGCGTAGATGTGGCTGCGCAGGATCTTCACCGCCACCTCGCGCCCGAGCAGCTCGTCGCGGGCACGCCAGACCTCTCCCATACCGCCCGTGGCGATGCGGGAGACCAGGAGGTAGCGGTTACGGAGCCGCATGACCCAGCAGGTTACCGTCACTCACTTGTTCAGCACCGCCTCCAGCACGGCCTTGGCGATGGGCGCGGCGGTGTGACCGCCGGTCGCCTCCGCCCCGACGTTGGCGGCGCCCGACTCGACGATGACCGCGAGTGCCACCTTCGGGTTCTCCGCCGGCGCGAAGCTGATGAACCACGCGTGCGGCGGCTGCCCGTCGGAGGTCTCCGCGGTGCCCGTCTTGCCCGCTACTTGGACGCCCGGCACCTGCGCCAGGTTGGCGGTGCCGTTGGAGACGACGCTCACCATCATGTCGCGCAGCTTGGCCGCCGTCCCGGAGCTGACCGCCGTGGTGAGCTCTTCGGGGTCGGCCTCGTCGATGGTGTCGCCCTTGGAGTCGGTGACCTTGTTGACGAGGTACGGCTTCATCACCGTGCCGTCATTGGCGATGCCCGCCGCGATCATGGCCATCTGCAGCGGCGTCATCCGGTTGCTGCGCTGCCCGATCGAGGCCATCGCCACGGCCGCCTGATCCTCCTTGGGCCCGAAGTCGCTCTGGGCGACCGGCATCGGCACGGCGACCTGCTGCCCCATGCCGAACTTCTCGGTCTGCTCCTTCATCTTGTCGTAGCCCAGCTCCATGCCGATCGAGCCGAACGGCGTGTTGCAGGATCTTTCCAGCGCGTAGACCAGCGTGACCTGGCCGCTGCCGCACGCCGCGCCGCCGTAGTTGGGCAGGCTGATGTTCGTGTTGGGCAGCGGCAGCCGCTGCGGCGCCTCGACCGTGGTCTCGGGGCCGCGCGAGTCGTCGTCCTCCAGGTACGCCGCCGCCGTCACGACCTTGAACGTCGAGCCGGGCGGGTAGGTCTGGGCGATGGTCCTGTTGAGCAGCGGCTGGCTCTTGTCCTTGGCCAGCTCGTCGTAGCGCTTGAACACCGATGCCTTGTCGGTGCCCGACAGCTCGGTCGGGTCGTACGTGGGCAGCGAGACCATGGCGAGGATGCCGCCGGTCTTCGGGTCGAGCGCCACCAGGGCGCCGCGCTTGCCGCTCTTCCGCAGCGCGTCGTAGGCCGCCTTCTGGGCCTTGGGGTCGATCGTCAGGTCGACGTTGGCGCCCTTGGTCGGCTCGCCGGTGAACAGGTCGATGCTGCGCCGCAGCAGCAGGTCGGCGCTGGAGCCGTCGAGCAGCTTGTTGTGGGTCGACTCGATGGCGTCGGCGCTCTCAGGGGAGAAGAAGCCGGTGACGTGCGCGTAGAGCTTCGCGTCCGGATATTTCCGGATGAAGCGGAACCTGTTGTCGCCGGTGTCCACGGACTGCGCGATCACCTTGCCGCCCGCCGTGATGCGGCCGCGCTCGATCGCGTACCGGTCGAAGAAGTTGCGGGTGTTGCGCGCGTCGGATTGGTACTCCTCGGCCTTGACGGCCTGGAGCCAGTTCACGTTGATCATCAGGAGCGCGAACATGGCCAGCGCGGCCACCGCCACTCGCTTCAAGGTGCCGTTCATCGCTGGAACACCTGCGTCAGTCCCTCGTTCTGGATCGCCTGGGGTGGGGGGCGTCTGGCGGCATCTGACGTTCGTACCAGGAGGGCGATAAGAATCCAGTTAGCCAGCAGCGCCGAGCCGCCCTGCGACATGAACGGCGTGACCAGGCCGGTCAGCGGGATGAGGTTGGTCACGCCTCCCACGATGATGAACACCTGCCAGGCGAGGATGAACGACAGGCCGCCCGCGAGCAGCTTCGAGTAGGGGTCGCGGGCCGCGAGCGCGGTGCGCAGGCCGCGCTCGACGATCAGCGCGTAGATCATCAGGATCGCCATCAGCCCGGTCAGGCCGAGCTCCTCGCCGGTGGCGTTGAAGATGAAGTCGGAGAAGGCCAGCGGGATCAGCTCGGGGTGGCCCTGGCCGAGCCCCGTGCCGAGGATGCGGCCCGCGCCCAGCCCGAACAGGCCCTGCATGATCTGGTAGCTGCCGCCGAAGGGCCGGTCGTAGTACTCCTGGGAGCCGGGGTCGAGCCACACGTCGAAGCGGTCGCCGACGTGGGAGAAGATCTGGCCGGCGATGAACGCGCCGCCGACGAACAACAGGATGCCGATCAGCACCCACGACGTACGCTGCGTGGCGATGTAGAGCATCACCACGAACCCGCCGAACAGCAGCAGCGACGAGCCCAGGTCCTTCTGCAGCACCAGCACGCCGATGGCGACGGCCCACGTGATCAGCACCGGGCCGAGGTCACGGGCCCGCGGCAGGTCGATGAAGAGCAGCCGCCGCCCCGCCAGCGCCAGCACGTCACGCTTGGCGACCAGGTAGCCGGCGAAGAAGATGACCAGCGCGATCTTCGCGAACTCGGCCGGCTGGATGGTGGCCGCGCCGAACCCGATCCAGATGCGGGCGCCGTTGCGCTCCTGGCCCAGCCCGGGGGTCAGCGGCGAGATCAGCAGGACCACGCCGATCAGCCCCGCCGTGTACGTCAGCCGCTGCAGCGTGCGATGGTCGCGCAGCACCAGCAGCGTCACGGCGAACAGCACGACCCCGACGCCGGTCATGATGATCTGGTTGGTGGCGGAGGCGCCGTCCATCTGGGCGTTCTCCAGCCGGTAGATCATCACCAGGCCGATGCCGTTGACCACGGTGACCAGCGGCAGGATCAGCGGGTCCGCCCAGGGGGCGAACTTCGCGAGCACCAGATAGGCGGCCAGCATCAGGCCGCCCAGGCTGAGCCCGTAGATCAGCATCCCGGCCGGGATCTGCCCGTCCATGGCCAGACCCACGTTGGCGTAGGCAGCCATGACGATCACCACCGCGAGCGCGAGCATGACCAGCTGCGCCACTCGCCGCTTGGCCGGCATCGGAACGGGGGTGATGTCGACTTCGCTCATCTACTGCTGTCTCGTCTTGGACTTGGTGGCGGAGGCGGTGGCGCTGGGAGAGGCGCTCGCCTCCGTCTCGGGTTCCTTCTCTTCGGCGGCCTTGTCCTGGTCGTTGAACGACAAGCTGTTGATCTTGGTCATGCCCTCGTTCACGTTCGTGACAGGGATGCCGCTCCTGACCAGCGCCTGATCGGCCTCCGACAGCTGGGACAGCTGGCGGCCAGTGGGCTTGGAGACATGGAAGAGCTGGAAGGGACCCACCTCTTTCTTGACCCCCTGGAACACGACCACCTCGCCGCCCCTTGCACCGACGAAGAACTGGTCCTGAGTCCACTGGTAACCGAAGTAGCCGCCGACGAAGACGCCGACGGCTCCGACACCGAGCACGGTGACCAGCACGGGCCACATCCGGCGACGCTTCCTCGAACGCCGGGACGAGGTCTCGGCGACCGGCTCAGCGAAATCGTCGTCGGAGAGCACCGGCTGGGGTGCGGTCACCGCGCCTGCTCGCCCCGGCGGGACGTCCTGCGGGCTCCCGTCGAGCCCGGCCATGCCCGCCGCGCCGACGATGGCGGCCTCCACGGGCGGCTGCTGCCCGTCGGAGATCTCCAGTACGTCGGCCAGCACGCACGTGATGTTGTCAGGCCCGCCACCCCGGTTCGCCAGATCGATGAGCTGGCGGACGACCTCTTCAGGGTCGTCGATGTTGGTGAGCGTGGCATGCAGCGTCTCCGCGCTGACCACGCCCGACAGGCCGTCGGAACACAGCAGGTAGCGGTCGCCCACCTGCGCCTCGCGCAGCGTGAGATCGGGATCGACCTCGCCGCTGCCGTCGAGCGCGCGCAGCAGGATCGACCGCTGTGGGTGGGTGGCCGCCTCTTCCGGCGTGATGCGCCCGTCGTCCACAAGCTGTTGCACCAGCGTGTGGTCGTGGGTGATCTGGTAGAGCTCACCACGTCTCAGGAGATAGGCGCGCGAGTCGCCCACGTGCACCAGGGCGACCTGGGTGCCGTTCCAGAGCATGGCGGTGAGCGTCGTGCCCATGCCTTTGAGGCTGGGATCCCGCCCCACCATTTCGTGCAGCTTGCGGTTGGCGTCGCGTACCGCTGCCTCGATGGCGTTGAGCAGGTCACCCCCCTGTTGGGCCTCTTCCAGAGAGGCCATGGCGGCGATGGCGACAGAACTCGCCACCTCGCCGTGTGCATGCCCGCCCATGCCGTCGGCGACGGCGAGCAGGCGGCCGCTAGCGTACGCCGAGTCCTCGTTTCCTTCGCGGAGGAGGCCGACGTCCGAGCGGGCGGCGTAGCGGAGTGCGATGGTCATTTGCGCAATTCAATGACTGTCTTGCCGACGCGGATCGGAACACCGAGCGGCACCGGGGTCGGGCGGGTGACTTTTGAACGGTCGAGGTACGTGCCGTTGGTGGACCCAAGATCTTCCACGATCCATTGACCGTCCTGAGGAAAGAGCCGGGCGTGCCGGCTGGAAGCGTAGTCGTCGGTGACCACCAGCGTGGCGTCATTGGCCCGGCCAATGGTGATGGGCTGCTCCGTGAGGTTGATGGTGGTGCCCTGGAGAGGCCCACCCGTGACGATGAGCTGGCGTGGCTCGCCCTTCTTGCTCTTGGGCTTGGCCACGGGTTTGGCGGGCTTCATGGCCTTACGGCCACCCGCCGGCGCGGTGCGTGACCCGAACAAGTCAGTCCGGATCACGCCGACTGCGGCAATGACGAAGAACCACAGCACCGCCAGGAAGGCGAGCCGGATCAGCAGCAGCGTGAGCTCGGACATGGACCGTCTGTCTACCCCTAATCGCGCCGGAACACCAGAGTCGTACGCCCCAGGGTCACTCGCGTGCCGTTCTGGAGCTCGATCCTGCGCACCGGCTGGCCATTGACAAAAGTGCCGTTCGTCGAACCCAGATCGACGAGAACCACATTCTGGCCCTCGACGCGCAGCTCCGCGTGATGTCGCGAAACTCCGGGGTCGACGAGACGAAGATCGCAGTCGGTGCCCCTGCCGAGCAAGGTCACCGGAGTGGTGAGCTCGTAGGAGCGGTCGCCCTGCGGATCGTCCTGAGTGCTGACGAGCAGCCGGGGCCGCCCGCCGAAAGCGTGAGGTCTCGACGGAGGCAGGTCGCTCGCCGGCTGGCGAATCTCGTCCTGCTCCACCGTCGCGCCGCGGATGACCCCCGAACGGATGCGGAACAAGCCCACAGCCAGATCGCCGGCGGTCTCGAAGCGAACCCGGACCGGTCCCACAAAGGAGTAGCCCTGTTCCTTGGCGTACTCCCTGGCGAGGTTGGCCAGCTCGTGGCTGATGCTGTCGGCGTAGACCTCGAGCCGTTCGGCGTCGGTCGTGGACAGCTCGACCACGAAGTCGTTGGGCACGAGCGTGCGACCCTGAGCGACGATCGCCGCACGCTCATCCATCTCCCGCTGAACCGCGCTGGCGACCTCGACCGGCTGAAGGTCAGATTTGAACGCCCGCGCAAAGGCTCCCTCAACCAGGCCTTCGAGCCTTCGCTCGAAGCGCTGAAGGACTCCCACCGGGTACCTCCCTTCCTCCGTGCATATGATCGCGGCCCCGTAGACGCATCGGCGCCCGGTCTCCGCTCGTTCCACGTGACGGTGTCACAGGCGCTCGTCGGCAGCCGCGCCCAGCTCCTCCGCTCCCGTGTCTTATGCGATCGTATCCGGGTTCAGTACCAGTGGCTGTTCCGTGCTAATGTTCTTTCCGCACCCACAAGGGCGGGTGGCGGAACGGCAGACGCGCACGGTTCAGGTCCGTGTGTCCGAAAGGACGTGAGGGTTCAAATCCCTCCTCGCCCACTCGTGTGACTGGGGGATCCTTGGTCGCAAGCCTTTCAGGTTTGCTCCCTCGGGTCCCCCTCGTCATGTCTGCCCGGGGGGTGACCCCCGGACCCCCAGCGTTTTTCGCTGGCGCTCCTGGGGGCTTTGCCCCCAGACCCCCAGTCTTGTCGCTGGCGCTCCTGGGTGCTCTCGCTCCCAGACCCCAGGATTTTTTGCTGGTGGTCCTTTGTTCTCAGACCTTCCCTCGAGTGCTTCGGGTCCAAGGCCGTTGTGGCTGTCCCTGGTGCTTCTGCTTTCCCTCGGTGGGTCTGTGTTTGCTCACCCTGTCTAAGGGGTGCTGTTTGCGCAAGGGGATCTGGGGTTTCTTTTCGGGTTGAGGGTAGGGCCCGGTGGTTGCAAGGTACTTTCATCCCTCTCCGGGCCCTTTGTGTTCTACGTCACACTTGCTGTTCTGGTGTCCAGCAGTTCGCCTACCAGGTCAGTGAGGCTCACCATTCCGATGATTTTTTGGTCTTGGTTCGTAACCAGGGCCAAATGGGATCGTTGTTCCTGTAGGGCGGTCACGGCTTCGGGGACCTGCGTTGTGCAGGGTAGCTCTGGGAGCTTGCGCAGCAGGTCGCTTGCTCTGCTTGCTGGTTTCAGTAGGGCGTCTCTTACGTGTAGCGCGCCTTCTACGCCGTTCGGGCCTTCCACCAGGAGTCTTAGGTGGGCGCTTCCTGCTGCTGTCTTCTTGATCTCTGCTGCTGTGGCGTCCTTCGTGACCTTCACTGCCTTGTCCAGGGGGACCATCAGGGGTTCTATGCCCTCGTCGCCCAGGCGTAGGGCTCTGGTCAGGAGGTCGTGTTCCTCTCTGTCCAGGAGGCCCATGCGGCCGGATTCGCCTACGAGCATGGCCAGCTGACGGGGGGTTCTCGTCGTTGCCAGCTCGTCTCTTGGCTGGACGCCGAAGAGGTGAAGGATGGCGTTCGTCAGGGCGTTCAGCGACGCCAGCAGCGGGCGCATGACCGTCGTGAAGGCTCTGAACGGGAGGGTGAGAATCAGGGCCGCTCGTTCCGGGTGGGTCAGGGCCCAGCTCTTCGGGGCCATCTCCCCTACGACCATGTGCAGGAACGTCACCAGGGCCAGGGCGAAGGTCAGGGCTATCGGGAGGCGCATCGCCTCTGGGATGCCCACTGCCGCGAACACCGGTTCCAAATAGTGTTCGATCGCCGGCTCTGTCACCTGGCCCAGGCCCAGGGTGCAGAGGGTGATGCCCAGCTGGGCGCCTGCGAGCATCAGGGAGAGTTTTCTGCTGCCGCCTGCCGCTGAGCGGGCGGCCATTCTGACCAGGCGGTTGCCTGTCGCGCCTATCTCCTCCAGGCGGTGGCGTCTTGAGGAGACGAAGGCGAACTCCGCTGCCACGAACAGCGCGTTGAAGGCCAGTAGCGCGATGCTTAGGGCGATCATGCTCATCTGGTCGTCGCCTCCGCGTGTTTGAGCGGGGTCAGGCGGACCCACTCCGGGACCCGGCGGTGGAGGGACATGACCGTCAGCTCTGCCAGGGTTTCTTCCTGGTCGTCCGCGAAGGGGTCGGTGTCCTGGGTCATGGGGACCGTTACCTTGTCGCCCTGGTTCGGCATTCTGCCGAGCCTTGCCAGGACCAGCCCGGCCAGCGTGTCGTAGTCGTCGCTCTCCGGGAGAGCCAGGCCCGTTGCTCGTTCCACCTCGTCAAGGCGCAGGTGGCCGGGAACCTCCCAGACTCCTCCTGGGTGTCCCACCGCGCCTTGGGGCTCTGGGTCGTTCTCGTCCACCAGTTCGCCCACCAGTTCCTCTGCCAGGTCCTCGATGGTTATCACGCCTGCCAGGCCGCCGTACTCGTCTATGACGCAGGCGATGTCGTCCCTGGCCGTGCGCATGCGGTCGAGGACCGCCGGCAGGGGCACCGAGTCCGGCACCAGCAGTGCCGGGCGGGTGATGGCGGCTATGGTGCCGATCTCCACGCCCGTCGTCAGCAGCTCGCGTACGCCCGTCACGCCGGCCACGTCGCCCTCGTCCGTCACCACCGGGTAGCGGGAGTGGCCGCAGTCCTGCATGACGGCCAGCAGGTCGGAGATGGGTTGTGAGGCGCGGAGCACCACCACCCGGGGGCGGGGGACCATGATCTCCTCGGCCGTGCGGTCGCCGAACTCCAGCGCCCGCTCCAGGAGGTCGGAGAGCCGGGCGGGCAGCTCGCCCGCCTGGGTCGACTCCGCGATGATGCGGGACAGCTCTTCAGGCGTCGCGCCGTGCTCCACCTCCTCCACGGGCTCGATGCCGACCCGCTTGAGCAGGCCGGTGGCGGCCGAGTCGAAGAGCTTGACCACCGGGCCGACGATCGCGAGGTACGCCAGCGTCGAGCGGGCCAGGAACTTGGCCACCTGCTCGGGCCGCGCGATGCCGAGGTTCTTGGGGGCCAGCTCGCCGAAGACCATCTGCACGACGGTGGCCACGAACACGCCGGCGGTCACGGAGACCCCGGTGATCATGGCGTCGGGCAGGCCCAGGTCGGTCAGCCAGGGGCGTACGAGGGCGGCGATCGCCGGCTCGGCCAGGAAGCCGACCAGCAGGGCCGTCACCGTGATGCCGAGCTGCGCGCCCGAGAGCATGAAGGACAGGCGGGAGGTGACCTGGAGTGCCTTTTCAGCGGAGGTGTCGCCGGCGGCGGCCTGCTCACGCAGGAGGCTGCGGTCGGCGGCGACGAAGGCGAATTCCTGGGCGACGAAGTAGCCGGTCGCCGCGGTCAGGAGCAGGAGGGCCAGCAGCCCGAGATAGGCGCTCACCGCAGTGAGCCCTCAGAGGAACCCGTGCCCGAGCACGGGCGAAGACTCCACGGGTCCGGATCGGACACGATCTTCCTTTCGATAGCGGTCGTCCATAACCGTAACGATGCTGGTGGCATCTATGTTTCCGCAGTGACTCTCCGCTGGTTCCGCGTACTTTTCCGTAGGAAATCCTTGGCGGAGCGTCTTCACTGGCGAGGGTTGGACGTAGCGTTTATGGCAAACCGAGGGGAAAGAAGGCGAAGTGTCTGAGGACGACCGGACGCGGGCTTACCGCTCGCCAGGCGACGGCCGCCCGCTGCCACCGCGGCCCGGTGACGGCCTGCGCTCTGGAGGAGCGCCCGCGCACCGGATCCCGCCCGGAGGGCCGACGCCGCCAGGAGGGCAGGGCCCCGTGCCTGGGGCGGGGGCGCCCACCCAGAAGCTTCCCACCGCCGCCCCAGAGGGCCCTGCGGAGGCTCCGCCGCGCAGGGGGGCCTCCAGGGTCTACGGGCGCGAGCGGGCCGGTGAGAGCCCGGTCAGGCCGCTTCGCTCGCGGTCCGGCGGTCCCGCCGAGCCGCGGCCGCCCAAGGGGCCGCGTAAGAAGATCTCCGGCAAGGCGATCCTGTCGATCATCGCCGGGTTCCTGGTGCTGCTGCTCGTCGCCGGGGTGGGGTTGTTCTTCTGGGTCAACTCGCGGCTGACGGGCATCGAAGGGGTGCTCGACGACTACGAGGGGCGGCCCGCCGACACGCCTGGCACCAACTGGCTGCTCGTCGGCTCCGACAGCCGCAAGGGCCTGACCGCCGCCCAGCGGAAGAAGCTCGCCACCGGGCGGGCCGCGGGGCAGCGTACGGACTCGATGATGCTGCTGCACATCCCCGAGGGGAGCGACGCGCCCACGCTGGTCAGCCTGCCGCGCGACTCCGCGATCACCATCCCGGGCAGGGGGCGCGACAAGCTCAACTCCGCCTACGCCTTCGGCGGCCCCAAGCTGCTCGTCCGCACGGTCGAGAACGCCACCGGCGTGCACATCGACCACTACATGGAGATCGGCTTCGCCGGGTTCGTGGGCATCGTGGACGCCGTCGGCGGGGTCGAGATCAACGTACGGGCCGCCGTCAACGACCCCAAGGCCGGGCTCAAGCTGAAGAAGGGCACCCAGGTGCTCACCGGCTCACAGGCGCTCGGCTACGTACGCACCCGCAAGGGCGGCGCGCTGCCCGACTTCGAGCGGACCAAGCGGCAGCGGCAGTTCCTCAGCGCGGTCGTGAAGAAGGCCGCGAGCCCCGGGGTGCTGCTCAACCCGTTCACCGCGATCCCGCTGGCCGCCAGCGCCACCGACGCGGTCGAGGTCGACTCGGGCACCGGGGCGTTCAACATGTTGTCGCTGGGGCTCGCCATGGGCGGCAGCCCGGTGACGACGGTGGTGCCGTTCGGCGGCACCGAACGCGTGGCCAGCGGTGACGCGGTGAAGTGGGACAGGACGAAGGCGCTCGCGCTGTTCAACGCGCTGAAGGAGGACAAGCCGGTGCCCAAGGAGGTCGTGGACGCCGGCTGACGGGCCTCACGTCACGGTGGTGACCACGACGGCGGCGTTCATGTTGGCGATGGCGCGGGTCACCGCGTCCGCCACCCAGTCGCCCTTGGCGAGCTCCTTGACGCGGGCCTTGCCGGCGTCGGGGAACGCCTTGCGGTCCAGCCCGGCCGCCTTGGCCAGCGCGATCAGGGCGGTCGTGCGGGTGTCGGGGGTGGCGCCGGTGAGCACGGCCGCCACCCGCTCCCTGATCTCGGCCTCGACGGCGGAGTTCAGCTCGGGCCAGCGGGTGATCGTGAAGATGCCGAGCGCCTTGGTGCGCTCTCTGGCCAGCACGCCGGTGTTGGCCAGGCGGGTGAGCAGGCGGTCGCGCAGGTCGCTCGTCTGCAGCTTGCGCACCCACCACTCGGGGGTGCGTGCCTTGTCGTTCGCGATGCGCTCCAGGGCGGCGTCCAGCTCCTGGTCGCCGACCGGATCCGGCACGGCGACGGCCAGCTTCTTGCCGTCCTTGGTGACGCGGCCGGCCAACGCCAGCTCGGCCAGGATGCCGCCGGAGAGCGCCAGGTCGAGCGTGGCCGCGTTGATGAGGAGCTTGCCCTTGTCCTCGCCGAGTGCCAGGAGGAGGAGCTCTTCTGCGATCGTCACGGTCATGCACTTGACCCTAACGACCCGATGGCTCCCGTTCTGGGGACAATTTCGTGCGGGCCGTACTCTGGGGGCATGCCCGAACTTCCCGAAGTCGAGTCGCTCACCCATTTCCTGCGTGAGCGGGCCGTGGGCCGCGCGATCGCGGGGATCGACGTGGTGGCCATCCAGGCGCTCAAGACGTTCGACCCGCCCGTCACCTCGCTCGGCGGGCTGACCGTCACCGGCGTGAGCAGGCACGGCAAGTTCCTCGACCTCGACTGCGACGGGCTGCACCTGATCATTCACCTGGCCCGCGCCGGGTGGCTGCGCTGGCGCGACGACCTGTCGGGGGCCAAGCCGGTGCGGCCGGGGAAGGGGCCGCTGGCCGTACGCGTGCGGCTGGCGCCCGACGACGAGGGGCCGGCGCCCGGGTTCGAGCTGACGGAGGCGGGGACACAGAAACGCCTCGCCGTCTATGTCACGAAAAATCCGGACGAGGTGCCCGGCATCGCCGCCCTCGGCCCCGACCCGCTCGCCGAGTCGTTCACCGTCGAGGCGCTCAAGCGCATCGTGGGCGGCAAGCGCACCCAGATCAAGGGCTTGCTGCGCGACCAGAAGGTGATCGCCGGCATCGGCAACGCCTACTCCGACGAGGTGCTGCACGCCGCCAGGATGTCGCCCTTCAAGATCGCCGCGACGCTGACCGACGCCCAGCTCGCCGACCTGCACGAGGCCATCGTGACCACGCTGCGCGACGCGGTCGAGCGGGCGCACGGGCTCGCGGCCAAGGACCTCAAGGCGGAGAAGAAGTCGGGGCTGCGGGTGCACAACCGTGCGGGGCAGCCGTGCGACGTGTGCGGCGACACGATCAGGGAGGTCTCGTTCGCCGACTCCTCGCTGCAGTACTGCCCGACCTGCCAGACCGGTGGCAAGCCGCTGGCCGACCGGCGCCTGTCCCGCCTGCTCAAGTAGGGCGGGCGTCCTCTGCACGACCCTGGGCACGCCATGATGGAGTCATGACCGTTCCTGAGATCGAGGCCAGTGCCGTGCCCGCAGACGCTTACCTGCTCGACGTCCGCGAGCAGGACGAATGGCTGGCGGGCCACGCGCCGCAGGCCGTCCACATCCCCATGACGCAGATCCAGGGCCGGGTGGAGGAGGTCCCCGGCGACCGCACGGTCTACGTCGTGTGCCGGGTGGGCGGCCGGTCGCTGCAGGTCGCCGCGTGGCTCAACCAGCTCGGACGCGAGGCGGTCAACGTCGGCGGCGGCATGCAGTCGTGGGAGGCCGCGCGGAAGCCGATGGTCAGCGAGACGGGCCAGGAGCCTTTTGTGGCGTAAGTCGCCCACTATGGCGATTTGACCCTCTCTAAGGCAAAATAAGGGCGCAAACTACAGATCGTCGCGGGAGCTCGGGGTCGCCGGGCTGAGAGGGCAGCTATGCATCCGCTGCCGACCGCCTGAACCTGTTCGGGTAATGCCGGCGTAGGGAGTGTGCGATGTCGCACGGCGTCGAAGAAGTTCCGCTGACCCTCGAAGGCGAGGCGCCCAAGACCCTGGGCGTGCTCGATCAGGGCGCGCTCTGGGCCAACCTCGGGGTCAGCCTCCTCGGCTTCTCCGGAGCGCTGCTGCTGCTCGACCCGCTGGGCAATGCGCCGCTCACCCTCGCGGCGGCGCTGGTCGCCACCGTGGTGGGCAGCCTGATCGGCACCGCCATGGTGGGCCTGTCGGCCATCCCGGGCACGCGCACCGGCAAGCCGGCCATGGTGCTGCTGCGCGGGCTGTTCGGGGCCAGGATCTCCTACGTCCCGACGGTGCTGAACATCATCCAGATGATCGGCTGGGGCGCCTTCGAGCTGTGGGTGATCGCCAAGGGAGCCGGCGCGATCTTCCCGTCGGTGCCGTACCAGGTGTGGGTGCTCGTCGCGGGCGTGCTGACGGCGGCGCTGACCGTCTGGCCGCTCGGCTCGATCCGGCTGCTGCGCCGCTACGTCACCGTCGGCGTCATCGTGGCGATGGTCTGGTTCACGGTGTTCTTCCTGCGCGACGCCCCCTCACCCGAGGGCGGGAGCTGGACGGCCTTCCCCGCCGCCGTCGACTACGTGATCGCGCTGTCGGTGTCGTGGGTGCCGATGGCGGCCGACTTCGCCCGCCACTCGCGGTCGGGACGCGCCGCCTTCACCGGCGTGGTCGGCGGCTACACGCTGGCCCAGGTAGCCTGCCTCGGGCTCGGCGTCCACGCCGTGGCCCTGGCGGGCGCGGACGGCGTGCTGGCCGACGCGACGTCGGTGTTCACGCCGTTCGTCGCGGTGCCGCTGGGCGCGCTGTTCTTCGGCATCCTGGTGCTGCGCGAGACCGACCAGTCCTTCGCCAACGTCTACTCCACCACGATGTCGCTGCAGAACCTCATGCCGCGGGTGGACCGCCGGATCCTCTCGACCGCCATCGGCGTGCTGACGGTCGTGATCGCCCTTTTCGCGGACGTCAACTCCTACGGCGTGTTCCTCGGCGTGATCGGCGCCGTGTTCGTGCCGATGTTCGCGGTGCTCGCGGTCGACTACTTCGTGCTGCGCCGCGGCGAGGGCTGGAACACCGCCGAGGACGCCCCGTCGCGCTGGTCGATGCTGGTGCCCTGGACGCTGGGCTTCGCCGCGTACTGGCTGACCACCTCGACGCCGACCTTCCCGCAGTGGGACGCGCTCTGGACGGGCGTGCGCGAGGCGCTCGGCTTCGTGCGTCAGTCGTGGATGAACGGCGCGCTCGGCGGCGCCTTGGTGGCGGCGCTGGTCACCCTGCTCATCGGGCTCATCCAGCGGTCGCGCGCTGCTCGACGTTGAGCAGGTGCTGTTTGGCGGCGACGCCGCCGGCGTAGTCGCCGAGCCCGCCGTCCTCGCGCACCACCCGGTGGCAGGGCACGATCACGCAGACGGGGTTGGAGGCCAGCGCGTTGCCGATCGCCCGCAGTGCGCGCGGTCTGCCGATGCTCTGGCCGATCTCCTCCAGCGTCGTGGTGGTGCCGTAGGGGACCGCCATGGTCTTCTGCAGCACCGTACGGGCGAACGACGTCGCCAGCGTCAGGTCGACCGGCGTGGCGAACGTCCGCAGCCGCCCCGAGAAGTAGGCGTCGAGCTCTCTGCGCACCGGGTCGAGCCGCCGCGCGTCGGGCCCGATGAACCGCCCCACGTGCCGCGTGACCAGCTCGAACACGTCGTTTTCCGCCTCGAAGCTGCACGCCGCGATGCCTTTGCCGGTCACCGCCAGCACCATCCTGCCCACCGCGCCGTCGTAGGTGCCGAACGCGATGTCGGGTGGTGTCTCACCCCGATAGGTGCTGGAGGTCACCCGCAGCAGGGCATCGAGATCGTTGCTCGACATACCCCTCACCCTCCCACCTGCCGGGAATCACCGTGACCGCAGCGTATCGGACGGATCGCCCGACGCACCCACCGCGCCACGTGCACTATGGAGTAGTGGGGGACGAATGGGCCGGTAGTGACGATGAGATCGCTCGTGCGGCGCTCGCCAGCTCGCCCAACGCCATCGTGGCGCTCGACCGCGACCAGAGCGTGCTGGTGTGGAACGCCGCCGCCGAGCGCATGTTCGGCTGGAGCGCCGACGAGCTGCTCGGCCGCCGGGCGCCGATCGTGCCGGACGAGCTGGGCGCCGAGCACAACGCGGTGCTGGAGCGCGTACGTACGGGAGAGCCCGTGTCGCTGCGCACCAAGCGTCTCCACGCCGACGGCCGGGTGCTCGACCTGCGGGTGGACATCAGCGCCCTGCGCCTCGGCAGTGCCGTCGCCGGTTACGTGTGCGCCTACCACCCGGCCAGGGCCGACGAGATGGCCGAGCACCGCATGGCGCGCCGCGCCCGGCTGGTCGCCCGCCTCACCGACGTCGTGGGCGACATCAACTCCGACCTTGAGCTGTCGGCCGTGCTCGACCGCATCTCGGCCAGCCTGACCGAGCTGACCGGGGCGGACGCGGGCGGGTTCGTGCTCATCGAGGGCGAGCGGCTGCGGCTGGTCAGCACGTACGAGCTGCCGGAGGCGATCAGGGGCACCACCACCGACCTGCGGACGAGCCTGGTGGACAAGCTCTTACGCACCGGCAAGACCGTGATGCTGGAGTCCCACGGGCTCGACGACCTGGTGTGGGCCAAGCTCAAGGGCCTGCACACGATCGCGCTGGGGCTCGCCGCGGTGGGCGGGCGGCCGTACGGCGCCCTCTATGCCCTGTTCGCCCGCCGCAACCCGGGACACCTGGAGCTGGAGCTGCTTGAGCTGCTGGCCGGGCACGCCGGCATCGCGGTCGGCAACGCGGTCGCCTACCAGGAGGCGGTGCGGCAGCGGGCGCACGAGCGGGCCGTGTTCGACGCCAGCGCCGACGGCATCGCCGTGCTCGACCAGGACGGCCTCGTGGTGCGCTGGAACCCGGCCGCCGAGGAGCTGACCGCACTGCCCGCCGAGTCCGTGATCGGCGGTCCCCCGCCGTTCCCGCTGCCCAAGGCGGGCGAGAAGGGCACCTTCCAGCTCGACAACGGGCGCTGGCTCGACGTGGTGAGCGCGCAGATCGAGGAGACCGGCGAGGTGGTCGTCGACTTCCGCGACGTCACGGCGGCCAAGGAGCTGGAGGAGGCCAAGGACCTGTTCCTCGCCACGACCAGCCACGAGCTGCGTACGCCGATCACGATCGTGCGGGGCTTCGCCAGCACGCTCGACTCGCGCTGGGACGACATGGGCGACCCCGCGCGCCGCTCGGCCGTGCACACGATCGCCGAGCGCGCGAAGTCGCTGGGCGTGCTCATGGACCACCTGCTGCTGGGCGCGCGGGCCGGCGCGGACGAGCTCAAGGTGCGCATCGAGGAGTTCGACCTGGCGGAGCGCATCGTGGCGGCCACGCTGGGGCTGCCCGAGCTGTCGGACCGGCACCGGGTCGAGGTGGACGTGCCCGAGGGGCTGCCGTACGTGCTGGGCGACGCGCTGGCCACGGACATCCTGCTCGGACAGTTGCTGGAGAACGCGTTCAAGTACTCGCCGAAGGGCGGGCTGATCAGCGTGGCGGCCTGGCCCGAGGACGACAACGTGGTCGTCGTCGTGGACGACGAGGGGGTCGGAATCGCCCCGCCTGACCGTGAGCGGATTTTTGAACGCTTCGTCCAGGTGGACAGCGGCGACCGGAGACGGTTTGGTGGAGTGGGGCTCGGTCTCTATATCGTCCGCAGTCTCGCCAGGGCACAGGGAGGAGATGTCAGCGCTCATTCGCGACCAGGAGGAGGCACCAGAATGCGGCTCGTGCTGAGGGGCTCTTCCACTATCGGATCCGACACACCGATGCGGTAACGAGGTGGTCACGGTTGCGCTGATCTATCTTCCAATGTGTACAAGCTGTGATCGAGATGCGGTTTCTGGGATCGAGTAACGGGGCATTTCGGTCGTACCGGGGAGTGTTCCCGCGGGGGGCACAGGGAACGGGGAGGTGGGTGTGTCAAGCGTGGTGCTGTTGCCGTACGCGCCGTCCAGCGTTGCCGTCGCCCGCCAGCGTCTGAGCACTGATCTGCAGGACAGTGGGGTCTTCACCGCGGCCATCGACGATGCCGTGCTCGTCGTGAGCGAGCTTCTGAGCAACGCGCTGCGGCACGCTCATCCGCTGCCGTCGGGCATGGTGCGGGTGGCGTGGTTGCGCAGCGACGATCACATCGAGGTGGCGGTCAGCGACGGGGGCGCCGCGACCGAGCCCCGTGCGGGCCGGCCGACGCTGTCCTCGCTCGGGGGCCGGGGGCTCGGCATCGTGGAATATGTCGCCGAGAGCTGGGGGGTGCGGCACGACGGCGACACGACGACCGTGTGGGCGATTCTGCCCGCGCCTAGCAAAAGTGTGAACGGGCAGGTCGCGGCCCTCAGAGAGGCCGGCTAGCCAGCACGGCGCGCTCGCTCACGGCCCACGCCGTCGAGACGAGCAGATAGAGGCCGGCGGCCAGCGGCAGCACGAGCACGGCCAGCACCGAGCCGTACGGCAGCAGCCGCATGATGCGCTTCATCGCCTCCGGCTGCTCCTCGGCGACCTTGATCTGCCGGGCCGAGAGCCAGGCCACCGCTGTGACCAGGGCGATGACCAATACAAAGACCAAAACCGGGGTGCTGACCAGACCGAAATGGGCGACCACGCCGGCCGCCTGCTCCCCCAGCGGCGCCCCGAACAACGTGTGCCCCGCGAGCGCGGTCGGATGAGTGGCCACCCGGTACATCAGCCACAGGAACGGCAACTGAGCCAGCATCGGCATGATCCCGGCGAACGGTGACGTGCCCTCCTTGGCGTAGAGGGCGTTCAGCTCCTTGCTCAGGCGCTCCGGGTGACGGCCGTGGCGCTGACGCAGCTCGCGGAGCTTGGGGGCGAGCCGTTCGCGGATCTTCGCCGTACGGGCCTGGCGGACGTTCAGCGGCAGCAGCAGAAGGCGTACGGCGAGGGTGAACAGCACGATGCCGAGGGCGGCGCTGCCGCCGGAGACGTGAATGACGAACGTGACGAGAGAATCGATCATGAGCCCTGTTCCCTGCTGAAGAGGCGTGATGACGACGGGCTCGCTCGTCATGGCCGAGGGAGCCCCGCTTCGACGGGGGCTCGTACGAGAGCCCCGCGTCCCGGAAAGCGGGGCGCGCTCAAGGAGCGCGGGGACGCGGCCGCCCGGCCGCGTCCGGGTCGCGCAGCCGCTGGAAGGCCGTGCGGCGCGCGTAGGACAGCGGGAAGCCCACCGGCTCCCCGAGAAGGACGGGCAGCAGCGTGGCCGCCCACGTGGCCAGCAGCAGGATCGCCATCATGGTGATCCCGACCAGCCACGGGTCGAACAGCAGCTGCATCAGCTGGAGCGGGACGTCTTACCGACGACGGTGACCGCGACGAACACGACCAGGGCGATCACCCCGATGATCAAGGCAAGCTTGATCAGACCCACCAGCATCGGCAGGATGAAGGTGAAAAGCACGAAGAGACCCAGCAAGGTCCCCAGAACGAGCATCACGACTTTACCCATGCGCCCACCGTACGTCCTCGGGGCATGATCCGCGACCCTTACGAAGCCATGACGTACCGGCCGGTTCCGGGCGGCGGGCCGTACCGTGAAGGCGTGAACACGCGCATCCTGGTGGTGGACGACGATCCCACGGTGTCCGAGGTCGTGGCGCGCTATCTGGAGCGCGACGGGCACGAGGTGGAGTGCGTCGGCGACGGCGCCGAGGCGCTGCGCAGGGCCCTGGCCCATCCGCCCGACCTCATGGTCCTCGACCTCATGCTGCCCAAGATCGACGGCCTCCAGGTGTGCCGGCGGCTGCGGGAGCGCTGGCCGGTGCCCGTGATCATGCTGACCGCGCTCGGCGAGGAGATCGACCGGGTGGTCGGTCTCGAGACCGGCGCCGACGACTACGTCACCAAGCCGTTCAGCCCCCGCGAGCTGGCGCTGCGCGTCCAGTCGGTGCTGCGGCGGGCGCGCGGGGCCTCCGTCACCGGCGGCACCGGCGTGCTGCGCGACGGCGACCTGCTGGTGGACGTCGGAGCCCACGAGGTACGCCTGCGCGGCGAGGAGGTGCTGCTGACCGCCCGCGAGTTCGACCTGCTCGCCTACCTCATGCGCAACCCGCGCCAGGCATTCAGCCGCTCCGCGCTGCTCAACCAGGTCTGGGGATGGTCGTTCGGCGACTCGTCCACGGTGACCGTCCACGTACGGCGGCTGCGGGAGAAGATCGAGCCCGACCCGACGGAACCGCGCAGGATCGTCACGGTGTGGGGGGTCGGCTACCGCTACGAGCCTCTGGACGGCCTCTGATGCCGCGCCCCGGCGACCTGCCCATGGTCATGGCCGTCACGGCCGGGCTCGGGCTGCTCATCGCGCTGGCGGGCGTCTGGCTGATGGGGCGGCTGCGCACGCGGTCGATCGGCGTGGCCATGGCCGTCGTCGTGGTGGTGGCGGTGGCGGCCACGCTGGCGGGCGTGGTGGCGATCATCAACAAAATGATCATCGAGGGGCCGACCAAGGACTTCGTGCTCAGCGTGGTGGCCGTCGGGGGGCTCGTGGGGTTGGGAGTGGCGTTCGTGCTGGCCAGGCGGGTCGTTCAGGAGAGCAGGCGGTTGGTGGCCGCCGTACGCGACCTGCCGTTCGTCGCGCCGACCGGGCTCCCGGCCGAGCTGCAGACGATCGCCAACACCCTGGAGGAGGCGTACGCGCGGGAGCAGGCCCTCGAAGGGGCGCGGCGCGAGCTGGTGGCGTGGGTGAGCCACGACCTGCGTACGCCGCTCGCCGGCATGCGGGCCATGGCCGAGGCGCTCGAGGACGGCGTGGTGACCGACCCCGAGACGGTCACCCGCTACCACGGGCAGATCAAGCTGGAGGTGGAGCGGCTGTCGGCGATGGTGGACGACCTGTTCGAGCTGTCGCGCATCCACGCGGGGGCGCTGCGGCTGTCACGGTCGCGGATCGGGCTCGCCGACCTGGTCGCCGACACGCTGGCCGGGGCCGAGCCCCTCGCCAGGGCCAAGGGGGTGGTGCTCACCGCCGAGGCCGCCGCGGCCGTGCCCGTGGAGGCCGACGCGGGGGCTCTGGGGCGGGCGCTGCGCAACCTCGTGGTCAACGCCATCCGGCACACGCCGTCCGACCGGCCCGTGGTGCTCAGGGCCGCTGTCGAGCAGGGGATGGCCTGTCTGTCGGTCACCGACTGCTGCGGGGGGATCCCCGAGGAGGATCTGCCCCGGGTGTTCGAGGTCGCCTTCCGGGGGGAGGCCGCGCGGACGCCCAGCGCGGACGGCGGGGCCGGGCTGGGGCTGGCCATCGCGCAGGGGATCGTGGAGGCGCACGACGGGGAGATCGGCGTGGTCAACGACGGGCCGGGGTGCCGGTTCGAGATCCGGCTGCCGCTGGTCGGCTGACGCCCGTCAGGGGCCTTCCGTGGCGTCCCGGCCGAACGACTCCGACATCGCCCGAAATGTCGGGCAGGGCCAGCGCCACATGCAGCTCCTGCAGCGCAGGATCGGATGTGCCGCGTCGCTCGTGATGCCCCCCGCGTCGCGCGGCTGATGGAGATCGAGCAACCTCAGCCCGAGCTCTGAGAACCTGAGCAACTCCGTACGCGCCCCCGCCAGGAACTCCAGGTCCTCGATCGCGAGGCGGGTGCGGATGGGGACGTAGCCCTCATGGTTCACCAGGGCGCGCAGGTGACCTGCTTCTTCATGCCATGACGTGGCCTTCTCCGTGGTGATGAGGATGGTCTCCAGGCGTTCGCGGAGGCCCTGACGCTGCGGATCTTCGGGTTCGTCTGCGTTCATCGATCCGGGGCTCTTCGGTCGTGCCCCAGCCCTTCCTTCTCCGTGAGGCGGTGGCGGTTCCGGTGTCACGCTGTCAAGCTTCGCGTACTCTCCGTTTTCATGGAGCCCAAACGGAGGACAAAAACCTGTGGTTGCCCTATCGGCGTGACAACGTGACCGGAAGCCTCAGCGCCGCTAGCCTGCCCATGTGGAGCTCAAGGTCTCGACTCGATCACATGCCGGGTGCGCACTCGTTGCCGTCACCGGGGAAATCGACCTCTATACGGCGCCTCACCTGCAGTCCGAGTTCACTCGGCTGCTGCAGGAAGGGCCTAGCCGGGTGGTCATCGACATGTCCGCCGTGGATTTCTGCGACTCCACGGGGATGAACGTCCTGCTCTCGGCGCTCAAGCGGATGAAAGAGCAGGGAGGGACGCTGGAGGTCGCCGCGCCGCGTCCCGCCGTACGCAAGATTCTGCAGGTCACCGGGCTCGACTCGGTGTTCACCGTGCACGAAGAGGTGCCGCAGGAGTTCCTCATCACCGAGGGATCATGAGGCAACGCGATCGCGGCTGCGCCGCGCTTGAAGGAGGTGCGGCTCGATGAGCGCTGACACGGCGGTCGTCATCCCGGCCGCCAACGAGGCCGACCGCATCGCCGCCACCGTCAAGGCCGCCGCGGCCCTGCCGGGCGTCGATCTCGTCGTGGTCGTCGACGACGGTTCGCACGACCAGACCGGCAGGGTCGCCCGCGCGGCCGGCGCGCGGGTCGTCCGGCACAGCCGCAACCGGGGCAAGGCCGCCGCCATGGAGACGGGGGCCGAGGCCGTACGCCTCCTCGACGAGGACGACGCCCCCCGCCACCTGCTGTTCCTCGACGCCGACCTGGGCGGCACCGCCCAGGCCGCCGCGCCTCTCATCGAGCCCGTACGCGCGGGCGAGGCCGACATGACCATCGCCGTCTTCTCCACCAGGGTGAAGCTGGGCGGCCACGGGTTAGTCGTCCGCCTGTCCAAAGAGGGCATCCGCCGCGCCACCGGCTTCGACGCCACCCAGCCGCTCAACGGCCAGCGCTGCCTGACCAGGGCGGCCTTCGAGGCGGCGCGTCCGCTGGCGCACGGGTTCGGGGTGGAGACGGCGCTGACGATCGACCTGCTGCGCAAGGGGTTCCGCGTCAGGGAAGTCGAGGTCGACATGGCCCATCGGGCCACCGGCACCGACTTTCGCGCCCAGCTCCACCGGGCACGTCAGCTCCGGGACGTGGCACGGGCGCTGGCGGTACGGGAGCCGGTGGTCGTACAAAATTTGGACAAACTTCGTCCCAAGCGCTGAACTGGCGAACCCCCTTAAACTGACCGCCCATGACCGACATAGACGAGCAGGGCCGTCCTGAGCCTCCCCTCGCCGCCGACGAGCTCGGCACGCTCGTGGGCTACCTGGAGTTCCACCGGGCGACGTTCGCGTGGAAGTGCGCCGGCCTCGACGCCGCCGGGCTCAAGGCCACCGTGGGGGCGTCGGCGATGACGCTCGGGGGCATGCTGAAGCATCTAGCGTATGTCGAGGACCACTGGTTCTCCCGCATGCTGCACGACCGGCCCGGCCAGCCGCTGTGGACCACGGTCGACTGGAAGGCGGACCAGGACTGGGACTGGCACTCGGCGGCCGCCGACTCCCCGGAGGACCTGCACGCGCTGTGGCAGGACGCGGTCACCCGCTCCCGCCACCTCCTGGACGAGGCCCTGGCCGCCGGCGGCCTCGAGCAGCCGGCCCGGCGCACGTGGCCGGACGGCCGCGCGCCCAGCCTGCGGTGGATCCTCGTGCACATGGTCGAGGAGTACTCCCGCCACAACGGCCACGCGGACCTCATCCGGGAGTCGGTGGACGGCCTCACCGGCGAGTGATCTTCGGTCGGGGCGGCTACTAGGGGTGCTCTATGGCACGGCCCGGCGGCTCGTTCGCTTGAGCTTCGAGCGCGGGCTGACCGGGCTTCTGCTTGTCGGTGGATCTGAAATGCCCGAGCGCGCAGCATCCTGTGGGCTGGTGGACGGAGAGGTCGGCGGGTTGTCCACAGGCCGGCGCGATTCGCTTGGGTTATCCACAGGTGGGCCTGAGCGGGCCGGATCCCTTCCGCGGGTGTGCTGGAATCTTCCGGTGACTTCGGAAGCGCGGCGCAAACAGGGACGAGGCCGGTTGGCCGGGCCGGCCATGGTGGCGATCGTCGCCTCGATCCTGCTGACCATCACCATCGGCCTCCTGGGCCCGTCCGCGATGGTCCCCGCGCTCACCGGCCCCGCCTGGCAACCGCCCTACTCCCTGGCAGTGCACCCCAGCCCCTACCTCGTCATCGCCCTGGCAGCCGCAACCCTGCTCCTTGGCGGCCTGGGCCTCCTGACCGCCCTCCTGGCGACAAGCCGCCCAGACTCCCCTCCAGCCCCCACCCGCGACGACCTCGACTCCACCCGCGACGGCTCCGGCTCCACCCGCGACGGCTCCGACTCCACCTGCGGCGGCTCAGACTTCACCCGCGGTGGTTCCGACGCCACCCGCTACGACTCCGACACCACTCCTACGGCCGCTCCAGACGACCCCAGCGCCACCGCCACGGCCACTCCGGATGCCCCCGGCCACGGCTCGGGGGGTGCCGCTTTCCGTAGGCCCTATCCCGCCCCGCTCAACCGGCTCGGAGGAGTGCTCCTCAATGCCAGGGTTCTGGTGCTCGTCGGGTGTGTGGCGGCAGCCGTGCTGGCGTTCCTGCCGCCCTCCGGCTCCGGGGACCACCTCAACTACGCCGCTTACGGGCGCATGGTCACCTTGGGCGTCAATCCGTACACGCACGGCGCGATCGACCTCCCAGGCGACCCCATCGCGGATGCCGTCGAGGAGCCGTGGCGGGAGGAGCCGAGCGTCTACGGGCCGGTCGCCACGGCCGTGCAGGCGGTGGCGAGCTGGGTCGGCGGTGACTCGCTCAAGCTGACGATGTTCGTCCTGGCGGTGTTCAACGCCGCCGCGTTCATCGTGACGGGGCTGCTCATCGACCGCTTCACCCGGCACGACCCCCGCAGGCGCCTGAGAGCTGCCCTTCTGTGGACGGCCAACCCGCTGCTGCTCTATCACCTCGTCGCCGGCATGCACGTCGACACCCTCGCCATCGCCTGCATGGTCGCCGCCCTGCTGGCCAGGGGGCGTCCCATGGGCTCGGGGGTCCTGCTCGGGCTGGGGGTGGCGATCAAGGTGAACGCCGGGCTCGTCGCCCTCGGCCCCGCCTGGGAGTTGCGCCGCCGGCCCGGCCGCCTGGCGCTCATGGCGGGGTGCGCGGTCGCGGTGGTGGTCGTCGGGTACGCCGTCGTCGGGTTCGACGCCCTCGCGCCGATCACCCGTACGAGCAAGTCGATCTCCCATGCCTCGTTCTGGAAGCTCGTCCAGGGGTGGCTGCAGGCCATCGTGGGGACGGGGAGCGCTTATCGGGGGGCCATCCAGGTCGGGTCGCTGCTGGTGCTCGTGCTCGTCGCATGGTCGTTGCTTCGCCTGGCCGTACGGACCGGGTGGTCGAGTGGTGGTGGGGCGCTCTCCACCCACCCCGGCACACGTTTTCGGCATGCCTCTCCGGCGGCGCCCGGGGGGTTGGAGGCGCCGGTGGTCGCCATGGCGTTGGTGGTGGCCTACCTGTTCGCGACGCCGTACATCCTGCCCTGGTACGACGGGCTGGCGCTCGGGATGCTGGCGCTTGTGGGGGCGTCCGCGCTGGACGGACTCGTGGTCGCGCATCTGCTGGTGCTGTCGTTGGCGTACCTGCCGGCCAGGGTCGAGGGGCAGCCCGACGACCTCGAGTGGCTGCGTACGGTGGTCAGACCTCAGCTCGGGTGGGCGTTGCTGGCGCTGACGGTGGCGCTGGTGGTGTGGGCGTGGCGAGCTGCAGGGCGCGAAGGCAGGCGGCAAGCGTCAGCGGCACCGCAACGGTCAGGGCCATAGCGGGGATGGCGATGCCCGAGTCGTTCATGAGGAAGCCGATGAGAGCGCAGGCGAGTGCGCCGAACAGGCCCGCTCTGAGCGTGGGGGTCAGCCCGTACGCGAGGCCGAGCGCGGCCACGCCCCAGCGTGACGGGCGGGCCAGCACGAAGAACAGGAAGGCCAGCGCCACCAGCGAGAGGAGGGTCAGTGACCAGTTGCCGACGGTGACGCCGATCATCGCGCCGAACTTGCGTCCGATGATCGTCCACGCCTCGCCGTCGATGATCTGCTGGACGAAGGTGCCGAGGTGGGTGCGCTCGGACTCCGGACGCAGCCAGTCCACCACGGACAGGGCGCCCACGAGCGCCGCCCCCGCCAGCCCGACCAGCACCAGCAGCAGCGGCGACACCCGCCGGCCGGAGAGAAGGATCAGGAAGACCGCCAGACCGACCACGAACGCCGGCACGCCCCCGAAGTCCGCACCCCAGGCGGGCCACCCGTCCGCGAACACCGCGAACCCCCCGTACACCGCGCACAGCGTCACCACCACGGCCCTCGGCACGCCCTTGCCGAGCAGCCAGTGGGCGATCCCGGCCAGGGCGAGGATGGTGCCGGTGGCGTAGATGGCGAAGGCGATGTTGCTGAATCCGTAGAACCGTCCGCCGGTCACGGGCTCGTATCCGCCGACGGCGTTCACCTGGAGGGTCGAGCCGGTCATGACGTCGAGGAGGAGGGCCAGCGAGGTGACGGCGGCGACGACGGTCAGCGGGCCGAGCACGTGCGCACGCCAGGGGCCGGCGAACGCCACGGCGGTGATGAGCCCGGCGATGCCCACGATGGTCACGATCACCGACAACATCGGCACCGGCAACGTCCACCAGGGCACCAACTGCGCCAAAAACGTCGAAACGGTGATCGCCCCACTGACCACAGCCACGACCTGCACGGACTTGAGCACGGGAGACCCGCCCGCAAGCTCGCCGGTCGGGTAGGCGCGGGCCGACCGGCCTGGGGCGGCCATGTGCGCGGGCGCGCCGCCGCCCGGGGTCGGCTGGCCCGGAGTTGCTGACTGCGCTGGGGCGCCGGCCGGGGTTGCCCGTTCAGCTGGGGGGTTGGTGGGCGGTGGTTGGTCTGTGGGGGCGTCGGTTCGGGGGGCTTGTGCGGATGTGGTGGTTGGTCCCGGGGGTGCTTCTCCTTCGAGGGCTGAGGGGGTGGGCTGGTGGTCAGCGGGCTGGGTGGCGGGGGGTGTTTGTGTGCTTTCTGTGCCCGACCGCTGGGGTTTCGGGGTGGGGCGGCGGTGGCGGAGGGTCAGGGCGGCGAAGGCGTAGAAGAGGAGTTGGGCTATGACCAGGACGGTGAAGAAGGGGCCGCGGACCTCACGCAACACCTGGCTGGCCAGGTCTTCGTCGGCCAGTTCCGCCGCCACGTCGGCGGGGGTCGCAGGGGGCTGGCCGCCGGGCTGCCAGGGGCGGCCGACGACTTCTCGGGGCGGGGTCAGGCCCAGGACGTCGATGGCGGTCGCGGTGAGGTCGCTGATCGTGACCAGGGCGTCCTGGCGGGTGGAGGTGGCGGTCAGGTAGCCGTGGGGGTAGGCGGGGCCGGTCGGAGCGGGGCCGGTGGCGATGGCGACGTGGAGGTGGGCGTTCGGGGTGACGTCGGAGATGCCGGCCAGCAGGATCGTCGTGTCGGGAGGGAGTTGGGTGAGCAGGGCGCCGATGCGCCGGTCGGCTTCGGCGACGGCCTTCTCGCGGGCCGCTGCGGGGAGGGCGGTGGGGATGCCGTAGTCGTCCGCAGGCCGTTGTGACCAGGCCGTTGCCAGGTCGGCGGCTTCCAGGACGATCAGGTTGTACGGGATGGGGTCGCCCAGGGCGGAAGGGGTGGGGGCGTATTTGGCGATATTTCCGGACTTGTCGGCGGCGGCCAGCGCGGCGCCCGGACCTATGGCGGCCACCTTGCCCCCGCCGTCCGTGACGATCTGGCCCAGGGTGCCGAGGCGGGCGTTGTACCCGGTCTCCGACTGATGGGCGGTCAGGGCGTCCCAGCCCGCAATGGTGGCGCCCTCGCCGTTCTGCTGAGGGGCGGGTGGCGCAGGGCAGCCCTCGTCCGGCGTGCCGGCTCGCTGGCCTGCCGACACGGTCAGCCAGCCCGCGGTGGGGCAGGTGATGCCGCGCCCCGGGGGCGGCACGGTGCGCGTCGAGAGGGAGGCCGACGAGCCCTCGGACATGAGGCGCCACAGGTTGGGAGTGCGCGTCTGGTCGAGGTCGCTCCACTCCAGCCCAGGGACGCCGATCAGAGCCACACGGCCGCGGGGGGCACTCGCGGCGCTGCCCGTGGGGGTGGCTGCCGTCGGGGTGCTCGTGCCGCCGGTCGTGCCGCCGGTCGCGGTGATGGCTCGCCCGCCCGGGGCGGCAGGACGCGTGCTGCCGATCAGAAGGTCATGGGTGGGCAGGGCGGCCTCTCGGTGAAGGCTGGAGGCGGGGTGAGCCGTGGCCGCTGCGGCGGGGGTGGTCCAGAGGAGGGGGAGGGACAGGGCCAGGAGGGTCGTCAGGAGGAGGCGGCGGCGCCGCCGCTTCTCGCGCCGGACCGGGCACGCCATGGCGTTCGGCATGTACGGACCCCCAGTAGTCTGCCCCTCGACCAAACAACAGCCACGGTAACGTGCCACACCGTGACAAGTGGCGAGGTACGGGTGAGACGGCGGCAGTGGTGGGCCTGGTTGATCGCGGCCCTGCTCGTCGCGGCGGCCGCGGCGCCGCTGGTGTACGAGTGGCTCACCAACCCCGACGACCAACGCCTGGTCGACCTGGACGTTTACCGTACCGGCGGGCAGATGCTGCTCGACGGCCGCCCGGTCTACGACTACTTCACGCCCGCCCCGCAACTGCTGCCGTTCACCTACCCGCCGGTCGCGGCGATGCTGGCGGTGGGTCTGGCCGGGATGTCGTGGGGAACGGCGCAGTGGGTGTGGACGGCCGGGATCTTCGTGGCGCTGGCGGTGACGGTCGGGTTCTCGTTCCGGCCTCTGCTGGTCAGGGAGTCGCTGCGCAAGTACGCGCCGTGGGTGTTCGCGCTGCTCATGGTCCTGTGCACGTACCTGATGCCGATCAGGGACCAGGTCAGGTTCGGGCAGGTGGACATCCTGCTGGTCGCCTTGTGCGTGGCCGACTGCGTGGCGCGGCGGCCGTGGTGGCCCAGGGGGTTCCTGATCGGGCTGGCGACGGCGGTGAAGCTGACGCCGGGCGTCTTCCTGATCTACCTGCTGATCACCAGGCAGTGGCGGACGTTCTTCATGGCCTCCTTCGCGGCGGCGGTGCTGACGCTGCTGCCGTTCGCGGTGATCCCGCAGGACGCCGCCGACTTCTGGTTCTCCGCGCTGCTCGACCCTGAACGTCTCGGTGCGAACGCGGCCACCACCAACCAGTCGATCCGCGGGATGCTGATCAGGCTCTACTGGCCGGACGCGCTGACCTCGGTGCTGTGGCTGGTGATCGTGGCGGCGGTCGGCTGGTACGGCTTCCGCGGGGCGCGGGACGCGTACCGGAGCGATGATCACGTTACGGCGGTCGCGCTGGTCGGGCTGATGGCCGTGCTGCTGTCGCCCGTCGCCTGGATCCACCACCTGGCCTGGGTGGTCGTGGTGCTCGCGGCGATCGTGGGCGACGGCCGCGATCCGGTACGGCTGCGCGTGGCGGCCGGGGTGTGGCTGTACTACGTGGTGCCGGTGCCGTGGTGGGGGGTGTCGCTCAAGGCGGCGGACATCCCGGGCGTCAGCCTGGTGCTGGGGAAGATCGTCCAGAACGGGTTCGGCCTCGGCGCGCTGGCCCTGGTGTGGTTGCTGGTGCATTGGCTGCCGAAACGGCGGCAGCTCGCTTGACTTTCCCGTTACCCTTCGTGTCGTGCTCGTTACCATCTGGGTGATCGTGGGCGCCGTGGCAGGCGTCAGCGGCGTGCTGGTCGGTTACTCGGCGCTGCGGCAGGCCAGGGCCACGGTCGAAGACTGCCGGCGGCTGCTCGCCCGGCAGCTCGGCGAGGGCCGCGGCGATCTCAAGGCCATCAGGGACGTCGCCGTGTGCCGGTATGACGCGCTGTCGGAGATGTCGGGGCGGCTGTCGTTCTCGGTGGCGATGATCAACGGGCTGGGCGACGGCATCGTGCTGACGTCCATCAACGGGCGCAGCGAGACCCGTACGTACGTGCGCCCCGTGGTCGGCGGCAAGGGGCAGGAGCCGCTGTCGCCCGAGGAGGAAGAGGCCGTGCGCGCGGCCAGGCTCGGGTTGGGGCCCCTGGTGGCGGGGCCGGTGTCGGGGACGTTCTAGCAGGTGACCCACGCCGGAGATCAGCCGTCGGAGTAAACGGCCGCGAGGCCGCCCACCTGCGGATACCCTGGACGCATGCCCAGACTCGCCTATCTCGGACCGGAAGGCACCTTCACCGAAGAGGCCCTGCGGCTCCTCGATCCCACGGCAGACCGGCTGCCCTGCGCCAACGTGAGCGCCGCGCTCAACGCCGCGCGCTCCGGCGACGCCGACGGCGCCGTCGTGCCGCTGGAAAACTCGATCGAGGGCGCGATCACCACGACGCTCGACGAGTTCGCGTGGGGCGAGCCGCTGGTGATCAACGCCGAGCTGCTGCTGCCGGTGCAGTTCTCGCTGCTGGCGCGGCCGGGCACCGAGATCCCCCACATCAAGCGGGTCTACACGCATCCCGCGGCCATCACCCAGTGCCGCGCGTTCGTCGCGCGTGAGCTGCCCGACGCCGTCGTGGTGTCCGCCCCCTCGACGGCGGCCGCGGCGCAGGAGGTGGCGCTGCCCGGGTCGCCGTACGACGCGGCCATCGCCGCCCGCATCGCCGGCGAGCACTACGGGCTGGTCGAGCTGGCCTCCGGCATCGGCGACAGGTCCGACACGGTGACCAGGTTCGTCAAGGTCGCGCGGCCTGGGCCGCTGCCGCCGGCGACCGGGTCCGACCGCACCACGCTGGTGGTCTTCCTGGCCGACGACCACCCGGGCGCGCTGCTGGAGATGCTGACCGAGTTCTCGGTGCGCGGGGTCAACCTGACCCGCATCGAGTCCAGGCCCACCGGCGACGGCATCGGCCGCTACTTCTTCCACTTCGACTTCGAGGGGCACATCGCCGACGCGCGGGTGGGCGACGCCATCGCCGGCCTGCACCGCATCTGCGGCGAGGTGCGCTTCCTCGGCAGCTACCCGCGCGCCGACGGGCTGGTGCCGCAGATCAAGCGCGGCACCTCCGACTCCGACTTCGCCGAGGCCGCCGAGTGGCTGGCCAAGGTGCGCGCGGGCGAGATCTGACCTGGCGGGCCGTGCGGCCCGCCGGCGGGGTGCCGCGCAGGTCGTCGGCAGGTTTTCCGGGTGTCGGGGATAACGAGGGGCAGCGGGGGCCCGTACGCCGGTAGCCTTTCCTTGTGATTGACCTGCGTACCCTTCGTGAGGACCCCGACCGGCTACGGGCGTCGCAGCGTGCCCGCGGTGAGGACGACTCGGTCGTCGACACGCTGCTCGACCTCGACGAGCGCCGCCGATCCGCGCTGACCTCGTTCGAGTCGCTGCGCGCGGAGCAGAAGAGCATGGGCAAGTCGGTCTCCAAGGCGCAGGGTGAGGAGAAGGCCACGCTGCTCCAGCGGGCCAAAGACCTCGCGAGCCAGGTCAAGGCCGCCGAGGCCGAGGCGGAGAAGCTGGGCGCCGAGCTCGACGGCGTGCTCCAGACGGTGCCCAACATCGTCGAGGAGGGCGCCCCGGCCGGCGGCGAGGACGACTACGTCGTGCTCGAGACACAGGGTGAGCCCCGGCAGTTCGACTTCGAGCCGAAGGACCACCTGGCCCTGGGCGAGGCGCTCGGCGCGATCGACATGGAGCGCGGCGCCAAGGTGTCGGGCGCCAGGTTCTTCTTCCTCAAGGGCGTCGGGGCGCGGCTGCAGCTCGGCCTGCTCAACATGGCGATGCAGCAGGCGATCGAGGCCGGGTTCACGCCGATGATCACGCCGGTGCTCGTCAAGCCCGAGACCATGCAGGGCACGGGTTTCCACGTGGCCCACGACAAGGAGATCTACCGGCTGCCCGAGGACGACCTCTACCTCGTCGGCACCTCCGAGGTGTCGCTGGCCGGCTACCACGCCCAGGAGATCGTCAGCGGCGACGAGCTGCCGCTGCGCTACGCGGGCTGGTCGTCGTGCTTCCGCCGCGAGGCGGGCTCGTACGGCAAGGACACCAGGGGCATCATCCGGGTGCACCAGTTCGACAAGGTCGAGATGTTCTCGTACGTGCGGCCCGAGGACGCCCACGAGGAGCACCTGCGGCTGCTCGCCTGGGAGAAGGAGATGCTGGCCAAGATCGAGGTCCCCTACCGGATCATCGACACGGCGGCCGGCGACCTCGGCATGTCGGCGGCCAGGAAGTTCGACTGCGAGGCCTGGATCCCGACCCAGGGCCGCTACCGCGAGCTGACCTCGACGTCCAACTGCACCGAGTTCCAGGCCCGCAGGCTCGCCGTCCGCTACCGCGACAAGGACGGCAAGCCGCAGCACCTGGCCACCCTCAACGGCACGCTGGCCACGACCCGCTGGATCGTGGCCATCCTGGAGAACCACCAGCAGGCCGACGGCTCAGTGGTGGTTCCCGCGGCGTTGCGTCCTTACGTGGGGCTCGATGTCCTGGAGCCCCCCAAGTAGGTGCTCAGAGCCCGGCCGAGGAGCCTTGCTCCTCGGCGCGGGCGTCGCGCCTGACCAGCAGGGCACCCGCGGCCAGTACGGCCGCCGTCAGGAGCACGGAGAGGGCGACGGCCATCTGGTACGACGCCAGGGAGCCGTCGGCCCAGGCCCTGAAGGGCAGCGAGACGGTCGCGTAGACCAGCGGAGCTCCGAGCACGCCGGTCAGGACGGGCACCGTGCGCGGCCGTCCGGCGACCGCCAGCCCCAGGCAGACCGGGGCGCCCAGCACGACCGCCAAGAGTCCGCCCGTGCCCATGAGCAGCGAGACCTCCTGGTTCGCCGGCATCGACGCGTGGTCGAACCAGGGTGTGAGCGCCGCCGCGAACCCGGCGCAGGTGACGGCGGCGATGCCGAGATAGGTACGCCCGTAGCGGCGCAGACCCGCCCCCATGAGGCCGAACAGCGCGCACGCGGCCAGGGCCCAGGCCCAGACGAGTTCGCCGCGCAGCGGGACCTCAGGGGCCTCCTCGGGCAGGGAGACGCGGTGCCACGTCCCTGAGACGTCGCGGATCACGACCGAGTCGGGACCGCCGGCGACGACCACGATGTGGCCGCCGGGCCTGGCCTGCACGGCCAAGGTGGTGGGGAAGCCGGAGGGGTCGTCGTAGCGCCTGCTGAGGCGTTCGACGTCGTCCGACGACAGGCGCCAGGACGGCCGCCAGGTGCTGCCGCCGTCGTCCGACTGCTCGACGCCCTTGCGGTCCTCCGTCACGCGGTAACACCGGGTGGCCTGCTTCGGCACGCACTGGGCGGTCTGGCCCTTCCTCTCCTTGTCCGCGGTGCTCTCCGACCATGTGCGGCCGCCGTCCTCCGAGGTCCACACGGTGTGCGGCCAGGTGTGGACGGCGATGCGGTCCTGGTCGTCCACCGTGACGGCGCCGACGTACGGAGTGGGCGGGGCCGCCGATGTCGCGGTCACCGCGAGCACGGCCAGGGGCATCGTCACCGCGAACCGCCAGCGGGCGGCGGGCGGGCGGCGGAGGCTGTGGGCGCGTACCCACCAGGCGAGGGCGAGGGCCGGCAGTGCCAGGAGGTCCGTAGGATCGGCCAGGACGCGCGACGGGCCCGCGAGGAAGGTCCAGGCATGGGAGGCGGCCTCTGCGCCCGTCTCCGTCGTTTTCACGGCCGCGAAGAGCACCCCGGTCACCATGACCGCCACCCCGTCACTCCAAGCCCACGGTCCCCTGGGAAGTCGCTCAGGGGCTCGGTCGAGGCCGGACGGCAGGCGTTTCGTGAGGGCTGCGGCGGGGCGGGTCAGGAGGAGGGCGACGAGGGCGGGGGCCACGAGCAGGCCGGCCACGTCGCTGAGCTTGCCCGTCACGGCCCCGGGAAAGGCCGGTTTGAGCAGGTGGTCGTTGACCAAGAGCACGAGCACCCCGGCAACCGTCACGGGGTGGCACAGCCACGCGTACCTCATACCCAGGTTGACCGCTCCGGGGACGGGGCGGTTCAAGGGCCATGTGAGTCGAGTCACACCCGTGACCAATCCGACATCACGCCCGACACACGCAAAAGACCGGAGCCCGCTGGAAGCGAACTCCGGTCTGTCTCGCTGCTACAGGTCAGATGGCTCGGACCTGAGAGGCCTGCGGCCCCTTCTGGCCCTGCGTGATCTCGAACTCGACCCGCTGGCCGTCTTCAAGGCTGCGGTAGCCGTTGCCGACGATCTCGGAGAAGTGCACGAACACGTCCGGCGCACCGCCGTCCGGGGCGATGAAGCCGAAGCCCTTCTCGGCGTTGAACCACTTGACGGTTCCCTGAGCCATAAAAGCTCTCCCTCAGGATGTGAATCTATGGGACCCACACCTCGTGGGTCCCGGTGTGTCGTACAGCAAGCACCCGGGGTGGCTCAGACAAAGTCATGCTGGTTTTCACTACGGGATCAGCTAATACAACGCCATCACATCTAACACCATTCTGGCGCGTTGGTGTTCCCCTCCCAACGAAGATTTCTGTCAGGCGGCATCACCGGGCAAACTGGAACCTGTTATGCGCAGCCTTCCCGCACCGCGTCTAGTGGCCACCGACCTCGACGGCACCGCGTTGCGTACGGACGGAACCGTGTCTCCCCGCACGGTCGCCGCCTTCGGCAAAGTCGAGGAATCAGGGGCGGTCCTGGCCTTCGTGACCGGGCGTCCGCCCCGGTGGATGGGCGGGGTGGCCAGTGCGGTGCGTCACCGTGGCCTGGCCGTCTGCGCGAACGGAGCGCTGATCTACGATCTCCATACCGAACGGATAGTGGAATCTCACCTCATCAGCATCGAGGTGCTCGAGGAAGTCGTCGCTCAGCTAAGAGCGAACGTGCCCGAACTCGTATTTTCGGTCGAGTATGAAGCCGGTTTTGCGCATGAGTCAGATTTCCGGCTCGGCGGGTTGGACCGGGCACTCGGAGCAGCGCGTGTGGAATCGGTCACTTCCCGTCCATGCGCCAAGTTGCTCGCCCTGCATCCCCGCCTGAACGCCGACGAGCTCCACGCAGCCGTGGACGAACTGGTCGGCCATCTCGTGACCACCACCCACTCCAGCAGCAGAGGGCTGATCGAGATGAGCGCCCAGGGCGTGACCAAGGCCACCGCCCTGGCGGCGCTCGCGGAGCAGCTGGAGATCAAGCCGTCGCAGACCGTGGCATTCGGCGACATGCCGAACGACCTGCCCATGCTGAGCTGGGCAGGCACGTCGTACGCGGTCGCCAACGCGCACCCTCGCGTGCTGGCGGCGGTCAATCATGTGACCGCGACCAATGACGACGACGGTGTCGCGCAGGTGATCGAGAAGCTCTACGCCTGACGGCGGAGCCCCGCAGGCCCTGAGAAGGGCCTACAGGTAGGGGCCGGAACCGCCGGGCGGCCGCTGCCCCTCGTCACCCGGCACCCCTGGCAGCGCCCTGCGCATCTGCTCCAGCTGGGCGCGGGCGGCCATCTGCTGCGCGAACAGCGTGGTCTGGATGCCGTGGAACAAGCCTTCGAGCCAGCCGACCAGCTGGGCGTGCGCGATGCGCAGCTCGGCGTCACTCGGCGGCGTGCCGTTGTCGTCGGTGAACGGAAGCGACAGCCGCTCCAGCTCATCGACCAGCTCGGGCGCGAGACCGTCTTCGAGCTCCTTGATGGAGGACTCGTGGATCTCCTTCAGCCGCTTGCGGCTGGCCTCGTCGAGGGGAGCCGCGCGCACCTCCTCGAGGAGCTGACGGATCATGCTGCCGATACGCATCACCTTGGCGGGCTGCTCGACCAGGTTGGTGACCGAGCGGTCGTCTTCGCCACCATCGCCCTGACCTTGGAAATCAGGGCCCACCACCACGACGTGGGGGGTGTTGTTGTCCTCAGCATTCATAACACTCACCGTACTAGCAGGATCTTGCCGACGTGCTCCCCCGAATCCAACATTCGGTGAGCTTCTGCGGCGTCGGCCATGGGCACCTCGGCGTACACGACGGGACGTACGGCACCCGCTCCGACCAGGGGCCACACGTTGTCGACCACGCTGCGCACGATGGCGCCCTTCTCGTCGACGGGCCGCGAGCGCAGCGCCGTGGCGTGCACCGAGGCGCGCTTGGCCAGCAGCATGCCCAGGTTGAGCTCCGCCTTGGTGCCGCCCTGCATGCCGATGACCACGAGCCGGCCGCCCGTCTTGAGGGAACGGACGTTCTTGTCCAGGTATTTCGCGCCCATGATGTCGAGGATGACGTCGGCCCGCACCTTGTCGGAGAAGTCCTCCTCGCGGTAGTTGATCACCTCGTCGGCGCCCAGCTCCCTGGCCCGGCGCGCCTTCTCGGCCGAGCCGACGGTGGTGACGACGTGGCTGCCGAGCGCCTTGGCGAGCTGGATCGCGAACGTGCCGATGCCGCTGGCCCCGCCGTGGACGAGCAGCGTCTCGCCCCTGCGCAGCCGCCCGACCATGAAGACGTTGGACCAGACCGTGCAGGCCACCTCGGGCAGTCCGGCGGCCTCGCGCAGCGACACCTGGGAGGGCACCGGCATGACCTGCTGCCAGGGCGCGGCTACGCGCTCGGCGTAACCGCCGCCGGCGAGCAGCGCGCACACCTCGTCGCCCGGCTTGAACTGCTCGACGTCCGTCCCGACCGCGGCCACCACGCCCGAGACCTCGAGCCCCGGGTACGGCGACGACCCCGGCGGCGGGTCATAGAATCCCTGCCGCTGCAGCACGTCGGCGCGGTTGACCGCCGACGCCGTCACGTCGATCAGCACGTCTCCGCGCCCGACGTGGGGGTCCGGCGCCTCGCGCCACTCCAGCACCTCTGGTCCGCCCGGCTCGACGATCTCAATGGCTCGCATGCGAACCACGGTAGCCGGGCAAAGAAGTTGTGGGTTGCCGGGCTGCGACCGAGCGGGTGGCGTTACCCTGCAATGTATTTGCTGCCCCTTTAGACCCACCCGAGGGGGAACACGGTGGCAAGACACGATCGAGAAGAATCTCTCGAGGAACAGCTCGCCTGGCTTGACGCGATCAAAGAGACGGAAGAGGCTCCCGTCTCCGTGAGCGCGCCGGCCGCCCCGGTCGACGAGCCGGTCGCGTCGCCGTACCCCAATGACCCCTGGTCGCTCGTGCCGCAGCAGCACGAGACGCCTCCGCAGCCGCTGTTCAGGGCGGCGGTCGACTCCGCGTACGGCGGCCCGGCGACGACCGAGGAACGCCCGGCGAGCGACTCGGGCGAGTGGCCGGCCAGGTTCACGGCCGACGAGCCGCGGGCGAGCGCGGCGCCGAGCGTGGACGATCCGTTCCTCGCGCCGCTCAAGCCGCTGCCGCGGCCGGACGACACCGACACGTACGCGCTGCCGTTCACCCCGGCGGAGCCGGCCGGGAAGACCGAGGAGAGCACCTGGCCGCCCGCGTCCGACTGGCCTGGGCCCGACGACACGGTCCGGGTGGAGCCGCTGCAGGACAAGCCCGCCGCGGAGGACGAGAGCGCCCGAGAGCCGGCCAAGGAGACCAAGGACTCCGGGGCGACCGGCACCCGGCCGGGCACCGAGCCCCCGGCTCAGGCCGACGACGCGGAGGAGCCGGCTCAGAAGCAGGCCGATGAGCCGGAGGAGCAGCCGGCCGCGCGTGACGACCGTCCGAATTGGTCGTCCGACGTGTCCGAAACCCTGCCGCGCACCGAGCGCCCGCAGTGGGACGCCGCCGAGACGCCGGCCCCCGAGGCCGAGGACAAGCGCCGGAGCGCGCCCGAGACCGACATCCCGCAGTGGGCCAAGGAGGGCTCACAGTGGAGCCGCGAGCAGTCGGAGGGCCTCCCGCACTGGGACCGCCGCGCGGACGAGCAGCCCGCCGCCACCGAGCCGCCGGACCAGCCCACCAGCTGGGTCGACCCGCCGGAGAAGGCGCCGAGCTGGGGTAAGGCGGCCCAGGCGGACGAGGCCCCGGCGGCCTGGACCCAGGACCCGGCAGCGAAGGACGAGACCCCGAGCTGGGACCAGAAGGACAAGACGCCTGGCTGGGGCCAGGACCCGAAGGACAAGCCCTCGGGCTGGGGTCGCGACCAGAAGGAAGAGGCTCCTCGCTGGGACCAGGAGGACGCTCCCCAGTGGGGCAGGGAGCAGCCGGAAGAGCGCCCCCAGTGGGTACGCGACCAGCCGGAGGACCGCCCCCAGTGGACCGAGCAGCCGGAGGAGCGCCCCCAGTGGGCCGAGCAGCCGGAGGAGCGTCCCCAGTGGGCGGAGCAGCCCGAGTGGCGCCCCGCCGAGCGGGACATCCCCCCGGTACGCCCGCCGCGCCGCCCGGCCCCCGTGCCCGTGTTCACGGCTCCGCCCAGGCCACCGGCGAGCGGCAAGCCCACGGCCGAGAGCCTCGACCCGGAGTCCCTGCTACGCGGACGGCGTAACGCCCCCTCCAAGGGCTGGCGGCGCATCATCTACAAGGCGTCGGGCGGCTGGATCAAGCCGGGCGAGCCCCCGGAGGTGCGCCGCCGCCGCGAGCTGGTGACCCGCGCCCGCACCCCCGTCACCGCGGGACACCACCGCGTCGCGGTGCTCAGCCTCAAGGGCGGTGTGGGCAAGACCACGACCACGGTCGGCCTCGGCGCGACGCTGGCGCAGGTGCGCGGCGACCGCGTGATCGCCGTCGACGCCAACCCCGACCGCGGCACGCTGTCGGACAAGCTGGAGCTGGAGACCTCGGCCACCGTACGCGACCTGCTGAACGAGCGTGACCAGGTCAAGCGGTACGTCGACATCAGGGCGTTCACCTCGCAGGCCCCGTCGCGGCTGGAGGTGCTGGCCTCCGACCGCGACCCGTCGGTCTCCGAGGCGTTCAGCGGCGCCGACTACCAGGCCGTCTCGCAGGTGCTGGAGAATTTCTACTCGATCTGCATCACCGACTGCGGCACCGGACTGCTGCACTCGGCGATGGGCGGCGTGCTGGGTCTCGCCGACCAGATCGTGCTGGTCAGCTCCCCGTCGGTGGACGGCGCCAGGGCGGCCTCGGCGACGCTCGACTGGCTGGAGGCCCACCACTACGGCGACCTGGTGAAGAACGCGACCGTGGTGCTGTGCAGCGTGCGGCCCAGGTCGAAGTCGGCGGTGGACATCAAGAAGCTGGAGGCCCATTTCGCCGCCAGGTGCCGCGCGGTGATCAGGGTGCCGTACGACCCGCATCTGGAGGAGGGCGCGGAGATCGACCTGGACCGGCTGCAGGAGCCGACCAGGGACGCTTATCTCCAGCTCGCCGCCAGCGTGGGCGACGGTTTCGCGGGGATCCGCGACTGAGCGGAGGGTGTGGGATTCGAACCCACGAGGCCATCGCTGACCTGGCCGCTTTCAAGGCGGCTGCACTCGTCCACTATGCGAACCCTCCTGTGCCGACACCACGATAGCGGCTGTCATGACAGGGGTGTACGTTCAGGTGGTGGCGGATCTCGACGTCGAGGTGCAGCGCGGCTCGCGCGACGCGCTCGTACGGCTGAGCGGTGACCTCGACAAGCTCACCGCGCCACTGCTCAAGGACACCCTCGTCATGTTGTTCACCGAGGGCAGGGTGCAGGTGGTGATCGACGCGGGGCGGCTCGAGTTCTGCGACTCCAGCGGGTTGTGGGTGCTGGTGGAGCACCGGCGCAGGGTCGCCGCGCAGGCCGGGTCGCTGGGCATCGTGGGCGTCCACGGGGTCTTGCACCGGGTGCTCGACGTGACGGGGCTCAGGGCCGCCTTCGACCGGGTGGACCTACGCGGGCAGGTGTGACAGCAGCCATTTGGGGCCGATGGTTGCGGCGCCCAGCTTCTCCACACGTTCGCGCAGGCCACGATCCGCCGTGACGACGAGCAGGCGTTCCCAGGGCCTGGCCCGGCGTACGACGTCCACGATCGCGTCGTCGCCGCTCCCCATGGCCGCGACCACCTGGATGCCGGGCACCTCGGGCGCGCTGCGTGCGGCGCCCTCGACGACGGCCACCATGCGCGGATACCACTGCGCCAGCACCGGATGGCTCAGCCGCAGCCCCGAGACGGCCTCAAGCAGCCGGGTGGCGGCGCCGAGGCGGTCGTTCCACCAGCCCCGCTCGGCCCGCGCCCCGACGATGTTGGCGACGTCGAGCACGAGGGTCTCGGGCTGAAGTGCGCCGCTGACCTCGTCCCAGGTGGCGGCGAAGCCGGGGTGCAGCTCGCGCTGGGGCACCTCGGGCAGGGCCAGCCAGCGCATCTCGTCGCTCTCGGAGTTGGCCGGCGCGGCGGCCAGCAGCTCGGGTGACTCGGCGATGACGGTCTCGAACGCCCACCCGCCGTGGTCGTCGACGTAGACGCCCTGGACGCGCAGCCCCTCCGCTCTCAGCGCGACCTCCTCCTGGGCCTCGCGCAGCGCGCTGGCGACGGCGTCCTCATGGCTGTCGCGGGCGCCGCCGGGCAGCCCCCAGGTGCCGCCGTGGTGGCAGCGCAGCGAGCGCTTCTGCATGAGCACGTACGGGATGCCGCGATCGTCGTGGTGCACGACCAGGAGCCCGGAAGCGCCGTGGACGCCCCAGTGCCGGTGGCCCTGGGCGCACTCGGTCCAGCCGTCGCCGTCCTTCGCCGTCATGAGGGGATCCTCTCAGCCTCCGCCCTTGGAGAAGTGCTGGTAGTCCTTGGCGCCTGACCAGTAACCACCCCACTCCCAGCCGACCTGGGCGAAGGTCTTGACGACCCGGTCGCCGGGATTAATCACACCTTTACCCTTCATCGGGCGCTTGGTGAACTTTTTCGCGTTGCGGTGGGCGGTGCCGCCGCTCGCGGTGACGTACGGGTTCTCCAGCGGGTTGACGTCGATGGCCTCGCCGTACGCGTGGTTCGACCAGTTGCTCGACCCGGTGGCCCGGCGGCAGTTGAAGGCCGAGGTGTTGTCGGCGTCGATCGAGTCGTAGTCGTCGGCCTTGTACGCGTCGACCAGCTTCATCTGCCGGATCGGCCAGCGGCGGTCGTACAGCTTCTTGAAGACCGTCTCGATGTCGTCGGTCACCGTCTTGCGCACGACCAGCTCGCCGGTGTGCGGCTTGCCGTCGAACCCCCAGTACGACAGCGTCACCAGGCGCAGGTCGCGGTAGTGGACGGGGCACCCGGGGCGCCAGGAGTAGGGCAGGCGGTCGCGGGAGACGCGCGAGACCTTCGAGGTGAATGCGGGCGGCGCCGTCGGGCTGGGCGCCGCCGTGGAACGCTCGGACGTCGGCTCGGCGGTGGTGGCAGTGGTGGTCACGGTGGCGGACTCTCGTGGCGGGTCGGCGGAGGCCACGGGCTCCTCCGCGGCCGCACACGCGGCGGACGCGAGCACCACGAACGCGATGGCGGCAGCACGCTTCATCTCGCCACCATATGCGACGTCGGGCCAGGTCAGGGCACTACCAGCACGGTACGGCGAGCCCGTTTCGCCAGGCTGGCCGCCACCGACCGCCGCCACGAGGAGCGGGAGCGGCCCACCACGATGGCGTCCGCCATGTACGTGCTGGCCAGCGCCTCGAGCTCGCGGGCCGCGTCACCGCGCAGGCTGACGAACCGCCACGGCACCCCGGCGCCCCGCAGCTCCTCCCTGAGGTCCTCGGTCAGGTCGGCCGCCGCGTCGGGGATGATGGGCGACCCGGCGAAGAACCACAGCGTCGAGGTGTTGAGCGACTCGACGAAGGCGATCAGCAGGGCCGCGTCGTCCCTGCGGGCGAGCCCGGCCGCGTACGCGAGCGCGTTGCGGCTCGGGCCCGATCCGTCGAAGCCCACGACGAGCAGGCCGGCGCCGTCCTTGCCGATCTCGAACCGCCCTTCGGGGAGCCTGCCTGCCAGCGGCTCCCACCGCGGGTCCGTGCCACTGCCGAACACGGCATCGCTCGCGTCAGACGTCGGCGTGCCTGCCGCGGTGCGCCAGCTCGCGCAGCGCGTCGGCCGCGTAGATCACCAGGGCCACGAACGAGATCCCGGCGAGGGCGCCGCCCAGCCAGAGGTCGTTGACGGTCGCGTCGGCGTATTCGGCGCCGCGCGGCTGGTAGCCGACCGCGAACGGGGCCGCGATCAGCCACAGGCCGCCGAGGAACAGCAGCACCAGGGCGCCCACGCCCAGTTTGGCCTTCAACGGTTGTCCTCCACTCCGACCAGGGAAGCCTTGCCGTTCTGGCGGTGCTCGCCACCGCCCGTACGGGTGTTGAGGTCCTCACGCAGCGCCTCCACGAGCGGGGCCAGCAGGGTCGCCAGCTCGGCGGAGGTGGCCTGCGGCCCGGCGGGAGCGGCCGGCACGGGCTCAGGCTCCGGCTCGGGCTCGCGGCGCGGCTTCGGCACGACCAGGCCGCGCACCACCAGCTCCTCGTGAATGGCCGCCACGAAGGCGATCGCGCCCACGACGCCCACGACGGCCACGCCGAGGCCGGTGAAGAACTCCGACTGGGTGGCGTTCGTCCAGTCGGCGTCCTCCGGCTGCGTGCCGAGGGCGAAGGGCGCGATCATCAGCCACAGCCCGGCCATGACGGCCAGGGCCGCGGCGACGGCACCCACGAACTTGCGAATCATTGTGTGATTCCTCCTGAGACGAGGTCCTTCTGCGGTGGCGTGGCCTGCGCGATCAGGGCGCGTGAGGTGGGCCGCAGCACGCTCTGCGCGACCGACCTGGCCCGTTCGCGTTCCGAGCGGCCGTCGGGCGGCGCCATCTTGGCGACCGCGGTGAGCAGTGCCGAGCGCTCACCGTTGGCCCGCTCGATGCGCTGGGCGATGAGCTCCAGCAGCAGGCCCGCCAGGACGAGGTCGTCCTTGCTGAGCGGTTGGGGCGTGGGTGCCGCGGGCGCGGCCGAGCCGCGCAGCGGCAGCTCCTTGAGGAAGATCGTGGCGATGAAGCCGAGCAGCGCGATCGGCACGCCCACGATGAACACCGTCTCCAGGCCCCGCGTGAACGACTCCAGCACGATGTTCTTGACCGGCCCTGGAAGGTGCTGGATGGCCTCGGGGCTGCCGAGCTTGACGTCACCGCCGCCGGGCAGCTTGATGCCGGCCGCCGCCAGCATCGCGGCCATCTCGTCCTTGAGCCGGCCGGTGAGGATCGCGCCGAACGCGGCCACGCCGACGGCGCCGCCCAGGGAGCGGAAGAACGACACGCCTGACGTGGTCGAGGCCATGTCACGCAGCTCGGAGCCGTTCTGCGCGGCCAGGATGAGCATCTGCATGGAAAGGCCGAGGCCGATGCCCAGCACCGCGACGTCGAAGCCGATCAGCCATTCGCTGGAGTCGACGTGCAGCCTGGACAGCAGGAACAGCCCGATGGCCACGATGAGCAGGCCGGCCACGGGGAAGATCTTCCACCGCCCGGTCTGGGTGACGATCTTCCCCGAGATGACGCCGGACAGGAACAGCGCTATGACCATCGGCAGCGTCATCAGGCCCGAGTTGGTCGGGCTGAGCCCCTTGACGATCTGCAGGTACTGCGGCAGGTAGATCATCGCGCCGAACATCGCCATGCCCACGAACAGCGAGGCGAGGCTGGTGAGCACGAACGTCCTGTTGCGGAACAGCCGCGGCGGCAGGATCGGGTTGCGCGCGGTCCGCTCCGAGAGCACGGCCAGGGCCAGCATGAGCAGCGCGGTGGCGGCGAGCACGTACGTCCAGGGCGAGTTCCACTCGAACTCGTTGCCCCCCAGGGTCAGCAGCAGCATCAGCGCGCTCGCGCTGGCCGTGATCGTCGTGGCGCCCCAGATGTCGATCGAGGTCTTCCGCTTGATCCGCGGCAGCTTGAGCACCTTCTGGATGACGATGAACGACACCAGGGCGAACGGCACGACCACGTAGAAGCACCAGCGCCAGCCCAGCCACTCGGTGTCCACGATGAACCCGCCCAGCAACGGCCCCGCGACCGTCGAGATGCCGAAGACGGCGCCCATGTAGCCGGAGTAGCGGCCACGCTCGCGCGGCGAGACGATGTCCCCCAGGATCACCTGCGACAGGGCCGACAGACCACCGACACCCAGGCCCTGGATGGCCCGCGCGGCGATGAGCTGCCCCATGTTCTGCGACATGCCGGCCACCGCCGAGGCCGCCACGAACAGCACCAGAGCACTCTGGAAGAGCAGCTTGCGCCCGAAGACGTCGGACAGCTTGCCCCACAACGGCGTCGAGACCGTCATCGTCAGCATGGTCGCGCTGGCGACCCATGAGTACTGGTCCTGACCGCCTAGTTCCCCCACGATCGTCGGCAGCGCGGTGCCCACCACGGAGGTCGAGATCATCGAGGTCAGCATGGCGAGCATGAGCCCGGACAGAACCTCGAGGATCTCGCGGTGGGTGTAGTGCCGCTTCGCGGGGGACGCGGCCGGTGCGTGCGCTACCAAGACAACACCACATCCCCTTCGTTCATTTTTGTCCACGAGGAGTATACGCCCGTTTACTAGCCGCGCGGTAAGTGGGGTGGCCGCCGAGTAGAGTGCGGGCATGAGTCCCCAGGTGACTGAGGCCAGGCCGCGCGACCGCGAGGCCACCCGGGAGCGGATCCTCCAGGCGGCCCGCGCGCTCTTCGGCGAGCAGGGCTACGAGCAGGTGACCGTACGCATGATCGCGGCGGCGGCCGACGCCAACATCGCGCTGGTCGGCCGCTACTTCGGCTCCAAGGCCGGCCTGTTCGGCGCCGTGCTGCAGGGCGAGCCGAGGTTCAGCGCACTGTACGAGGGCGACGCCGAGGACCTGCCGAGGCGGCTGGCCGAGTACGCCGCCGAGCGCATGCACCAGGCGCCGGACAGCCCCATCCTGCGCACGCTCGAACGCTCGGCCATGCACCCCGAGGTGCACGCCGTGGCGAGGGAGCGGCTGATCACGGCGGTGCTGGAGCCGCTGGTCGCCCGGCTTGAGGGGCCCGACGCCCACGCGCGGGCCCGCATGGCCACCGCGGTCCTGCTCGGCATCGGCGCGACGCGCCGCCGCCTCGGCCCCCAGGAGCCCACGCCGCAGGACGTCGACCGGCTCACCGCCGTCTTCAAGGCGTGCCTGGCCGCCTGAAACTTTCACCACCCGCACCCGCTCCGACCTGCGGGGAGGGGTTGGGGAGCGATCCGATGTCTTTGTCATGCACGGGAGCGCTTTCTACGATCCACGGAAGCCCGTGGGAGCGCTCCCACATGACGGACGGAGATCGTTCATGTCTCGCAGAAGGCCCGTGTTGGCGGTGCTCCTCACAGCGGCCGCCATGGCCGCGGCGGGGGCGGTCGTCGTCGCCGCCTCGTCGTCCACCGCCCAGGCCGCCGACTCCGCTTTCTACGTGGATCCCCAGACCAACGCCGCCAAGTGGGTGGCGGCCAACCCGGGCGACAGCCGGGCGGCGGTGATCAGGGACCGGATCGCGGCCGTGCCGCAGGGCCGCTGGTTCGCCACCTACAACCCGAGCACCGTACGCGGCCAGGTGGACGCGTACGTCGGCGCCGCCGCGGCGGCCGGCAAGATCCCGATCATGGCCGTGTACGCCATGCCCAACCGCGACTGCGGAGGCCCCAGCGCGGGCGGCGCCCCCGACCACGCCTCCTACCGCGCCTGGATCGACCAGATCGCCGCCGGGCTCGGCGGCCGGCCGGCCACGATCGTGCTGGAGCCCGACGCCCTGGCCATCATGACCAACTGCATGAACGGCTCAGAGCAGGCCGAGGTCAAGGCGTCCATGGCCTACGCCGGCAAGCGGCTCAAGGGCACGTCGTCGCAGGTCAAGGTGTACTACGACATCGGCCACGACGCGTGGCTGTCCGCCTCCGAGGCCGCCTCCCGGCTGAACGGCGCCGACGTCGCCAACAGCGCCGACGGCATCGCGGTCAACACCTCCAACTACCGCTCGACGCCTGGGCTGGTGTCGTACGCGAAGAGCATCATCGCGGCGACCGGCGTCTCCAGGCTGAAGGCGGTCATCGACACCAGCCGCAACGGCAACGGCCCGGCCGGCAGCGAGTGGTGCGACCCCGGCGGCCGCGCCACCGGCATCTGGAGCACCACCGAGACCGGCGACTCCGCGATCGACGCCTACCTGTGGGTCAAGCCCCCCGGCGAGGCCGACGGGTGCATCGCGCAGGCGGGGCAGTTCGTGCCGCAGCGGGCGTACGACCTGGCCATGGCCGCGCCCGAGCCCACGGTCTCGCCCACCGTCACCGTCTCGCCCACCGTCACGCCCACGACCGGGCCCGAAGGGTGCTCGGCGACGTTCAAGGCGATCAGCCAGTGGTCGGGCGGCATGCAGGGCGAGGTCACCGTCACCAACACCGGCGGCGCGGCCACCAGCGGCTGGCGGATCGGCTGGACGCTGCCGTCCGGACAGACGATCTCCCAGCTGTGGAACGGCAACCTGTCCGTCAGCGGCGGCTCGGTCACCGTCACCAATCTGAACTGGAACGGCAACCTGGCTCCCGGCGCGACGACCACGTTCGGGTTCATCGCGAGCGGCGGGTCCGGCGGCCCGTCAGGGCTCACCTGCACCACCTCCTAGCGCTCACGCGCACCCGGCCGAGCCCCCGCCCGACGCCTGCGGGGGCTCGGCCCCATGAAATAACCGGGCAGGCGCCGCTGTTGACCACCACCAGGTCACCCCGCTCTGCGAAAGGCGCTCACTCATGGCTCTGCCGCTGTCCATCCTCGATCTGGCGCACATCGGCGAGGGAGAGACGGCCGCCGACAGCTTCGCCGCCAGCGTGACCCTCGCCCAGCGCGCCGAGGAGCTGGGCTACCAGCGCATCTGGTACGCCGAGCACCACAACATGGACAGCATCGCCTCCTCCGCCACGAGCGTGCTGATCGCCCACATCGCCGCTCACACCCGGACGATCCGCCTCGGCGCGGGCGGCGTCATGCTGCCCAACCACTCGCCGCTGACCATCGCCGAGCAGTTCGGCACGCTGGAGACGCTCCACCCCGGCCGCATCGACCTCGGTCTCGGCCGCGCGCCCGGCAGCGACCAGCAGACCATGCGCGCCCTGCGCCGCACGCCCTCGTCGGCCGACTCGTTCCCGCAGGACGTGCTGGAGCTGCAGGGCTACCTCACCGGCGAGACCCGCATCCCCGGCGTGCACGCCACCCCCGGCAGGGGCACCGACGTGCCGCTCTACATCCTCGGGTCCTCGCTGTTCGGCGCGCAGCTCGCCGCCGCGCTCGGCCTGCCCTACGCGTTCGCCTCCCACTTCGCGCCCGCCGCGCTGGAAGAGGCCGTCGCACTCTACCGGCGCGACTTCAAGCCGTCGGCCCAGCTCGACCGGCCCCACGTGATCGCCGCACTCAACGTGATCGCCGCCGACACCACCGAGGAGGCCGAGGAGCAGTTCCTGGCCTCCAAGCGGCTGCGGGTCACCCGGTTCCTCGGGCGCGGGCGCACGTTCACGGACGAAGAGGCCGACATGATCCTCGAGTCCCCGGCGGGGCAGCAGATCGTGCAGATGGCCAAATACTCGGCCGTCGGCGACCCGGCCGAGGTCAAGGCGTATGTCGACCGGTTCGCCGAGCACGCTCAGGCCGACGAGCTGATCGTGGCCTTCTCCGCCGTCGACAGGAAGGCGTGGCTGCGTTCGGCCGAGCTGCTCGCCGAGGTCCACGCCTCCTAAGGCCGGTAGGCGGGGTGGCGGGCCACGGAGCCGGGCCGCCGCGGCGTCTCGCTGCCTGCGAGGGCGCGCACGAGCCGGTCACGTACGGCGCTCAGCTCGGCGATCCGCTCCTCCAGGTCCGCCACTTTCCTGGTCACCGCCTCGACGCTGGGCGGACAGGCCGGCCCCAGCGCCACGTCGTCGCCCTCCAGGCAGGGCAGGAAGCCGCGGACGTCCTGGGCGGTGAAACCGTTGGACAGCAGGAGCCTGATGTTGCGGACCCTCGTCACCGCGCCACGGTCGTAGTGCCGGTAGCCGTTGGAGGTCCGCTCCGGCCGCAGCAGGCCCTGCTGCTCGTAGTAGCGCAGCGCCCTGACGGTGACGCCGCTCGCCCGCGCCAGCTCCCCGATCAGCATCGCCCCAGCTTATGCCTGCTGCCCCGCCGCCACGGAAAGGCCGCCGTCCACGCGGATGACGGTCCCGGTGAGGTACGCGGCCTCGGGGCGCGCCACGTTCACGATCCACCAGGCGATCTCGGCGGGCCGGGCGATGCGGCCGAGCGGGATGCGTCCGGTGAGACTTGCGCCCGCGGCGGCGATCTGCTCCTGGGTGTAGCCGGCGTGGGCCAGCACCGGCGTGGCGGTGATGCCGGGCGCCACGGACACGACACGTATGCCCTTGGGCGCCAGCTCCACGGCCCAGGTGGCCGTCAGGAAGTCGAGCGCGACCTTGGTCGAGCCGTAGACCGAGCCCTCCGGCCAGCCGATCGAGGACGGGTTGGAGGACACGTTCACGATCGTCCCCTCCGTGGCGGCCAGGTGGGGCAGGGCGGCCTGCGCCAGGAAGATGGGCGCGAGGAGGTTGGTGGCGATCTGGTCCTCCGCGGTACGCCGATCGATCGCCCCGAGCGCGGCAGGCCGGGTGATCGCCGCGTTGTTGACCAGCACGTCGATCCGGCCCAGCCGCGCCGTCGCCGCCTCCACGATGCGCTCGGGCCCGTCGGGCGCCGCGCCGTCGGCGGCGAACGTGCTGATGGAGGAGTGCGCGGCGGCGGTCTCCTCCAGGCGTGCCGCGGTGCGGCCGACGACGAGCACCCGCGCGCCCTCGGCGGCGAACAGGTGCGCCGTGGCCCGGCCGATCCCCGTGCCGCCGCCGGTGATGACCACGCCCTTGCCTGCCAAGCTGCTCATGAGACGTCCCCTCTCGTAGGTGAGTGGACGTGAAGCTAAACCTTGACCCGGGCGTCAGGGTCAAACCGCCGCCCGGGTGGGAGGTCGCTAGTCGGCCACCAGGCGGGCGCGGCGGCCCTCGTGCTCGCGCTGGCGGCGCACCACGTACGTGCCGGGCGCGCAGCCCGAGCCGCCGTGCTCCGGATGCAGCAGATAGACCGGGGCGGAGGCGGAGAACACCCCGATCGCCAGGCCGTCGGCGTCCGAGACGTTCACCGTCCAGCGGCAGGTGCCCGGTTCGGCGACCAGCGTGTGCGGGTTGCCGCCCGCCGCGCCGCGCAGCAGCTCGACGCCCTCAGGCGGGACGGCCTGCCAGCGGGGGTCGTCGCGGATCTGCACCGACGCCGCCACCAGCCGTAGCGGCACCACGATGAGGTCGCCCTGGGCCTGCGGGCCGTCGAGCACGGGGATCTGGATCGACTGCTCCAGGTGGTCGAGCACGGTCAGCCCGGTCTGCCGGGTCAGCGTGGCCAGCGTCACTGTCATGAGCATCACCTCAGGTTCTGCGTAGGAGTTGGGCGTACTGCTCGCCGGACAGCCCGTACGTCCAGCCGGCGGCGGCGAGCGGATCGTCGAAATAGCCGGGCACGGTGAGGCCGTACTGCCTGCGGCGGCCGTCGCGCTCGACCGAGCCGTTGACCGCGAGCAGCACCCGCGTGTCCCGGCGCATGTCGTAGAGGCGCAGCTCCGCGCCCGCGTTGCCGGGGTCGGGGGCGGTGGCGACCAGCCGCAGCTCGGCCCGCGCGATGTAGGCGGGCCAGCCGAGGCGTTCGATCGCGCAGCGCCTGATCTCGACGTTGGGCTCGGCGGAGATGCGCTCGGGGGTGGGGTCGTGGATCACCCAGGACGGGATCCTGGTGCCGTGCCAGGCGTAGGTGGCCCAGCCGTCGGCGTACCGTGCCGACGGGCCGTCCTCGTGGTGCGGGCGCTGCTCGCCGGTGGCCGTCCACGTCTCCGTGTGCAGCTCGGCGGGGCGTTCCGACATGACGCACACGTGCTCGGACGGCCACCACCAGTGGCACGTCATGGCCACGGCCGTCCACAGATCCACCTGACGGGCCAGCTCGGTGGGCAGCTCCACGCCGGCGATCCGGCGCAGCGCGTCGCAGTGGGCGATCCAGGAGACGCACATCGTGCGGTACCAGGTCTGGTGCCGCGACGCCTCGTTGTGCGCGAGCTCGACGGGCGGCAGCAGGCAGCGGCCGGCCGTGTTGAGGAGTGGCTGGTGCACCTCGCGGCGCAGCAGCACGTCGATCGGGCGTCGCGCCGGGCGTACGCGGGCGTGCACCGCCCCGTACACGCGGTGGCGCAGCGCCGCGAACCTGGCCGGCAGCGGCCACGCGTCCACCCGCTCGACGCTCTGCCCGGGCGGCAGCCCGGCGGGCACGGTCGCGAACGCGGCGGCAGGCGAGGTCACCCAGTGGAAACGGGGTGGGGACAGACCGATGAACCGGTAGAGATCGGAGACGGCGGCTTGCGCTGCCTTGCGGTCCGCGGGCCGCGTCGAGAGCGCGCGGCCCAGCCATCGGTCACGGAGCGAAGCAGCTTCCCGCTGCAGGATGTCGCTCACCGGGCGAGGGCGGAGGCGCCCTCCTTTCGCATGATCATGAAAGAAATGGTGACAGAAGGGAGCGCCCTATGTCCACCCGATCAGTCGGCCAACCGGTGCTGGAGCTGGTAGGGGCCGGTCGTCTCCGAGGCGGGCGCGGGAGCCAGGCCCGCCGCGAGCAACTGGGCGCGCAACGCGATCACCGTACGTTCGAGCGCCCGGATCTGCGCCTGCAACCTCCGGATCTGGTCGCGCATCGCCTTGGACATGTCCTGCTCGGTCGTCAGGTCGGCGCTCACCTGCTCCGCCTGGCCCTGCGTGCGGGCGAGCTGCCGCTCCAGCTGACTCAGCGCGTCCTCGTAGATGGTCTTCGCCCTGGTGTAGGCATCGGCGTCCACTTTGGAACGCTCCAGCTCCGCTTGCCGCTCCACCTGCAGCAGTGCCGCCTCGTGGGTCTTCCTGTTGGCGTCCGTGGCCGATCGGAAGGCGAGGTACGCCACACCCAGCGGGACGACCCCGACCGCGATCTGAATGAGGACCTCAGTCAGACTCGACATCGCCGGCTCCTCCCATGAGCTTGATCACACCGGTGTAGCCGACGCCGTCGTCGCCCTGCCAGGTGTTCACCGTCAACGCGATGGGGATCTCGCTGCCGTCGCGGCGCAGCCCCATCAGCGGGATGATCCGCCCGGACAGCGCCGATTCGCCCGACGATCGCACCCTGGTCAGCCCCGCCAGGTGCCGCTCGCGCAGCCGGGGCGGGATCAGGATCGTCAGCGGCCGGCCCACCGCCTCCTCCGTGCTCCATCCGAACAGCGCCGCCGCCTGCGGGTTCCACGACTGGATGACGCCGCCCGCGTCCGCCACCACGATGGCCGGCCCGCCCCGGCGCCCCGACGTCAGCCGGTGCACCGCGACCGCCTCCGGCCAGGTGGCGATCAGCGCGATCCAGCCGCCGAACGCCAGCCACACCGCCCCGGCCACCCAGCCGCGCGGATTGTCGCCGGTGAACGTGGAGATCATGTGGACCAGGCCGTACAGCAGGAGCAGCGCGGTGGCCACCGCGAACGCGACCCTGTCGGAGCGCAGGAACATCTGCACCAGGCACAGCACGCCCGTCAGGCACCAGGCCAGCGCCCACACAGGTATCGGGGCGATCGTGGTGAGCATCGCCTGACCGGCGGCGGCACGCTCGCCGCCCTGCCTGAACGCGAGCGACGCGGCGATGGCGAGGCACAGCAGGCCCACGAACGCCAGCGACGCGCCGCGCCGGCCGATGCGGCGCAGGACGCGTGCGGACAAGGCCGCGGCGACGGAATCCCCGTTACTCACGGTCGTCACATTAATACATGGGGTCAGCCTCGGATGACGTTGTCAGCGAGCGTCGCCCGCACGTTGCGCCGATCGCCGGCGGAGGGTGCCTCCCGGCGTTGCGGAGGAGTCACAGGCCGGCGTCGGTCAGGGTCGTCGGCGGGAGGTTCCACGCGTCCAGGCGGATCCGGCGATCCTGCGGCGGGACGCCGTCCCAGGTGGCGTGCAGCACGCGTTCCTCGCCGGGCAGCAGGTCGAAGGCGTTGTCGTCCCAGCGGGCCCAGCCGGGCGCCGTCGCCGGGCGGGCGTCGAGCAGGCGCACGAACGGCACCACGGGGCCCGCCTCGTGGCGCAGCCGCAGCGTCCAGGTCGTGTCGCCGGCCTGCAGTGTGGTGGTGACGCGGGCCTCGGGCAGCGTGAGCAGGTCGGCGAAGCCGGGGCCGGCGGTGAGGACGTACCGGTTGGTGATGGTACGCCGGTTGGTGTCGGTACGGCCCTCGCCGCGTACGGACAGGTCGAGCACGAAGCTGCCCGGCCCCGGCGCGCACGTGATCGTGCCGATCTCGCCGGGGGCGGCGGCCGTCCAGCGCCGCTCGGCCCGCACGCCGCCGTCGAGGCCCAGCACGCGCGCCTCGACCTCGGCAGGACCGCCCTCCCACCAGGCCCAGACGACCGCGCGCAGCTCGTCCCCGACGCGTGGCGCGGACAGCGCCGCGCACACATGCTCATGCCGGTACGCCCGCCGCACGTAGTGGTAGGCCGCCTTCGGCTCACCGAAGTAGTCCACGGACGCCGTGCACCAGCCGTTCGGGAACGACTCGTTGAGCTGCCACGGCAGCACCCCGCAGCTCTCGGGACGGCGCCTGTTGGCCTCGACCGCGTACCGCAGTCCGTCGGCCTGGAGGAACTGGCTCGCGCGTGACAACGTTCCCAGGTCCTCGATGGCGTCGCCGAACGCGGCGCGTACCAGGGGCTCGTTGTTCCACCAGCGGCCGAGATGGTCCCAGACCGGGTTGCGGGTGGTCGGCAGGCGGCGCTCCGAGGCCGGCACCACCGACTCGATGGCCCGCAGGTTGCTCATCCCCTCCACCCCGAACTCGCTCAGCAGCAGCGCCCTGCCCTCGTCATAGAGGCGGTAGTGGTCGTCCAGGCCCTGGTGCTCCCACGGGCCGTGCACGTCGTGGTGCTCGGGCCCGGTGCGTACGCTCTCCAGCGTGTTCCCGAACACCGGCCCCGTCGGGGAGGTCGGCAGCCAGTGCCGGTCGGGGTCCAGCCGGGCCACCACGCCGTGCAGCGCCGCCGGCACCGGTGAGTCCGCGTCCGTCAGCGGCACGCCGTCGGCCCGCTGCAGCTCGTTGCCGCCGCACCAGATCGCCAGGCTCGGATGGTTACGCCGCGCCGGGACGATGCGCTCCGCCTCGGCCGTCATCCTGGCCACGAACGTGGGGTCGTCGCTGGGCAGGCTCTCCATGCCAGAGCTGGACTGGGCGAACTCCTGCCAGACGAGGATGCCGTACTCGTCGCACAGGTCGTAGAACGCCTCGCTCTCGATGAGCCCGCCGCCCCAGACGCGCAGCATGGTGACGCCGGCGTCGCGGGCGAGCGTGAGGAGGTGGCGCAGTTTGGCCTGGTCGACGGCGCCGTAGAGCGCGTCGGCCGGCACCCAGTTCCACCCCTTGATGTCGGTGGGCCGGCCGTCCACGGTCAGCCGGTACGGGAGCGCGTCCGCCGGCGCCCCTGGGTCGCGGGTGAACCGCACGTCCCTGAACCCGATCCGGGTGTCCCGCCGGTCGCTGACCTCGCCTTTCGCGTCGCGCAGGATCGTGGTGAGCGTGTAGAGGTGGGGCTCACCGTGCCCGTTGAGATGCCACCGGCGGGGATCGTCCAGGGTGAGCGTGGTGCTGCCGTGAGGCGGAACGCCGGCCTCCGCCACGATCTCGCCTTGAGCCGTCCGGAGAGTCAGTTCAGCCCAGCCCTCTTGATCCGACGCATCCGTGTCGAGCTGAACGACGACTTTCCCGATATCTCCCTCAATGCTGGCCCGCGCCCACACATCGACCAACCGCAGCGCCCTGGTGGTCCGCAGCCGCACGGACTGCCACAACCCCTGATGCACGAGCCGCGGGCAGAAGTCCCACCCATACCCCATGCGCCCCTTGTGGACGTTCACCTTGGCCGTGTACCCGACCTGCGGCTCACTGACCGGCGCCGGTTGGACGACGACCGCCAGCGCGTGCTCCTCACCCAGCCGCCCGGTGACCTCGACGACGAGCGGCACGAACGTCCCCTCATGCACCGCGACCCGCTCCCCATCGAGGTGAACGGTCGCCGCATAGTCGATCCCGTCGAACTCGAGAAAGGCCCGCTCCCCATCCGCGAGTTCCGTCGCGACCAGCCGCGTCCGATACACCCAGGTCCGCTGCGAAACCCACTCGGACAGCATGCTCTGCCGCCCGACGTACGGATCCACCGCCTCCCCGGCCGCGACCAGATCAGCCAGCACACTCCCCGGCACCTTCGCCGGCACCCAGCCCCCGTTGTGACCTTGGCGAGCATGCAACTGCGCCCGATGCAACTGCCAGTCATCCCCGAGGAACCCCCGAAGCTCCCAGCCCTGATCAAGAACACGTACGGAGGACATGGGCGCCTTTCCGATGTGGCAACGTTCCCACGCGATGCTAGGCCCGCTCCGCCCAGGAGGTCAACGCGATGTGCTTGCCAGCGCGACCGGCTCCTCGGCGATGCATCGCTCTGGCTTGGTGTGCTTAGCTGGGGGCAGAAATCTTCGATGGGTGCCTAGGGGTCTCCCCGAACACCACATCCTTAGGCCGCCCTTCCCGGGCGGCCTTAGCGCTATTGTGCCCGCGTGCAAACCGCCACAGCCGCGCAGCACGAGCGGGATCCATAGAAAGGACCTTCATGGCAGCGAGCGCCCAGTACGCATGGTCCGAACGGATCGGCGAGCGCCGCACTCGTAACCCGCTGGGCGAGCTGCATCCGCCGGCCACCGAGGCGGAGGTGCGGGAGGTCGAGGAGCGGCTCGGGATGGGGTTGCCGCCGAGCTATCGGCAGTTCCTGCTCGTCGCCAACGGCTGGGGCAGCGACGATGACTGCCTCCTGTTGTCCGTACAGGAAGCCGGTTGGCTCCGTGACGTCGATCCGTCCAGGGCCGAGGCCTGGTCGACGCCCGCGAGCGTCCCCGACGAGCTCTATTTCGTCTACGGACCCGAGCAGGACTCCATCCATTACCGAGGGGAGTACGTGCCCGGCACCCTTCTCGCCGGTTATTGGGACGACGGGGTGGCGCTGCTCAATCCTCACGTCAGGACCGCCGAAGGTGAGTGGGAGGCCTGGCATCTCGCGCCCTGGAAACCCGGTGCCACGCGCTACCGGTCCTTCTGGGAGCTCGCCATGGACGAGCTGAGCCTGCGCTACCCGAGTTAACGGTTGCGGCGGACCTGCTTCTTCTCCTCGATGACGGCGAGGGCGTCGGCGATGGGGCCGAAGTGGGTGAGCTTGTCTGGGTTGACGATCGAGCGGATGGTGTGGATGCGTCCGTCCTGGATGTCGAGCGTCCAGACGTTGAAGATGCGGCCGTCGCGGTCGCGGATGATCGCGCCCGGCTGGCCGTTCACCTCGGTCGGCTCCAGCGCCGCGCCGATCTGGGCGAACGGCGGGATCATGACGGCCAGCACCTTGGCGACCTTCGTGTCGCCGAACAGCGGTATCGTGCTGCCGATCTTGCCGGCCCCGTCGTTGACCAGCTGCACGTCGGCGGCCAGCAGCTCCTGCAGCCCCGCGACGTCCCCCTCGCGCATCGCGTGGAAGAAGCGGCCCGCGAGCTGGTCGCGGGCCCGGCGGTCGGCCTCGAAGCGGGGCCGGCCCGCCTCCATGTGGCGGCGCGCCTGCACCGCGAGCTGGCGGCAGGCCGCCTCCGACCGGTCCACGGCGGCGGCGATGTCCCGGTAGCTGAAGGCGAACACCTCGCGGAGGACGAAGACCGCGCGTTCGAGCGGGCTGAGCCGCTCCAGCAGGATCAACGCCGCCATCGACAACGAGTCGGACAGCTCCGCCGACCGCTCGGGGTCCTGATAGGGGTCGGCCAGCAGCGGTTCTGGGAACCAGGGACCGACATAAGCCTCACGCCGTACGCGCGCCGAACGCAGCACGTCGATCGAGATCCGCGTCACCGTCGCCGACAGGAACGCCTTGGGCGATTCGGGCCGGGTCGCGGAGCCCTCGTAGCGCAGCCAGGCTTCTTGGACGGCGTCCTCGGCCTCGCTCACGCTGCCCAGGATGCGGTAGGAGATCGCGAAAAGCAGCGGCCTCAGTTCCTGGAACTCTTCGACGCGGGTCACGCCGCCCATTGATATCACCGTCCCGGACAAAAGGAACATGTGTCGCAGCTCACAGGCCCGGGATCTCACAGCTTCACGGGGCTGTCTCGTCTTGGAGGTTGGAACGGCTGATAGCGGCAACAAGGAGCACATCATGCAGAAGGTCTGGTTCGTCACCGGTTCATCCCGCGGTCTGGGCCGCAACTTCGTACAGGCCGCCCTGAGGCGCGGCGACAAGGTCGCCGCCACCGCCCGCAGCACCGAGAGCCTGAAGGCGCTGATCGACACCTACGGCGACGCCGTCCTCCCCCTGGAGATGGACGTCACCGACAGGGCCGGCGTCTTCGACGCCGTGCAGCGCACCCACGAGCACTTCTGCCGCCTCGACGTCATCGTCAACAACGCCGGATACGCCCAGATCGGCGCCGTCGAAGAGCTCACCGAGCAGGAACTGCGCGACCAGATGGAGACCAACCTGTTCGGCGCGGTGTGGGTGGTCCAGGCCGCGCTGCCGTACCTGCGGGCGCAGCGCTCCGGGCACATCATCCAGCTGTCCTCGGCCGCGGGGGTCATCGCCATGCCGCTCGGGGGCGCGTACCACGCCTCCAAGTGGGCCCTCGAGGGCCTGAACGAGGCGCTCGCCGGCGAGGTCGCCGAGTTCGGGATCAAGCTGACCATCATCGAGCCCGCCGGCTTCGCCACCCGCGACGGCAACAACCCCGACCCCCTCGCCAACGGCCACATGGCCAAGCCCGACCCCGCCTACGACGGCCTCCGGCAGCGGCTCGGGGCGATGGCGGGCAAGATGCCCGCGGGCGACCCGGCCGCCGCGGCGCAGGCCCTGCTCAAGCTCGTGGACTCCGACAACCCGCCGGTGCGGGTGCTGTTCGGGAAGGGGTTCCAGCCGATGATCGAGCAGGCGTACGCGGCCCGCCTCAAGACCTGGTCCGACTGGCAGGACCTCTCCATCGAGGCCCACGGCGACCTCGAAGCCCGCTGACTCGGGTGAGAGGCCGTGCGCACTGGCGGCGTCCAGGCCGTCCCGAGAGCGGGACGTCTCTGGACGTCCGCACGGTGGTCACGGGAGCAAAGCTTCCACCCGTCCGTACGACGATCATCGCGGCGCCTGAGCCTCTGCCGAACCTTCCAGGCCGGCCGTTGATCACTCGAAGATCCGCGCCGTAAAGTCCGCTCATGGCCAAGCCGCGCCCCCGCCCGCGCCCGCTGAGCGCTTCCGGACGTCGAGCTCTGATCATCACGGAAGTCATCTTCGTCTGTGCTGTCCTCTGGATGGTGGGCTTCTTCGCATCGATGGGCATGACCGTCCTGCAGAACAAGGCCTGCGGGCTCGATCCAATGACGGGGTACGAGACCGAAGAATGCGCTCCCATCAGCGCCTTGGATCAGGCTCTCTTCTTCGTCTGGCTCTTCGCGCCGGTCGGCTGCGCCCTGCTGGGTGCGATGATCACGATGATCCCCCGACGTATGCGGCGCACGCGCTTGACGGCGCTCTGGCTTGTCCCGCTCTGGCCGCTTTCGGTCGTGGCGGGCGCGGTGCTGACGTATGAGCTCTACTGGCCGTTGTCCGACTGACCTGGCAGTTCGAGGCTCCGGTCATCCATGGCGAGCCGCTCGTCGGGCGTCGGCATCCTCGACCAGCACACCCGCATCGTCCCGGCACTTGCGATGCCGAAGCCCTCCGGCGGATGATCCACATTCGGACGATACGCCCGTAGGGCCCCGACGGTCCTCAGCGGTGTCGGTCCTGGTCTCTACTCTCAGGTGCATGGGAGTCCCCGAAATCATCCCTATCGCTCACTTATCCGACTATCACACCGACACGGTCGGTCATTGGGATGGTGGCCAGTTCTTCGGCTCCGTCGTCGCCGCCTTCCGCCAGGGCTACACCCGCACCGACGATTGGTTGAAACACAAACGCTGGTACGCCGTCCTGCACACCTTCGACGCCGCCGGCCATCACCTCGACTCTCGCATCAAGGGGACCGGCGCTGAAGACGACCATCGGGCAGCCGTCGACCTCGCGAACGAGCGACTCGATCACTGGCTCGAGGCGCTTCCCGGGTTCCGCTACGACGACATCGCCATCCGGCCCTTCCAGCGCACGTTCGACGGGGTCCTGTTCGGTCTGGTCATCAAGACCTTCGAAGGGATGGAACACGCCGAGTTCTACCCGGACAACATCGGCTTCTACGAGCCGTGGGACGGCATGTACGACACCTGATCAGGACCTCCCCTGATGATCCCGGAGGGCCTGTCGTACGGAGCGGCGGCCGACCGGCGCGGAGCGGAGCGGCCGCCGGGCAAGGGTCTCCCGTGACCTATTGGAACGCTTCGTGGAGCTGCGTCATGGTGCTCTCGACGCGGCTCTTGTTGCCGACGACCACGTAGGTCTCGTAGTTGCGTTCGTCCCCCTCGTCCATGGCGCCGCTGGGGCTCGTCACCTGGATGGTGTTCTCGCCGAAGTGGCCGTTGTAGTCCATGGGCGGGCGCGACATCGTGTAGTAGTACGCCTCGTCGCCCTGGACGTCTGGCTTGACGTACATGCCGAGGCAGTAGTCCCCGTCAGCTGTGCAGCGGACCATGGGGTCCTTGCTCGTGTGCGACTCCGCCGGCTGCTCCGACAGCCGCCCCAGCCCTGGGCTGTAGGAGAAGACCTCGGTGAAGTCCGGCTGCAGGTAGGCGACGAAGGCGCTGCTGAAGTGGTCGTACGGCTCGTCCTCCGAGGTGATCGTGGCGGCGGCGCGGAAGACGTTCTCCAGCCCAATCGCGTCGTGGTCGGGAGCCATCTCGATTTTGGTACTCAGCCAGTACGGCGACAGGCCCATCGTGTACGGCTCACGCGCCGGCTGGCGTTCGGCGGGTATGCAGCCGCCCCAGCCCGGCTGCGCGTCCGTCAAGGTCATGAACATCGCCGGCCGCTGCTCCGTACGGATGGAGCTGCCCGACTTGGCCATGGTGTAGAGCGCACTCGTGCTGGGCCCGTGGTAGGGCGGCGCCTTGCGGTCGTCGTCCCTGCGGGCGCCGGCCTGCGTGGGGTTGTAGCACTCGCTCGCCTCCTGGCCGTCCTTCCAGGCGTGGAAGGCGTACTGGAAGGCCGCGCCGTGGCCGCCGCTGGCGATGAACTCCTTCTCGTTCACCTTGACCGACGCGATCGCGCCGGCCAGCGCCGTCGAGGTCGTGACCGACAGCTCATTGCGCCCGTCGACCAGCGCGGACACCGTCACGTCCGGGAAAGTCCGGTCGTAGTTGTTCTTCGAGGCGCACTCGGTCTTGTACGTGAGCACGAAGTCGTCATAGTCCGGACTGTCGGGTGGCGGCGCCACACACGTTTCCGGCACGGCCGTCGCCGCCGCCGGTAAGGCCACCGGAGTGGCCACGGGAACAGCCACTGCGGCCAGGCCCAGGACCGCCGCCAGCGCGGCCCTTCGTCGGTTGGATGTCATGATCGGATCGAACCAGGTACGGCGACCGCGGCGGCCTCTGTTCATGAAAGCCGGAAATGTTGGCCACGCCAACACCTACGCTGGTCCGACGTGGATCGTAAGGGTAGTCAGATGACCATCCGAGGGCCGAGGAAGTGGACGCTTGTCAGCAGAGGTGTTGGCAAGATCCCAGAATTGTCCTGATAAGCACGAAGACCCGCTCCCAGGAATCCCTGGCCCGTATGGCAGGGAGCCTTCACCGCAAGAACAGGGCGCATCGGGATCAAGCCTGATCTACAGGGACTGGTCCCAAGGGGCGGGAGGGGGCGCCGGGTTGGAAGGTGCGCTTGAAGTCGGGGCATTCCACGAGCGGCTCGTGCGTACAGGTCGAGGCATGGCGGAGGCCGTCGCGCATGCGGATCAGGCGGGCGATGTCTTCCTCCAGTTCCTCGGCCTTGCCGATCATGCGGGTGCGTAGCTCCAGGTCGCCGGGGGTTGCCCGCAGGAATCTGGCGATCTCGGCGATGGTGAACCCGGCGCCGCGTGCGCAGGTGATGAAGGCGAGGTGATCGAGGACCTCGGAGTGGTAGGTCCGGCGCAACCCGTTCCGGCCCGCCGGGGCGACGAGGCCCCGCTTCTCGTAGAACCGCAGCGCCGACGCCGCCAGCCCGGAGCGCTCGGCCACCTCTGCGATGTCCAGCAGTTGCTCGCCCACCATGCCTCCTTGACTTGAACCGCGCTTCAACTAGCAGGCTAGCCGCCATGCAGATCCATCACCTCAACTGCGGGTCCGTACGGCAGATCGAAGCCACCTATCCGGGCCCGGCCCCCGCGCACGCCGTCAACCACTGCCTGCTGGTCGAGACCGACTCCGAAGGACTGGTCCTCATCGAAACCGGTCTCGGCCTGGACGATGTACGCGACCCCAGCCATACCCTCGGCGCCGACTGGGTCGAGATGGCCCAGCCCCTGCTGGACGAGCAGGAAACCGCCATACGCCAGATAGCCGGGCTGGGGTATGACCCCGGCGACGTACGCCACATCATCGTGACGCACCTCGATGTGGACCACTGCGGTGGCCTGCCCGACTTCCCCACCGCCCAGGTTCACGTTCTGGCGGCCGAGCTTGAAGCCGCGACCAGTCAGGCGCCCAGCTTCCGCTACCGCCCGGCCCACTGGGCACACCACCCGAACTGGGTGACCTATCCCACCGGCCCCGGCGAGGACTGGTTCGGCTTCGCCTCCCTGCAGGCCCAGGGCCTTCCGCCGCAGATCCGCCTGATCCCGCTCGGCGGCCACACCGCCGGCCACGCCGGAGTGGCGGTCCAGGACGGCGACCGCTGGCTCCTGCACTGCGGTGACGCCTACTACTACCACCGGGAACTCGGTGACACCCCCCAGCCTCACCCGCTCCTGGATCTAGTGCAAACCAGCTCAGAAGTTCACCACGATCTCAGACTCGGCACTCAGGCTCGGCTACGCGAACTCCTCCGCCGCCACGGCGACCAGGTGTCGATCTTCAGCGCCCACGACCCCTGGGAACTCCAGCACCACCGTCATCCCGGGCAACCCTCGGTGCTGCAGTAGGTTCACAGAATCATGCGGCAACCGGATCTGTCGCGCGAGACGGAGCGCCACCACCGGAGCGACGCATGATTACGCGGCCTGATCCTTGCCGCTGGGCATCGGACTGCGGCGCGCGGTCGACTGCGCTTCCCCGTGAGCCGGCGTGAGGAACGAACCCTGGCTCTTCGATCGCCCCGACCGCGACAGACCTCGATCACCCCATGGCGATCGGACGACGTCCCGCTTCGCCTGGCGGACGAAGGCTGCCGGCGACCTCGGCAGCTGACATCTTCGCCGAGCCGGTCGGTGAGGGGGGAAGAGGGCGCTTGTCAGCAGAGGTGTTAGCAGGATTTCAACATTGTCCTGACAAACACGAAGGCCCGCTCCCAGGAATCCCTGGTAGCGGGCCTTGACGCTGTGCGCGGCCGAGAGAACTCGAACCCCTAACCTTCTGATCCGTAGTGAACGGCACATCCCAAGTGGACGCGTGCACGTCCTGGTAAGACAGTGGATACGGGTCGCCAGCGTGTGATCGTGTAGGGCGGTGTTGCTGTATCGGTTGCTGTACAGCACAGGTCAGGCGCGCGCCGGTGCTCCAATGCCCCGCTGCCGTACGCAGACGAGCCCTCACCCGCCTGACGGAGCATCTGACACGTGATCCCCCTGGATACCACCACCACGCTCATAATCGGTGGGCGCGAAGGAGGGTAAGCAGGCGCTCGTCGATGCTTGGACTGCTGGTCAGCCTAGGACCTCACCCAAGCGTCGCAACTCTCCATTGAACTCTTCGATGACCAAGTCATCTGCGGTAACTATCAAGTCCATAGATACTCTCACCGGCTGGCCTTGAGCCAGCATCTCGGGCAGTTGCTCTGCCATCGCTATGAAGCTCTCTATGAACTGGCGAATCTCTCGAAGCGGTTGGTCAGAGAAGGACGCTGCCAGCCGAAAGGCACGAGTGAATTCCGAGGGAACACTCAAGCTTCTGAGATGAGCCGACCAATCAAGTAGACCTTCATATATATGGAGAAGCTTTCGCGCGAGATGCTTTATGCGTTCCTCGTCGCCCGCCTGGCCAGGCTCTCCGAAAGCACGGTTCTGCGCGGAGCGGCTGAATATAAGCTCGATTGCAGATATTATCTCTTGAATTTCACTGAATTTCGCATCAAGATAGGAAGGAGCACTTTCCGGATCGATGTGTTTTCCACTCCGAGCAGCATAGCCAAGCTCATGGTCATGCCACTTATCCAGCAATGCACGCTGACCCATCTGCAGTTCGCTCGCGAATAGAATATACTCCCAAGCCGGAGGTTTTTCCGATAGAAGCCGCATCTGCTCGCTAGGGGAACGTGGAACCACCGGTAGTGCGATGGTAAGGAGACGCTCCTCGCCGTCGTGTGGCCTGAGCTTTTCTAGAACAAGACCCACCAGATCTTCGGGCGCAATGCCGCGCAGATCAATATAAGCAACGGTAGGCGATAGTCCGGGAATTTTCGTATCATCAAACCTGGCGGGAAGGATATACTCCTCATTGGCATTAAGGGCTCGCGCTTGCGCGTTTCTACGTTCGTGCGATGTCCATACTTTGGCCGCATACGCAGCCGATGCAAAAAGCACGCAATATTGCGCAGATTCCTGGTATATATGACTGAGGTGTTCGTATAGGTCTTTACCCCAGAGCGTTGCCTGCTCGTAGGCGTCGAAGAACACTCGAACACCCGCGCGGCGAAGACCGGCGGCTACAAGCTCAACGTAAGCACGCTGCTCACCCGCATACGAAAGACATACATCGTATGCGTAACCTGAATCTGACGACAGAGCCACAAGCCCAGTGTAGAACGCCCATAGCACACAACGTGTCTCCCTGAGATGCCTAGAAGATTCCGGACAGCCAGCTACATAAGCTGACATTAGTCTGGAAGAGGTACACCGGTTGAATTCGTAGGGTCGGTCATGGTTTTGCCGGGACGTCGAGGGTGAGTCCGGTCTGGGTCAGGCATCCGGTGAGTAGGTGAGGCCGGTACTGGATCTTCTTCAGCTTGCGTTTGACGAGCCGGACGAGGCCGTCCAGGTCGGCAACAAGGAAGTTGGCCAGTCCCCGTACAAGCGACTTGATGTACTTGCGCCGCACAATAAGTATGGAGCTGCTGCGTGGGCTCGTCCCGACGCTGGAGAACGCGGTACGGTCCGCGCCTGCTGAGCGGCAGGCCGAGTTGTTCGAGCTGCTGGCGGTCACCTATCAGGCGTGTTCGGCGTCGCTGGCCAAGCTGGGTGAGCCGGAGGCGGCGTGGATCGCGGCCGATCGGGCCATCAGCGCGGCCGAGCGGGCCGGCAACCCCTTGATGATGGCGGCCGGGGCGTTCCGGCTGGGGTTCGTGTTCCTGGGGGCGCGTCATTTCGACCAGGCGGAGGAGACTGCGCGGACCGCTGCCGAGGCGCTGTGGTTCCTGACCGATCAGGGCAACGTGGAAGCGATGTCGCTGTGGGGCGGACTGACGTTGCAGCGGGCGGTGGCGGCCTCACGGCTCAATCAGGCCGATGTCGCCTACGAGCACCTCTCGCGAGCCCGCGAGATGGCCACGCGGGTCGGTGAGGGGCGCAACTACTACAACACCGAGTTCGGGCCGGCCAACGTGGCGCTACATGAGGTGGCGGTGGCTGTGGAGGTGGGTGACGCCGGGCACGCGTTGCGGGTCGGAACCGCGGTGGACGCCTCGACGCTGTCGGCCGAGCGACGGGCGCGGCTGGCTGTCGATCTCGCGCGGGCGCATGCGCAGCGTCGCCAGGTGGACGAAGCGGTGGCGCGACTGCTGGAGGCCGAAAGCGTCACGCCGGAGCAGATTCGCAACCACCGGGTCGTACGGCAACTCGTCTCTGACCTGCTGTCGATGCAGGATCCGGCGTCCTCTGAGCTGCGGGAGCTGGCCGAACGAGCGGGCGCGTAGAAAAGGTACGTGTCCACGTACCTGACCTTCACGACCCGAACGGGCACACCGATCGAGCTGCGGAGCTTCAACCGGGCCTTTGAGAGCCACTACCGCCGAGCGGGTGTTCCGCGCATCCGCGTCCACGACACCCGACACACCGGTGCTTCACTCCTGGCCGCCCTCGACGTCCATCCGCGCGTGGCCATGCGCATCCTGCGTCACTCGCAGATCTCGATGACCATGGATACACCGGTTGAAAGCGTAGAGTCCTAGCCTCGTGACGGATCGCGTTCGATGCGGTACGACCGGAGCATGCGGTACGGGCAAAGGGGTGGGTACA
>NZ_JBFAQA010000039.1:0-101120 GCF_040677005.1 Nonomuraea sp. NPDC049421
GTCTACGGCGCCATGGCCGTGGACGACAACGGCGCCGGCCTGTGGTCCACCCGCACCGGCCACGGCGACGCCCAGCACCTCGGCGACTTCGACCCGGCAAGGCCGGGCCTGGAGTACTTCAAGGTCAGCGAGTCCACCTCACAACCCGGCTCGCTCTACATCAACCCGCGCAACGGCCAGATCCTCTGGTCCACCGCCTCGGGCAACGACAACGGCCGGGGAGTGGCCGGCGACATCTCGCCGGCCAGTGGGGCGGGCGAGTTCTGGTCGGCCGCCGAGTCGAACCTGCGCGGCGTCACCGGCAACAACGTCGGACGCAAGCCGTCCTCGGCGAACTTCCTGGCCTGGTGGGACGGTGACCCCGTCAGGGAGTTGCTGGACCAGACCCGCATCGACAAGTACGGCACCGGCGGCGACACCCGCCTGCTCACGGCCTCAGGCGTGCACTCCAACAACGGCACCAAGGCCACCCCGTCCCTGTCGGGCGACATCCTGGGCGACTGGCGCGAAGAGGTCATCTGGCCGACGAGCGACGACCACGCCCTGCGCATCTACGCCACCCCGCACGCCACCACCACCAAGATCCACACGCTGCTGCACGACCCGCAGTACCGGGTGGCGCTGGCCTGGCAGAACACCGCCTACAACCAGCCGCCGCACCCGAGCTTCTTCATCGGCGCCGGCATGAGCACGCCGCCCAGGCCCGACGTGTACGTACGCTGAGCCGCTACGACGCCTCGCCGCCCACCGCGGCAGGGGTGGCGCGGCGGGTGTCGACGGCGGAGGCGAGGAAGGCGGCACAGGCGACGAACGCGAGCACGACCAGCATCGCAGGCCGCAGCCCCCAGTGATCTCCGAGGAAGCCGAGACCGGGCGGCCCGACGAGGAAGGCCACGTAGCCGATGGTGGCGACCAGGCTGACGCGGGCGGTCTCGTCGGGCCCGGTCTCGCCCGCCGCCGACAGCGCGACGGGGAAGCCGAGCGACGCGCCGAGCCCCCAGAACAGCACCGCAGCCCCCGCCAGCACCGCGCTGTCGGAGAAGATCACCAGCAGCAGGCCGACCGCGCCCGACACGGCGCTCGCGCGGACCACGAGGGTGCGGCCGAACCGGTCGAGCACGTACGTCCCGCAGAACCGGCCGATCGTCATCGCGGCGGCGAACCCCGTGTAGACGAGCGACCCTGACGCGGCGTCCACGCCGTGCCCGTCCACCATGAGCAGCGGCAGCCAGTCGTTGGCCGCGCCCTCGGCCAGCGCCATCGCGAGCACGATCGCGCCGATCATGAGCAGCTTGGCGTCCTTCCACAGCTTCGGCCGCTCACGGGGCCCGCCGTCCTGCGCGGCGGCGCGGCCGGTGCCGGCGGGGATGGCGCGGACGGCGTACAGCATCAGCACGACGGCGATCACCGTGACGGCGGCCAGGTGCCAGTGCACCGGCAGCCGGGCGGCGGTGGCCGCGATGCCGGCCCCGGCGCCGGCCACCGTGCCCAGGCTGAAGCAGCCGTGCAGCATGGGCATGGTGGTCCGGCCGGTGGCGCGCTCGATGTCGGTGGCGTCGACGTTCACCGCGACCTCGCCGGCGCCCACCCCCATCCCGAACGTGAACAGCCCCGCCACCACCAGCGGCACCGACGACAGGAGGGCGCCGCCGCTCATCATGGCCAGCGCGGCGACGAGCAGGGCGGTGCCCATGGCGATGACCGGGCGGGTGCCGAACCGGGAGGTGAGCCGCCCCGAGCAGAGGATGCCCGCCATCGAGCCCAGCGACAGCCCGAACAGGATCCACCCCATCTCGCCGGTGGAGGCCTCCAGCCGATCACGGATGTCGGGGGTGCGGGTCACCCACGACGACAGGGCGATGCCGGGGAGGAAGAAGAGCAGGAAGAGGGCCTGCCGGCGCCGGCGGGTGGCGAGGTCCATGCAGCGGGGTCTCCTGTCCGTGGCCGGGGGTACCCCTGCATGCTAAGGGTGATCTCTTTGGACAATTCGGGCGGGGCGGTCAGGAGGGTGCCGGACTCGTCGCGCGGGGTCGCAGCAGGTCCGCCACGTCCGCCAGGGCGAGCTCGACGCGTCCGTGGACGCGCGGGTTGAGGAGGAGCGTGCCGTCGAAGTCGCCGGCCCGGCGCCGCCGCCACCAGCAGGTCGGCGCTCTCGGCCAGCCGCAGCGCGGATTCGACCTCCGGCGTGACGTCGTCGCGCTCGACCGCGCCGGTGAAGCCGGGGCCGAGCCGGTAGACGTCGATCCGCGCCACCTCGATCGGCATCATGCCGTCCAGCGTGGCGAGGATGACGTCCACCAGCCCCATCGTCTTGGACGGCTCGTTCGGGCTGCCGTTCACCACCGCGACGCGCAAGGTCATGCCGCGCTCCTCTCCACCTCGCGGCGCACCAGGGGGGCCACCTCGGTGCCGAGGCGTTCGATGGCGGCCAGGTGCTCCTTCTGCGGCATGCCGCCGAAGCCCATCTGGATGACGGCCCGCGTCACCCCGTACAGCTCGTGGTAGGCGAGCAGCTTGTCGGCGACCTCCTGCGCGCTGCCGACCAGCAGCCCGGCCGCGGGCGTCGCCTGCGCGTCGAACACCGGCCTCGACAGCGGGAAACCGGCCCCACGCTGGTGGTTGTTGTCCAGCATGCCCCTGGCGAAGTAGGGGTACATGGTGTCGCGGGCGGCCTGGCTGGTGCGGCCGACGTACCCGTGGGCGTTGATGCTGACGGGCAGCGCGGCGGCGTCGTGGCCGGCCTCCGCCGCGGCGGCCCGATAGAGCCGTACGGTCTCCTCGTGCGTCGTCATCGGCCCGAGCAGCAGGGCCAGCGCCATCGGCAGGCCGAGCCTGCCGGTGCTGATCGCCGACGCCGGTGACCCGCCGACCCCCACCCAGATCGGGATCGTGCCGCCGTCGGCGCGCGGCGCGACGTCCGCCTCGTCCAGGGGCGGACGGAATCGGCCCCGCCAGGTGAGCGGGTTGCGGTCGCGGATGGCGAGCAGCAGGCCGAGCTTCTCGCGGAACAGCTCCGCGTAGTCCTTCAGGTCGTAGCCGAACAGCGGGAACGACTCCGTGTACGAGCCGCGCCCCGCGATGATCTCCGCCCGCCCGGCCGACAGCAGGTCGATGGTGGCGAACTGCTCCCACACGCGTACCGGGTCCTCCGAGCTGAGCACGGTGACCGCGCTGGTCAGCCTGATCCGCTCGGTGCGCTCGGCGGCGGCGGCCAGCAGGATCGACGGCGCCGAGCCGACGAAGTCGGACCTGTGGTGCTCGCCCACTCCGAAGACGTCCAGGCCCACCTGGTCGGCGAGCTGCGCCTGCTCGATCGTCTCGCGGACGCGCTGCCTGGGGGAGGGGAGCCGTCCCGTCGCGGGGTCCTCCGTCAGCTCGCCGAACGTCATGATGCCGATCTCGAACGACATGTCGTTCTCCTAGTCTCTGGGTTCGGTCATTGTGCTCTAATCTGCTTGCGCAAGCAATTATTCCGGGGGATTCCGCTGGTGGTCGCTTGGGCCGACGGTGGGGCTCCATGTCTGAGCTTTGCTGTGCAGACAGGCAAGTGCGGCTGGCGCGGCCGTACGCGGGCCGATACGGTGCTGCCCATGGCGACGGAGAGGCTGTCAGAGCTCGAGGACGCGGCGTGGCGGGGGTTCCTGGTCACCCACGACCGCATCTGGCGCGAGATCGAGGCCGGGCTCGCGCCCCTCGGGGTGAGCATGGCCGAATACAGCGTGCTCGCGCTGCTCGGCGAGGCGGGCCGCAAGGGCATGCGCATGTCGGAGCTGGCGCAGGAGCGGCTGATGTCGAGCGGCGGGTTCACCCGGCTCGCCGACCGGCTGGAGCGGCGCGGCCTCATCGAGCGGCGGCGCTCGGCCGAGGACGGGCGCGGCTTCGAGGTCTACCTGACCAAGGAGGGCCGCGCCCTGATGCGCAAGGCGTGGCGCCGCCAGCACGGCGACCTGCGCCGGCTCTTCTTCGACCGGCTCGGCGACGACGACCTCGAAACCCTCGCCGCCATCTGGACCCGCCTCACCCCGCCGGACGACGCCCGGTAACGCCGACGGGAGAACATTCGTCCAATACGCCGCCCCCCTGCCGACGCCACCGTGACGGCATGACTGTTTCCGACGGCGGGCCGCGCATGCAGGGCGGCCCCACCGAGAGATATGAGCCGTCTCAGCACGACGGCGCTACCGAGAGATATGAGCCGTCACAGCACGACGACGCCACCGAGAGCCGCACGCTGTCGCTGGACGACGGGGACCTCCACGTCTGCCAGGACGGACCGCGCGACGCGCCCGCGCTCCTGCTCGTCCACGGCTCGGCCTCCTCGCTCCGCTCGTGGGACGCGATGGTCCCGCTGCTGGCGGGGCGGCACCACGTCATCAGGATCGACCTGCTCGGACACGGCAGGTCCGGCAAACCGGACGACCGCAGCTACGCCACGCCGGACCAGGCACGCCGCGTCGCGCAGGCCCTCGACCGGCTCGGCCTGGAACGCGCGGTGGTGGCCGGCCACTCCAGCGGCGGCGTGGTGGCCACGGCCCTCGCCGAGTTGCGGCCCCGCCTGGTGGACGCGCTCGCGCTCATCAACACGGGCCCGAGCCTGGAGGCGTACATCCCGCAGGAGCCCCTGCCCCTGGACCCGTCGCGATGGCCGCCGACCGACGACCAGATCCTCCGCTTCGGCCGCACCGCCTTCAGCCGTCCCGACTTCGAGGTGCCCCAGGAGCTCGTGGACGAGGTACGCCTGATGACCTTTCACACCCTCACCACCACGATGCGCGAGACCACCGAGTACCTGAAGGAGCGGGCTCTGCCCGACCGTCTGGCGGGGCTGGGCAAGCCGCTGCTGGTGCTGTTCGGCGCGGACGACGGCAGATGGCGCTCGTCCTCCGCCGCCGGCTACCGGAAGGTGCCGGGCGCGACGGTCGAGCTGCTGCCCGGCCTTGGACACACCCCCATCCTGGAGGACCCCCAGCGCACCGCCGCCCTCCTGCTGGACTTCACCACGCGGAGGCGCTGAGAGGGCATAACGCGCGCCTGCCGGGCAGGAGGACGGAGGCGACCGGCCACGCCGCCGGTCCGCGAGGGGGACCGACCGTCCGAAGGCTAGGAGGAGACACATGAATCCGTCAGGCCAGGAGACCGGCAAGGTCACCGGCACCCAGGACAAGGACTACAACCTCATCTGGTTCGTCGAGCAGTGCCTGAGCAACGTGCTGCGGCTGGAGAACTACATCGCCGACGCCGAGCGTACGGGCGACGACGAGCTGGCCGGCTTCTTCCGCCGCGCCCAGGCCGAGAGCCACAAGGGCGCCGAGCAGGCCAAGGAGTTGCTCCGCAAACGCTTGGTCGCCTGACAGTCCGCAGACGCCCCCGGCCGCGCCCGGGGGCGTCCTCATGCCGGCGCCGCGAGCAGGAGGTCACGCTCGGCGTGCCCACGCGTGCTTTTCGGTCGTACGCTTCAGCATGGCCGATGAGTTTCCTGGGCGTCGGCGGTCCGTACGGGCATGACGACTTTCGCTCTCATCCACGGCGGCGGTGGCAGCGCGTACGACTGGCACCTGCTCGAACCCGAGCTGCGTGCCCGGGGACACGAGACCGTCGCGATCGACCTGCCCATGTCCGACCCCGACGCCGACCTGTGGACCTACGCCGACGCCGTGGTCGAGGCGGTCGGGGAGCGGCGGCCGCTGGTCGTGGTGGCGCACTCGTGGGGCGGGTTCGTGGGGCCGCTGGTCTGCGCCCGCGTGCAGGCGGCGGCCCTGGTGATGGTGACCGCCATGATCCCCAGCCCGGGAGAGACGCCCGGCGACTGGTGGGAGCGCAGCGGCAGGCCGCCGTCCGTCACCGAGGACGAGTACGAGCTCTACTGGCACGACGTTCCCAAGGAGCTGGCCGACCGGGTGACCGCCCACGACGCGGCGGTGTCCGAGCACATGAGCATGGACCGGGCCGTCGCGCAGCCCTGGCCGCTGAAGGCCTGGCCGGACGTCCCCACCCGCTACGTCCTGTGCCGCGACGACCGCCTCTTCACCCCGGAGTTCGTCCGGCGGCACGTCCAGGAGCGGCTCGGCATCGTCCCCGACGAGCTGCCGGGCGGCCACATGGTGATGGTGTCCCGGCCGCGCGAGCTGGCCGACTGTCTGGCGCGGGTCACTTGAGCGGGTCGTGGCCCCAGTTCATCAGCGAGTAGCGCCACTTGGTCTCCTTGACGTCCCCCGAGGGCCGCTGCGCCAGGTGCCGGTGGACGTAGCCGACCACCTTGCGCATGTGCGCGTAGTCCTCCTCGGTCAGGTCCGCCTTCCTGGCGCGCAGCAGGTGCACGATCCGCCGGCCCGACTCGTGGCCGGTGGACTCACCGCCGCCGTCCTTCTGCCCGACCGCCTTGGAGTCGTCGCTGTCCAGCCAGTGCTCCAGCTCCTTGGCGGTCATGTTCACCGCCTCGCCGAACTCCTTCGCGATCGCCCCGTCGTCCTCGCTCACCGCGACCCCTTGCCCTTGCGCAGCGCCGACGGCTTGTGCACCGCCTTCTTGCCGCTCTTCTCGCTGCGAACGACGTACTGGGGCTCCTCGGGCGAGGCGGCGACCGTGCGGCCCGCCTCCTCCTGCCTGCCGGTGACCTTCTTCTCGACCTTGCCGTGGGCGGTGGAGCCGTGGCTCTTCCAGGTGACCTCGTCGCCGACGGACGGCTCCTGCTTCCGCTTCTTCGTCATGAGCAGCGCCCTACCCGGGCAGCCCGGCACAGGCCCCCGGGCGGGCACGGATACCGCCAAGGCGAGGTCAAGCCCCCTCAGGGCCGGACTCACGGCCCGGGCTCAGAGCCGCACCATGACGGTCTTGGTCTCGGTGTAGGCGTCCAGCACCTCCACGCCGTGCTCGCGGCCCAGCCCCGACTGCTTGAACCCGCCGAACGGCAGGCTCCCCGCGCTCATCTCGCCGAAGGTGTTGATCCACACGGTGCCGGCGCGCAGGCGGGCGGCGGCGCGGTGGGCGCGGCCGAGGTCCCTGGTCCACACCGACGCCGACAGGCCGTAGATCGTGTCGTTGCCCTGGGCGACGGCGTCGTCGAGGTCGGTGAAGGTCAGCAGCGCCGCGACGGGGCCGAAGATCTCCTCCCGTACGACGCGGGCGCCGGGACCTGCCTGCTCGACCAGCGTGGGCGGCATGTAGAGGCCGTGGCCGAGCTCGCCGGCGGTGTGCAGGACGCCGCCCTCCTCCCTGGCCACGTCCAGGTACGCCGCCACCCGGTCGAAGTGCTCCCGCGTGGCGAGGGGCCCGGCCTGGGTCCCGGGGTGGAACGGGTCGCCCAGCGCGTACGAGCGCATCTCGCGTACGAGCAGCTCCCGGAACCGCTCACGGACGGACTCCTGCACGAAGATGCGGCTGCCCGCCACGCAGCCCTGGCCGCTGCCCTGCGCGAACCCCGCCACCGCGCCCCTCGCCGCCGCCTCCAGGTCGGCGTCGTCGAAGACGATGGTCGGCGACTTGCCGCCCAGCTCCAGCGTGACGCGCTTGAGGTCCCTGCTGGAGACCTCCAGGATGCGCCGGCCCACGGCCGGCGAGCCGGTGAAGGAGATCTTGTCGACGTCCGGGTGGCCGGTCATGGCCTCGCCCGTCGGGGCGCCGCCGGTGACGATGTTCACCACGCCGGCCGGCAGCCCGGTCTCCGCCAGCAGCTCTCCGGCGCGCAGCGCGGACAGCGGCGACCAGGCGGCGGGCTTGGCGACGACCGTGTTGCCGGTCGCCAGCGCGGGGGCCAGCTTCCAGGCGAGCTGCAGGATCGGGCCGTTCCACGCGGTGATGGCGGCGACCACGCCGAGCGGCTGGCGGACGGTGTAGGCGAGGGTCGAGGGGTCCGACGGCCCGGACCGTCCGTAGATCTTCGTCGGCCAGCCCGCGTAGTGGCGGAACACCTCCACCGCGTGCTCCACCATCCAGCGCGTCAGCCACAGCGGCCCGCCCATGTCGAGCGAGTCGAGCACGGCTAGCTCCTCGGTGTGCGCCTCGATCACGTCGGCGATGCGCAGCAGCACCTTGCTGCGCTCGTACGGGGTGATGTCCGCCCACGAGGGCGCCTCGAAGGCGCGGCGGGCGGCGGCCACGGCGGCGGCGACGTCGTCGGGGCCGGCGGCCGAGACGCGGGCGAGAGCCTGACCGGTGGCCGGGTCGTGGGTCTCGAACGTCTCGCCCGACCGGGCGGGCACCCAGGCGCCGCCGATCAGCAGCCGCTTGGGGGCGCCGTCGGCGAGGAAGGCGGGCGCGGGACGCTCGGAGGAGTCCAAGGTGAGGGGAGCAGTCATGGGGTCGTCTCCAAAACGAACTAGTTTGTTCTGATGCGACCGACCGTAACCCGATCCGCGTGGTTCGCGCAAACGAACCAGTTCGTTCTAGAATCGCCTTATGGGGAGAGGAGAGGCCAGCAGGCGGCGCCTCCTCGACGCCGCCGCCGCCGAGTTCGCCGCCCACGGCATCGCCGGCGCCCGCGTCGATCGCATCGCCGCCGAGGCCAAGGTCAGCAAGGCCGTCATGTACGCCAAGTACGGCAGCAAGGAGGACCTGTTCGACGCCGTGCTGGCCGACCAGGTCCAGGGCGTGCTCGACGTCGCGCCGCTGACCCCCGACGACCTGCCCGGCTACGCCGTCCGCCTCTACGACGCCTACCTCGACCGGCCGCAGCTCGTCCGCCTGGCCACCTGGGCCAGGCTCGAACGCACCCCGACCGGCTACCTGTTCTCCGAGGCCGACGAGGTGCCCAAGGCCCGCGCCATCGCCGAGGCCCAGGCCGCCGGCCACATCGACCCCGCGTTCGACCCCGCCGACGTGCACGCCATGGTCATCGCCCTGGCCATGACCTGGTCACCGGCCGGCATCATCTACACCGCGACAGCAGACGACCCCGAGGCGGAACACGACCGCCGCCGCGCCGCCCTCGCCACCGCCGTCCACCGCGCCTTCACCCCCACCAAGAGACCCTGACCCGCACCCCCCGCCGCGCCTTCGCTCCCACCGAGCGGCCCTGACCCGCGCTGCCCGCCGCGCCTTCGCTCCCACCGAGCGGCCCTGACCCGCGCTGCCCGCCGCGCCTTCAGATGAGGCCGATGGGTCAGGTGTCGTGGCGGGCGGACCACTGGAGGCGGTGGCGGGTGGCGGCGCGGCGGGCCAGCGCCGACGCCTCCGCGGGGACGCGTTCCGCTCGCCAGGCCGCGAGCGTCTCCAGCATGCCCTCGACGAAGCGGCGGCCGAGCGCCGTGACCGTGCCGCTGGTGAGGAGGGTCAGGCACGCCTCGTGCGCCGCGTCCCGCCAGCGTACGAACTCGCTGTGCGCCACCTCGGGGTCGGCCGCCACGTGCCGCTCGGCCCGCCAGAATCCGGCCACCCCCATGTGCGCGTACGCACCCTGCAACAGCGCCGCCGCCGGTCTCGGGTCGTCGCGCCAGGGCGCGTAGTAGTGGCCCCGCGCGCCCGGACGTACCAGGTCGAACAGGTCCATCAGCATCGTCAGCTTGGCGTGCTGCACCTCGTGGGCCAGCGTGAGCGCCGCGGACCGCGCGTCGTGCGGCCACGACATCGCGACGCTCCCGTACGCGGTGCGCGCCGTCGCGCTCCGGGTACCCGCCTCAGGCGGCGCGATCGGCACCACGACCTTGGTGATGCCTTCCAGCGCCCGCGCCACTCCCGGATGCCGACCCTTCAGCACTCCCCGGGCCTGATCGAGCACCGCCCCCCAAGCCTCCGCCTCGACGTCGGCGAGCCGCCCCAACGGCCGAATCGGCCCAGGAAACCGCCAGGGATCCACATCATCCAGCAGAAACCTGACGTCCCGCACCCCTTCCCACCGAGCCCCACCGACCGCCACGGTCGTGCGCAGGTCATGGGGGAGGGGAAAGCGCTCACCGGCCACCTCAAGGTAGGCGGAAGCGGGACCGACCGGCTCGCCGATGGCGCTCGGCTGGTGGGCGGGGGCGGATCCGGATGGCCCGCTTGCGGCGACCGCCGGCCGGTAGCGAGGGGTTGGGCTGGTTGGGGGGCCTGCGGCGGCGCGTGGGCGGTCGGGGGTGGGGATGATCAGGGTGACGGGTTCGCCGGCGGCCAGTCCTGGGAGGACAAGGCGGCCGAGGCCGGGGAGTTCGGCCATGCCCGTGCTTGTGGTGAAGGGGGCTGTCACGGGGATGCCTGCCATGACGACGGCGGTGGCGGCTAGAGCGGCGAGGCGTTGGGGTGTCGCTTCTTCGCCGCGGTTCAGGGCGGCCACTGTGGTTGAGGCCCAGGTGCCCAGCAACGGGTAGCCCAGGGCCTCCGCCGCTGCAGAAGGGGCGGCTTGCTGGATGCGGGCCAGGAGTCGGTAGGCGTTCGCGGCGGCCGGTGCGCCAGGGTGGTCCAGGGCTCGGGCGCGGTCGACGACCGCGTGCAGGAGCAGGATGTTCTTGCCGCGCTCCATCGCGGCCGGGTCACCGGGGACCGGGCCGCCGCGTGCCAGGTCGTCGAGCGCGGCGGGGGAGAGGGCGAAGCCGCGGATCATCCGCCGAGCCGGGCGAGGTCGCCGGTCACCCTTGAGCCGATGTGCCCGATCAGCCGGTACAGGTCTGGGCAGTAGACGCTGGGCCGGTCGAAGCCGGCCCCGTCCCGGTAGCGGTGCGCGACGTGCCCGCCGCCGCACACCCGTACGCGCGGGCAGGCCAGGCAGGCGGACGGAGGCGGCCGGCGCACGGCCACCCCCGGCAGGCCGAAGACGGCGTCGAAGGGGTCGGTGGCGACGTGCAGCCCGGTCGAGGCGGCCCCGTGGTAGGCCGACTTGAGCGCGTCGCTCTGCTCGATCGACCCGTCGCTCTCCACGACCACGACGGCCGCCGGCTCCGGCCCGATGCCCTCGGTGCCCGACCGGCCGCCCAGATGCAGCACGAGGATCCCCTCCAGGACGCGTACGGAGGTCTCCGGCGGGACCGCGCCGTACCAGCGGTCGAAGACGGCGATCAGCCAGTCCGCGTACGGGGTCCCGCCCCCGGGCGCCCGTCCGGGCGGCGGCTGCGACCAGTTGCCGTGCGGCAGCAGGAAGTCGACGGCGGGCGGCCGGAGAGAGATGAGCTCCTCGTACACCTCGACGGGGTCGTTGCGCAGGTCGATCGTGCACAGCAGCCCGGCGAAGCGCCCCTCGCGGGCGGCCAGCATCTCGACGGCGGCCCTGACCCGGTCGTAGCTGCCGTGCCCGGCGCGCGTCCTGCGGTGCCGGTCGTGGGCGGCCCGCCCGCCGTCCATGCTGACGCCGGCCCGGACGCGGAACTCGTCGAACAGGTCGAGGAAGGCGGGCCCGAGCCGCAGCCCGTTGGTCTGGACGGTGAGGTGGGCGCGGACGGACATCCCGGCGAAGGCGGCGAGCAGGGTGCGCAGGTGGGCGGGCCCGCACAGCAGCGGCTCCCCGCCGTGCAGGACGACGTTGACCGAGCGCAGCCCGTGGGCCGCCGCGTGCTCCTCGATGCGGGCCGCCGTCGCCGCCGCGGTGCGGGCGCTCATCATGAGGGGACGATCGCGCCAGCTCTGGTCAGCGGCTTCGTAAACGTAACAGTGATCGCAGGCCAGATCACACCGGCTGTGGACTTTGAGAACGAATGTGCGAAAACTCTCCGGCATGGCTGCGGGAAATAAATGCACTGCTGTCCAATGCTCCGGGAAACGCTCAACGGATAATATCCGAGTAACCGGAAATTGACTACGATTTCGGTCCTGGGGGACAGGTGGATGAGATTCTCCGTTCAGAGCTGCCGGACCTGTCGGACCTCGACCTGGAAGCGGTGGCGCAGCTGCCCGACAGCGCACTGAGCCGCGCCGTACGCAGGCTGCTGGCGGACACGGACGATCCATCGGAAACTTATTTCCTCGGCCACGACACGTGCCTGCCCGGCGCAGGTAAGGATTAGGTCGGTGGGCACGATGTCGGCATAGAGCGAAGGCGCGGCGGTGGACACGATGACGAAAGCTCGTGTGATCGGTTTTTTCTCGACCCGGGCCGGCCTCGGCCGCACCATGGCGCTGTGCAACTGCGCACTTCTTCTCGCCGAGGCGGGAAAACGCGTCCTCGTGCTCGACGAGGAGCCGCAGGCGCCCGCCTTGCGCCATTACCTGAGCCGTTTCCTGCCGGAACGCCCTGGTGAGCCGCGTACGGCGGGCCCCGGCGACTGGTCCGGCCTGGAGATCGCCGTCGACCTCCCCGGCCAGGTCGTGCGGCACGCGGTGCTGACCGGCGAGGAGATCGACGCCGCCGCCCCCTACGACTACGTGCTGGTCAACCTGCGGCCAGGCGCGGAGCCGTCGCCGGTGATCCGGTCCTGCGACAGCGCCGTCGTGTGCTTCTGGCTCAGCCCGTACGGCATCGACGAGGCCGCGGCCATGGCCCGCCAGATGCGCGCGGCCGGCACCCCGGTCGTGCCGCTGCCCACGATGGTCTCCCATGAGGGCGAGGACCTGCTGCGCACGGCGAGGCAGCGGGCCACGGCCGGCTTCGGCACGGACATAGCCGTCGAGGTGCCCTACGACAGCGCCGCCTACTTCTCCGACGACCTCGCCGTCCTCACCGAGCCGCCCGGCTCGGGCGGCACCCAGCGCGCCGCGTACGAACGCCTGGTCGAGCTGCTGAGCGGCGGCGCGGTCACCACGCTGCGCCACGTCTCCATCGTGTACGTCCCCGGCTACGACGTGTGGGCCGAGTGGATCGCCGCCCAGCTCGACCTGTGGGGCGTCAGGGCCGAGAGCCTCACCAAGGCCGACTACCTCTCGCGCACCCCGGTCGACCTGCTGGCCGGCGACGCCCACACGGCCGTGCTGGTCATCGGCCCGCCGGGCGAGCCGTCGGGCCTCGACTGGCAGCGCAGGGGCGGCCGGGCCGCGCCGCTGCCTGGCCGCGGCCTGATCCGCGTGCTGGTCGACGGCAAGGGCGCAGGCGCCGCACCGGCGGGCGAGGTGGAGCTGGACCTGTGCGGCCTGCACGAGGCCGAGGCCGCCGCCGAGCTGCAGGCCACGCTCGGGGTCGGCGGCGCGTACGTGGCCGGCGGCGAGGGCACGGGCACCGCCCGCTTCCCCGGCCGCGGCCCCGCCCTGTCGGAGCTGCCGCAGCGCGACGAGGGATTCACCGGCCGCCAGGCGCTGCTGACCCAGCTGCGCGCCCAGCTCGGGCCCCGGTGGGACGGCACGGGACGCTGCGTGGTCACGGGCCCGGCCGGGCGCGGCAAGAGCGCGCTGGCCCTGGAGTACGCCCACCGCTTCCGCAGCGCGTACGACGTCGTGCACTGGCTGCACGCCGAGGACGCCTACTCCGCCCGCGAGGGGCTGCGCAGGCTGGGCCAGGAGCTGGGCCTGCCGCCCCGCGAGGACGCGGTGACCGTGCTGAAGGAGCACCTGGCGAGCCCCGAGTCCGGCCGCTGGCTGCTGGTGTTCGACGAGGCCGACCGCCCCGACGCCATCGCCGGCCTCGTCCCGCAGGGCCCGTACGGCCACGTCATCGTCAACTCCCGCGCGACCGGCTGGCCCGGCGACTTCAGCCCCGTCGAGGTCGGCAAGCTCGCCGCCGCCGACGCCGTCGAGCTGCTGACCTCGGGCGACGAGCTGCTCAGTGAGAGCGGCGCGGCCAAGGTCGCCGCCACCGTCGAACACCTGCCGCTGGCCCTGTCCATGGCCAGGGCGTGGATGGAGCGCGAGCTGACCAGCGCGCAGCGCCCCCGCCGCACGATCGACGACCTGCGGACGATCACCGTCGACCGCTTCCTGTTCACCTACCACCGGATCAGGCGCGACCTGCGCGAGCAGGGCCGCCCCGATGACGTGCACGCCGTCATGGTGGAGCTGATGCTCGACCTGCTGCGCGGCGTGCCGGGCGGCGAGGGCGCCCCGTGGCTGCTGGAGGCGCTGACGTTCGTCTCCTCCGACGGCGTCCCGCTGAGCCTGGCCCACTCCACCGCCTCACGCGACTACGCGGTCGCGCTGATCGGCGAGTACGGCGACGGCCTCATGGTGGACGCCCTGCTGCGCCTCCTGCACGAGCACGCCCTGGCCAGGGCCGAGCCGGGCCCCGGCGGGCGGCTGCGCGTGCACCGCGTGACCGCGAGCCTGGTCCGCGCCCGCATGCCGGCCGCGCAGGTCGAGGAGCGCCGCCGCCAGGTGCTCTCGCTGCTGGCCCGGCACGCGCCCGCCGACACCGAGGGCCCCGACGCCGGGATGTACCTGGAGCTGGGCAGGCACGTGTTCCCCTCGGGCGCGATCGAGTGCGGCGAGGAGATGGTCAGGCGCTGGATCATCGGGCAGGTCCGCTTCCTGTTCCTGCTCGGCGACCGCAGCGCCTGGGACAAGGCGGTCGCCATCGGTGACCGGGCGCTGCGCAGCTGGACCGCCCCCGGCACGGAGGCCAGGCCCGACCTGGTCAACCGGCTGCGCATGGAGCTGGCCAACGTCTACCGCGTGCTCGACCGGCCCGAGACCGCCTACGCGCTGTCCGGGCAGGCGCTCCAGGAGCTCAGCGGCGACCGGCGCGGCCATCCGCTCCGGTACATCGCCGCCCAGGTCCACGCGGCCGACCTGCGTGCCGTCGGCGACTTCGACGAGGCCTACCACTGGGACTCGGTGGCGTACGAGGGCATGCACCGGGTGTTCGGGCCCGACCACGAGTGGACGAGCAAGGTGCTCAACAGCCTGGCGCTGTCGGCCTCGCTCAACGGCCGGCCGCACCGGGCGTACGAGCTGGCCAGGCAGCGCATGGACCGGCGGCGGGCCCTGTTCGGCGAGAGAGATCTCGGGCTGTGGCGCACCGCGCTGACCGCCGGGGTGCTGCTGCGCGACCTCGGCCGCTACCAGGAGTCGTACGACCTGCTCCGCGCCGGGCTCGACCACCTGGCGAGCAGGAGCGCCAAGGGCGACCCGCGCACCCTGCTCATGCTGCGCATGCAGAGCAGCCTCGCCGCAGCCGAGCGCATGCTCGGCCGCCCCTTCGAGGCGCTGGCCCGCGACCGCGAGACGCTGGAGGAGCTGCGCTCGCTGGTCGGCGGCCGGCACCTGTACGCGCTGCTCTGCCAGGCCGGCTTCGCCGCCGACCTGCACGCGCGCGGCGAGCACGCGGACGCGGCGGGCAACGCGCGGCACGTGGCCGACGGCCTGGCCGCCATGCAGGCCGAGCACCCCTTCACCCACGCCGCCCGGGTCAACCTGGCCATCTACCTGGCCGCCGCGGGGGCCGACACCGAGGCGCTGGAACCGGCCAGGCAGGCGTACGAGGCGCTGCGCAGGCGGCTCGGGACGCGGCATCCGTACACGCTGGCCGCCGCCGTGACGCTGGCCGGCCGGCTGGTGGCGCACGAGCCGGCCGAGGCCCTGGTGATGGAGGAACGCGCGTGGGACTGCCTGGCCAGGACCTTCGGCCCCGAGCATCCGCGCACGCTGGCCGTGCAGGAGAACCTGACCAACACCCGGCGCCGCCTGGTCGGCCACCCGGGGGCCGAGGCCGGCGTCCGGCACGCCGCCGAGATCGAGATCCTCGGGAACTGACATGCGGGAGGCGGACGTGAGGACGACTCGCTCGCCCTTCGCCCACATCGGGCACGAACGACTGGTCACGCTCTGCGAGGAGGCGCTGCCCGGCCTGCCGGACATCGAGGTGCTCGCCTTCTACGACCGCGGCTTCCACGTGTTCACGATCGCCGAGGGGGACGACGACGAGGAGCGCAGATCGCTCGAGCGGGCCTTCCGCCAGCTCGTCACCGAGAACGTCCGCCTCGACGGCCTGGTCCGCGACTTCGGCACCGGCGAGCTGATGCGGACGTTCGTCATGACCGAGGACGCGGCCGTGCAGTGTGGGCACGTCTTCGAGGAGGAGTTCCTCATCGGCATGACCCGCGACCTCGCCGCGGCCGAGGAGATGGACGAGCAGGTCGCCCGGCTCGTCACCCGCATCAGGACCGAGGTCTACCTGCAAGCCGACCAGCTGCCCGGCGGGCGGCGCAGCCCGCGCGAGACGCCCGGCATCGAGTCGGCGGTGCTCAGGACGACGGCGGGCGAGGCGGCCGGCCCCACGCTGGTCGCCGACCTGGTGAGCTGCCTCGGCTCGCTCGTGGACGTCAACGACCTGCACTACGTGGCCGTCTACCGCGACTGGCGGTTCCTGTGCGCGGCCGACGTCATCGACAGCCCGGCGCTCGCGCCCTGGTTCGGCGGCGCCGAGGGCGGCGAGGGCGCTCGCAAGCTGTACCAGGACTTCGCCTCCCGGCTCCGCTCCGACCTGCCGGAGCTGGCGTACTCGCTGCGGCAGCTGTCCGAGGCGCCGATCAGGCGGCTGGTCCTCGACGTCGTCTCCGGCGCGATCTACGTCTACCCGCTGCCCGGAACGCGGGGGTTCGTGGTCGGGCTCACGGTGTTCCAGCCGGAGGTGTTCGTCGCCGAGAACCGGCTGCGTGAGGGGCTGGCCAGGCTGTCGGAGCTGCTGGGGACGGGCTGATGTGGCGGCCCGGCTCATGGCCCGATGATCGGCAGGGGCTTATCGTCGTCCTTGACAGCCACCGTGCCCATCAGCGTGGGGAGGGGCCGTGCGCCCGTTGCTGACCGACCCTGCCGCCGACCGGCTGGCCAAGGGCGTCGGCGTGGCGCTGGCCGGCTGGGCCGTCGCCGCGCTGGGCCTCGGCAGCCCGGGCGGCCACCCGATCTTCCTGTACGGCGTGACGGCGCTGCTCTGCGTCGGCCTGTACGGCAGCGTGCACGGCATCAACAAGGAGTCGGTCTCCGGCGACGTCAGGACGGTCGTCCTCGCCGTCACCGTGGGCGTGCTGCTGAAGACGGCGCTGATCGCGGGCGTGATGTGGCTGTTCTTCGGCCATCCCGCGGTCATCCTGCTGGCACTCGCGGTGGCCCAGATCGACCCGCTGTCGGTGGGCGCGCTGATCGGCCGGGCCCGCATGTCGCCGCGCGCCAAGTCCCTGCTGCTGGCCTGGGCCTCCTTCGACGACCCGATCACCGCCCTGCTGACGGTCTACCTGTCCTCGCTCGTGCTGGGCACGACGGGCGGGGGCTACGCCGGCTACCTGACGAACCTCGGGCTCAACCTGGTCTTCGCCGGCGCTGTCCTGGCCGCCGTCCTGGCGGCCAGGCGCTGGGGGGCCAGGCGCTGGGGGGCCGACCGACGGATGCGGCCCCGCCTGGTACGAACCGGCTCGCTGCTGTTGCTCATCGCGCTGCTGGCGGTCGCCACGGCGCAGTTCCTCGTCCTCGGGATGGCTCTCATCGGGCTGTTCTTCCGCCCCGAGCTGGGCAGGCTGCTGGACGGCGCGCTCACCGGCGCCTTCTACCTGGCCACGTTCGCGATGGGCACGCTGCTGGTCGCCGGCATCGAGCCGGCCATGGCGCTGGTGCTGGGCGTGGCGGCGTTCGCGGCGCAGGCCGTGGTCGGCGGCCTGCTGATCACCCGTGGCCTGCCGGCGCGCGACCGGGTGAGCCTCGCGCTCGGCCAGCAGAACGGCATCACCGCGATCCTGCTGGCACTTGCCCTCGCCCCGGCCTACCCGCAGGCGGTGGCGGTGATCGCGCCGGCCGTGCTCGTGGTGAACGTGCTGCACGTGGCCGCCAACACCGGCTGGCAGCGCGTGCTCACGGCCGGACCGCGGAGACCACTCCGTTCAGCACCCGACGTCCCAGCTCATCCAGCACTCGGGAGCGTTCGTCCGGCCGTGGCGAATGCGCAGGACCCCGTTCGGGAGCCGCCGCGCTGAGCGGCGCCGACGGCAGCGACTGCACGGTCACCTCGAACGTGCGGCAGATCGCCTGCAACTCCTCCTCCTGGCCGGGGCTCAGCCGCCCCGCGGGCGAGCCGGCCAGGAACTGCGCCACCCGCTCCTGGAACGCCCGCACCAGCAGCCGCCGCACCAGTGTCGCGCCGGCCGCCTCCACCAGGTCGCGCGAGGCCAGCCGGCGCCTGGCGCGCAGGCTGTGCTCGCTGCCCGCCGGGTTGTCGAAGACGTCGTGCAGCAGCCGGTCGAGTTCGCCGGTGGCCTCGGTGGCCGCGCCCGCCCGCTGGAACTGCTCGGCCACGGCCGGCGGCAGCACGCTCAGGTCGGGCTCGGCGGCGCCGGACGGCGGGGCCTGCCTGAGCCCGGCGACCGTCTCGTGGAGCTGGTCGATCATGTTCTGGGTGGCGCTCTGCTGCCTGCTCAGCCGGTCCATCCGGCGGCGCAGCCCCTCGAGGACGTTCTCCTCGGCCGAGGCGGCCAGCCGGTTGAGCGCGACCTCCAGCGTCTGCCTGAAGCGCCCGCCGAAGTCCTGGACGTTGAACAGCAGCGGCTGGCGGCCGAGCAGGCTGGACACGCCGGCCCGCATCGACGTGGCGAGGTGGCCGTTGACCACCGCGATCAGCTCGCACGGCACCTGGCTGGCCCGCGCCGCCGCCACCCTGCGCTCCAGCTGGGCGTCATCGCCCGGGCTGAGCAGCGACCTGGTGACGAGCACGGCGACCGCGGCCCGGCCGTCGGCGTAGCGGACCCAGAAGTCGATCGGGTCGGTGTCGGCGGCGAGCACCACGTCGGTGCGGAAGTCGAGCCCGCTCTCCTCCAGGATGCGCCGCACGGTGGTGCTCACCTCCCACGACTCGAACTCGTGGCGCTGCCTGACGGCCTCCCTGATCGTGGCGGTGGTCACCGGCCTGCCGGTCGGCTCGACGATCGCCTGCGCCCGCCGGAACAGCGAGAGGATCTCGCGCGGATTGCCGTCGGTCATCTGCACCAGCGCCTCGGCGACCGGCCCGCTCACCTCGTCGCCGCGCTTGCCGACGAGCTCGATCGCCTCCTCCCGGTCGAACGGCGAGGGCGTGATGACCCGGGTGCGCTGCAGCGTGCCCCGGCTGACCAGCGGCAGGCTGTCGGTGGGCCCGCAGTAGACCAGCAGCCCCCTGGCGTCGATGAACACCTTGACCAGCTCTTCGAGCGAGTTGACCGCGTCCTCCCTGGCCTGGCCCTCGCCCCCGAGCAGCTTCTCGAACTCGTCGATCACCAGGACCATGCGGCGGCGCATCCGGCCGCCGAGATAGACCAGCACCGACAGCGTGTGGTAGGCGTCGGCGGAGGTGACGAGCTGGCGGTGCACGCCCCTGGCCCGCAGCTCGGGGCTCGGCGGCGCGCCGCCCAGCCACTCCCACACCGCGTCGGTCAGCTCGTCCATCACCATGAGCGCCAGCGCCGTCGCCCACACCGAGTGCTCGGTCAGGTGCCGCAGCATGCGGCGCAGCTCCTCCTGCAGCGCCCGCTTGGCCAGGTGGAAGTGCTCGACCACCTTGCGCGGGTCGAGCGTGCCGTCGCGCAGCCGCGACCTGATCTCGCCCGCCAGCTCGGGCCCCGCCTGCTCCTCGCCGATCTGTTCGGCGGTCACCCGGCCGTAGTAGTCGATGACGAGGTCGTGCAGCCGCTCGCGGCCGAACTGCTCCAGCAGGATGTTGCGGAACAGGTAGCCGAACTCGGAGTGGGGCGTGTCGAGCTTGAGTATGACGGCGTCCTCGTGGCTGCGCGCGATGCGGTGCAGCACCGACGTGGCCAGATGGGTCTTGCCCGACCCCAGGTCGCCGATCAGGGCCAGGGCGCGGCCCGACTCGCCGAGCTCGCCGCCGCCCGTCGACAGGTAGCCGTCGACGAACCGGTGGGCGCTGCCGAAGGCCGGGGTGACCACGGTGATCGCGGTGGGGTCCGTGTCGTCGCCAAGGCGCAGCGTGTAGGTGACGGGGACCTCGGGCTCGTGCGGTCCTTGGCTGCCCTTCATGACTTCTTGTCTTTCTCCAGCCGGGTGAGAAGGCGCATCACGATCTTCTCGCCGAACGCCTTGAGTTTCGCGGGAGTTATGTCCCTATGGCCATAATCCTCGAAGAAGAGGGCCAGCTGTTCGAGCGCCTGACTGGGTGTCTTGAAGGGGCGTACCGCTTCGGAGAGCTCGTGCATTTCCGCGTCCCCCAGGGAGACTCGACGTTTGACCAGAATTTCGCGGATGTCGCATCCCCCGCCGTCCAATAGTCCGACCGGCAGGAAAATTGTATGGCAGGTGGGGTGCCTGCCGAACTGACCGGCGAGCTTGCCGGGGTCGTCCGTCAAGGACTCGGCGAAGAAGACCATCCGCCTGCGCGCCAGCTCCTGGAAGTTGCGCACCCACTTGAGCTGCAGGTGCTGCGGGAGGAGGACGACGGCCACGCCGCCGCGTTCGTTCAGGACGTCCCTGATTCGGCCGAACGCCACATACGGATCATCGGTCGCCTGCCGCAGCGATTCCACATCCTCGTGGAGGGTCCATTCCTCCTCCTCCAGGAGTACGGTCATCTGCCGGGCCAGCCACAGCGCCATCTCGGAGAACTCGGTGCAGTCCTCGTGGCCGGTCGACTGGCTGTAGTCGGCGACGCAGACCCGCTCGACCTCCCGCTCGCGGGCCAGCAGGTGGGCGCAGCGCTGGATGAACGTGCTCTTGCCGACCCCGCGCGGGCCGTGCACCAGGATCAGGTGGCCGCGGGCGGCGACCCGCTCCTTGGTGACGGCGGTGTCGAAGCGTTCGTACAGCAGGTCGTGCATGCCGTCGATGAACGCGAACAACGGCAGGTGGTCCACCCGCTCGTCGAAGAAGAGCAGCGGCCCCGTGTAGGGGGAGCCGTCGGGGCTCGGCGGGTGGACGGGGTTGGTCATGCGCGCCGCACCCCCAGGTGGGGCCGCCACGGCCGGCGCAGCGCCCTGTCGAAGCCCGCCAGCCGCTCCGACAGGGTGGTCAGGGCCGGCTCGATGTCGCCGTCGTGGGCCTGCTCGCGGGTGAGCCGCTCGGTGAGCAGGCGCCGGGCCTCGGGCACCTGGCGCCAGCCGGGGCGGAACCTGCTCACCCTGGCGAGCTGGGCGGCGAGCTTCTCGTACGCCTCCTCGTACGGCCCGGCCTGCGGCGTCCTGCCCGCCTGCCGGGCGGCCCGGTATTCGCGGGCCGCCACGAGGAAGGCGTCGGCGGCGTCGCCCAGGTCGTCGGCGTGCCTGACCGCCACCGTCGAGGCGTTGCGCCACTCCGTGGAGACGAGCGCCACCAGGCCGCCGGCCAGCACCGGCAGCAGGATCGACACCACGGTCGGTAACGGGCCGTCGGCCGGTTTGGGCGGGGCGACGTACGTCATCGCCTGGCAGGCCCGGGTGAACGCGGCGCGGTTGTCCTTCGCCCACCGGCCCGGGTCGAGGGTGGCGGTGGGGGTGACGATGCGGCCCTGGGCGGCGCTCAGCCGGTCGTCGAGCGCCGCCGCCGCGGCGGCCAGCTCGGGCTGCCGGGAAGGGGAAAGGCACTGGACGATCTGGTCGTCGCGCAACGGCGGGGCGGAATGCGAACATGCGGTCAGTGCTATGGGTGCGCCGAGGAGGAGTAACCAGCCGAACACCCACAAACGTCGCATACCAGGATTCCTCGCCTCGCCGGTAATTGCCACGATAACCGGCCCCTCCAGCGTTAGTGCGCGGTGGTCACAAGCTCGTCATATGACAGCACAGGAAACCCGCCCGCCGGAAGGCGGAATACGGACGAGGGGCCGGTGACCGCGACTTTTCGCACCGGGCGGAAGGCGTGAGCGGGAAATGGCGCCTTTCCCGGCGGTCAGGACGCGGTGGCGGTGGCGGGCTCCCTGTCGTCCCCGGGGACGGCGGGCCGCTGGGGGCCGCGGGCGAGCACGTACACGAACAGCACGGCCATCACCGCGACGCCCGCCCACATCGCCTGCCGCCAGCCCGCCACGAACGACTCCCTGGCCACCAGGACCACTGTGTCCGCGTACGGTCCCGCCCCGTCGATCGCGGTCGCGACGCCCTCGCGCGCCCGCCCGGCCACCTCCTCGGGCACACCGGACAGCCGCGCGCCGACCGCGTCGCGGTAGCCGGCCGACAGCAGCGCGCCGAGCAGCGCGACCCCGAGCGCGGTGCCGAACTCGCGGGTCACGTCGTTGAGCGCGGACGCGACACCCTGCCGCTCCCGTGGCAGCGCGGCGGTGATGGCCTCGGTGGCGGGCGTCATCGACAGCCCCATGCCGGCGCCCATCGCCAGCATGCCGGGCAGCACGGACAGGTAACCGCCGGGAACGGAGACGATCGAGGCCATCAGCGCCAGGCCGGCCCCGGCCAGCAGGATCCCGGTGGCCATGGTCGCCCGCGGCCCCACCCGCGCGGCCAGTCGCGCCGCCAGCCCCGAGCTGAGCATCATCAGCACCGCCATGGGCATCAGCGCCACCGTGGACAGCAGCGCCGTCCAGCCGAGCACCGCCTGCAGGAACGGGAAGAGCACCACGAAGATCCCCGCCTGGACGCCGAACACCGCCAGCAGCGTGACCGACCCTCCCGCCAGGCCGCGCTCCCTGAACAGCCGCACGTCCAGCAGCGACGCCTCCCGCCGGCGCAGCTCCCACGCGACGAACCCGGCCGCCGCCACGAGACCGGCGGCGAGCGCGGCCAGGATCTCGGGCGCCGCCCAGCCGCGTACGGGACCCTCCTGGAGCGCGAAGATCAGCCCCGCCACGGCCACGGCGGAGGCCACCGCGCCCACCCCGTCGAAGCGGTGCCCGTGACGCTCGCGCGAGTCGGGCACCGACCGCACGGTCATGACCAGCGCCACCACGACCAGGGCCAGCGGCAGGACGAACGACCACCGCCAGGTCGCGACGTCCACCAGGGCGGCCGACAGGAACATGCCGAGGATGCCGCCACCGCCCGCGACGCCCGTCCACACGCCGATCGCCCGGCCGCGCTCCTGGGCCGGGAAGGTGGAGGTGATGACGGCGAGCGTGATCGGCATGATCATCGCGGCGCCGACGCCGCTCGCCAGGCGGGCGGCCAGCAGCACCTCCGCCGTCGGGGCCAGCGCCGCCGCCGCGCTCGCCCCTCCGAAGACGGCCAGCCCGGCGATCAGCATGCGCCTGCGGCCCCAGCGGTCGCCGATCGCACCGAGCGGCAGCAGCAGCGCGGCCAGGGTCAGGGTGTAGACGTTGATGATCCACAGGATCGTGCTCTGCGCGGCGTCCAGCTCGACGGCCAGCTCGGGCTGGGCGACGTTCAGGCCGGACACCGAGGCGATCACCGCCATCAGCGCGACGCAGACGGCCACGAGGATCGCGCGCAACCGGCGCGGCTCGTACGTGCTCATGAAAGGTCCTTTCGCAGGTGGTCCTGCGAACGTAGCCGCGGCTTGCCGCTGAAGCATAAGCTGTTGCCCATGACGCAAGACGATGACGACCTCGACAGCCTGGTACGCAAGAGGATCCGCGCCCTGCGCGTCGCCCAGGGCTGGTCACTGGAGGAGCTGGCCGCCCGTGCCAGGCTCAGCCAGTCCACGCTCAGCCGCATCGAGAACGGTCAGCGCCGCCTCGCGCTCGACAGCCTCGTCACCCTCGCCCGCGCCCTCGACACCTCGCTCGACCAGCTCGTCGAGACCGCCGGCGACGACGTCATCAGCAACCCCATGATCGACGCCTCCCACCAGCTGATGCGCTGGCCGGTCAAGGCCGACCCGGGCCTGAGCGTCGTACGCCAGCGCATCACCGAGCCGCCCCCCGACAACCCCGCGCGCATGCGCGCCCACCCCGGCCGCGAATGGCTGGTCGTCCTGTCCGGCACCGCCGTGCTCCTGCTCGGCAACCGGCGGCTGCGCGTCGAGACGAACCAGGCGGCCGAGTTCCCCACGATGCTGCCGCACGCCATCGGCGCAGAGGGGCGGCCCTGCGAGGTCATCGGCATCTTCGACCGCGACGCCCGCCGCGGCCACCGTCCGGGCCAGGAGGCTTGAGCCCTACGAGGCGGGCGTCAGCCGGTAACGGATCGGCAGGCGCTTCAGGCCGCCGACGAACGTCGTCGCCGTCCACGCCGGCTCGCCGTCCGGCTCGACGCTCTCCAGCCGGGGCAGCAGCTCGGCGAACAGCGCCGCCACCTCCATCCTGGCCAGCGCCGCACCCAGGCAGTAGTGCACGCCGGTGCCGAAGGCCAGGTGCCGGTTCGGGTCGCGGGCGACGTCGAAGCGGAACGGCTCGTCGAAGACGTCCTCGTCCCTGTTGGCCGACGGGTACGACAGCAGCACCGACTCGCCCGCCGCGATCGGGACACCGCGTACGTGGGTGTCGGCGCGGGCCGTGCGCATGAACGACGTGACCGGGCTCACCCAGCGGATCATCTCCTCCACGGCCGAGGGCAGCAGGCCGGGGTCGCGACGCAGCCGGTCCAGCTCGCCGGGGTGGCGGATGAGCGCCTCCAGGCCGCCCGCGACGGTGGAGCTGGTGGTGTCGTGGCCGGCGGTGGCGATGAGGATGTAGTAGGAGGCGATCGTGGTGTCGTCGAGCAGGCGGCCGTCGATGCGCGCGCCCGCGATGCAGGAGGCCAGGTCGCCGGTCGGCCGCGCGCGGCGGGCCGCGGTCAGGTCGTGGAAGTACGCGAACAGCTCCTCCAGGGCGCCCATGTGCGCGCCCGGCGTGCCCGCCGCCGTGCTTCCCTTGTCGCGGTCGTCGTGGCCGAACAACTGCTGGGTGAGCCGCAGCATCAGCGGATAGTCGGACTCGGGCAGGCCGAGCAGCGCGAGGATCGCGTACAGGGGGTAGGGCGCGGCGATCTGCCGGGCGAAGTCGCAGCTGGAGCCGTGCTCGGCCATGAGATCGACGTGCCTGCGGGCCAGCTCGCGCACCCGGTCCCGCAGCGCCCGCATGGCCTTCGGCCGGAACCAGTCGGCGGCGATCGCCCGCAGCGGCCGGTGCTCGGGCTCGTCGAGGTGCACGAGACTGGCCAGCGCCTTGCCCTGCGCCCGCCGCTCCTGCAGGGCCGCGTCGAGCGCGGCACTGCGCAGCACGGGGCGCGGCGCGTTCAGCCAGAGTGTGTGGTCACGCTCGACGGCATGTACGTCGTCATGCTTGGTGACCGCCCAGAACGGGTTATAGCCGTCAGCCTGCACATAGTGGACGGGCGCCTCCCGCCGCAGCAGCGTGAGCGCCGCGTGCAGCAGCCCCTCATCGGCGTACGCGGCGGGCGTCGCCAGCACCCGCCCCGCCTCGGCGACGGTCATGCCGTGGACGCGTTCGTGCGTGAGCGGGTCGGTGGGCGATGGTGAAGGCGATGGCGATGGGGATGGCGATGGGGATGGCGATGGCGATGGGGATGGCGATGGCATGGTGGCGGGCTCCTGGTCGGCGGGTGTGCGGACGGTGGTGCGCCGCCTGCTGGGGAGGACGCTCCCGAGCCGCGGTGGAGCCAGTCCCCCCGGCGGACCGGCCCCCGCCTGCATTATGACCCCGAGGAGCGCCGGCGCGCCGGATCAGGAAGGCCCCGAGAGCGCCGGCGCGCCGGAGCCCGAAGGCCCCGGCGCGCTTTCCCGCTGCGGGCTCAGCGGTTGGAGACCTCGGCCACCAGGCGGGCCAGCTCCAGGCGGTCCACGTTCGGGCCTGGGGCGGTGGCGTTGCCGATGGTCAGTGCTCCGTCACCCGTCTTGAGGGTGAGCGGGGTGGCCTGGGGCCAGAACTCGTCCCAGGCGTAGTTGTGGCGGAACACGCCGCGCGTCGTCGTGCCTCCTGCTTCCGTGATGTCGAGGTGCCGGCTGATCACATCCGTGTTGTAGGGGTGCCCGGTGTTCCTGTCGGCGTTGCCGTAGTGGACGACCAGCACGTACGCGCCGGGGCCGAAGCCGTCGGGGCGGGCCAGGGTGAGGGTGCCGGCGGGATCGCCGCCCAGGTCGGTGACGTACGCGCCGCCCGAGGCGTTGGACGCGCTCGTCCCCGGGACGGTCACCGTCTTCGCGCTCCCGCCGAGCGGCGCCCGCTCGGCCTCCACCCGGTGCACGGTCCCGTCCGACGCGGTGGCCCTGACCGTGGTCAGCGCGCGCAGCTCCAGCCCGGCCGGGCCGCCCACCTCGACCTTGGAGATCCCGGCAGGCAGGTAGACCCGCGCCCGCGACGCGCCCTCACCGGGCCGTGTCGCGCGCAGGCCGGGGATCTCCCGCCCGTCCACGGAGACCCGCAGGTCACCACGCCCGCCGGCGTGGTAGGAGAAGGTCAGGTCGTGGTAACCGTCCTCGCGCGCCGCCACGAAGTACGTCGCCCGCGCCTTGCCGCCCAGCACCACGGCCGGCCCCTTGCCGCCCCTGGTGATCCGCGCGCCGCCGGACAGCCGCGCCTCGTCGGCCCCGTGGACCGCCCGGTGCGGCCCGCGCACCTCGGTCAGGTCGAACCTGTCGAGCGTCACGTCGCTGCCCGGCAGCCGCGTCCCGTCGCCGGTGCTCGTGCGCAGCGACAGCTCGTGCGTGCCCGCCTTCAGCTCGATCTCGACGTCGGTCCTGCCCCGGTAGGTCCACCCGAGGTCCGCCGAATACTGGACGATCCGGTCGAGCTTGCCGTCCACGAAGAGCGCGTGCCGTCCTGGCGCCTTGTTCGTGCCCTGGTAGACGCCCAGCCGGTAGCGCCCGTCGCGGGGCACGGTGACCGGGAACGTGACGGCGGAGTCGTCCTGGTTCATGCCGCCGACGTCGCGCTTGCCGGACGTGGCGTACAGCTGCGGATCGGCCGTCGTGTCCTGGTCGAAGACGCGGGCGGCGGTGAGCGTGGCCGACTCGGCCTCGACCGACACCGACCACGGCGCGTCCGCGGCGGGCGCGGGGCCGCTCGACGGCACGACCGTCACCCGGTACGCCGCCATCACGTCACCACCCGGCACGTCCACGGTGATCGCGCCGCCCGACACCTTGGCCCGGGTCGCGGCGACGACCGGCGGCTCGGTCGCGTCGCCCTCGTACCCGGTCCAGGTCGTCTTCGACACCACGACGTCCACCCGGTCGCCGAAGACGCGGCGGTCGAGCCCGGACACGTCCAGCCTGATCGGCGCGGCACCGCCGCCGACCAGGATCGTGCCGCGCCGCGCGGACTCGTCGAGCGCCGCGACCGCCTGCACGGTGTCGGCGGCGTTCAGGCGCGGCGGGGTCACCTTGACGGTCCGGCCGGTCAGGTCCGCGTACCACTTGAGCAGCCACCAGCCGCCGTTCGCCTGCCGGGTGCGCACCGCGTGGTCGCCGAGGTTGCCGGCGTACGTCCAGTACGCCATGTCGGCGTCCACCTTGGTGTCCTCGAACAGGGAGATCCACTGGATCATCTGGCCGGGCACCGACATGTCGCGGCGGTTGCCGTACTCGTCGATGTTGATGGGCAGCGGGCCGATGCCGAGCTCGCCCTCCATCGCGCGGTAGTGCTCGTAGTGCGAGCGGTAGTCGGCGAGCCGCTCACGCTGCAGCTCGTGCCAGGCCATGATGTCCGGCAGGCAGTCGTCCTGCCCGGCGCAGGGCGTGTCCTTGGCCCAGGTGAGGAAGTCGCGCAGCCGTTCCGGGCGGTAGAACGCCTCGTTGGGGCCGACGATGCGGGCGGCGGGGTCGATCGAGCGGATGCGCTCGAACACCGCCTTCCAGTCGGAGAAGAAGCGCTCCTTCTGCGTGGCCCAGTCCTCGTACCAGATCCAGTCGGGCTCGTTGAACGGCACCCAGACGAACCTGTCCTTGTCGTCGGGCCGCTCGCGGACGACCTTGCGCACCATCGTCTCGACCTTGGCCAGGTAGTCCTCGATGCCGAGGTCCTGGTACGGCCAGCGGCTGTAGACGTCCTGCATGTAGATGACGACCTCGTCGCCGCCGGCGGCGAAGAACCCGTCGGCGACGGTCAGCGCGTCGCCGTTGGGATGCTGCTCGCCGTCCGGCGCCTTCTGCGCGACCGTACGCGGACGCGCGCCGGCCACCAGGCTGTCGCCCGGCACGCCGGGGTCGGACAGCGCGTAGAGACCGCCGGTCGCGCCGCCGTGCACGGGGCCGGTGCGCTGCGCGAAGTCCACGGCGACCACGTCAGGTGCTGCTGCGGTGGCCGGGGCCGACGTCATTGCGGCGAGCGTCACGACCGCGACGGCGGACGCGAGGGCGTGCCGTCCTAACCGGTGTCTGGGCATGGGACAACCTCCTGATAAGCGGGGGGCTACTTGACGGCACCGCCGGTGATGCCGGAGATGATCCTGCGCTGGGCGACGGCGAACACGACCAGCAGCGGCAGGCTCATGAGGATGATGTAGGCGAAGATCAGGTGCCAGTTGCTGAGGTACAGCCCGGCGTTGGCCACCTGGAACAGGTTGAGCGGCAGCGTGTCCAGCCGGCCGCCGATGACGAAGAAGGCGTAGAAGACGTCGTTCCAGACGTACAGGCAGATGAGGATGGTCGCGGTGGCGAGCACCGGGCGCAGCAGCGGCAGGATGACGGAGAAGAACACCCGCAGCGGGCCCGCGCCGTCCATGCGGGCGGCCTCCTCCAGCGACAGCGGCACCGTACGCACGAAGCCCGTCACGAAGAAGATCACCGTGGACAGGTAGATGCCGACGTAGACGCCGACCATCCCGACCAGGCTGCCCGCCAGGCCGAGCTGGCGCAGCAGCAGCACGATCGTCACCACGGCGGGCGGCAGCACGATGCCGCTGATGGCCAGCGCGTACAGCACGGCGACGAGCCGCGAGGCGCGGCGGGCGAGGATCCACGACGCCATCGACCCCAGCGCCAGCACCAGCGCCACCGACGGCGCCACCACCAGCACGCTGCCGAGGAACGCCGCCGGCACCTCGCCCTGCTCCCAGACCTGGGCCAGGTTCTCCCACAGGTGCCAGCTCGACGGCAGCGACAGGTCCGGCGAGAGCGCCTCGGCCTGCGACTTGCCCGCCGTCACCACGACCAGCCACAGCGGTACGCCCATCACGAGCAGGACGAGCACGACGACCGCGACGGGACGCAGCCGGGCGGCCAGGCCCCGCGAGAGCAGCGGCCGGGCGGCACGCGCGCGGCCGGGACCGCCGAAGACAGGCGCCGTCACAGGATCTCCTCCCTCTTGCGCAGGATGCGGATCACCGGGAAGGCCAGCAGCGTCACCATCAGGAACAGCACCAGGCTCATGGTCGTGGCCTGCGCGAACAGGCCCTGGCCGAAGGTGCGGTAGATGAAGATGTTGAGGATCTCGGTGCTGCGGGCCGGGCCGCCGCCGGTGAGCGCCTGCACGATGTCGAAGCCGTTCATCGAGCCGAGCAGCGAGGTGGCCACGTTGAACGTGATCGCCGGCGCCAGCAGCGGGAAGCGCACCGCCCAGAACGCCTGCCACGGCGAGGCCCCGTCCATGCGGGCCGCCTCCGCGACGTCCTCCGGCACCGACTTCAGGCCGGCCAGGTAGATGAGCATCGACAGGCCCATCCACTTCCAGGCGTGGATGACGGCGGCCAGCACCAGCGTCCACGTGGTGCTGCCCAGCCAGGCGACCTCCACCTGCTGCCCGGTCAGCGCCGACAGCAGCCCGTTGAGGCTGCCGTCGGGCTTGAGCAGGGCCTGGAAGAGGTAGCCGACCGCCAGTGCCGACATCAGCACCGGGATGACGAACACCACCCTGGCCGCCCTGTTGAGCCAGGTGTCCCGCTCCAGCAGCACCGCCAGGCCGAAGCCGAACAGGTTCTGGAACACCGCCACCAGCACCGCGTAGATCAGGGTGACGCGCAGCGCGCCGAACAGCGTGCCGTCCGACAGCAGCGCGGCGAAGTTGTCCAGGCCCACGGGACGGATCTCGCTCTTGAAGCTCGACCAGTCGGTGAACGCGTAGACGAAGTTGAACAGGGTCGGCAGGAAGAAGAAGACGAACAGGATCGCGAAGGCCGGGACGAGGAACCACATCGGGTGCGTGCGGTTCCTGCCCGCCCCGGCGGGCGGACGGCGCGTCTCCTGGGCGGACCGCTCTCTGGTCATGAGCACTGCTGCTCCCAGGTCAGAAGCCGGGCGCGCCGGCGGCCTTGGCGAGCTGCGCGAACTGCTTCTGGGTGGCGGCGGCCACCTGCTCGGGCGTCAGACTGCCGGTGATCATGTCGGCCAGGTTGAGATAAAGGTCGGGGTTCGCGACCGCGAGCGACTGCATCGACCCGACCGACTCGCCGAGCGAGGCGTGCACGTCCTTCAGTGCCTGCGGCACCCCGTCGGGCGTCGGCACGTCAGGACGCAGCGACACGGTCTTGCGGTCGGCGACGAACGCGCCGTAACCCGGCCCCATCCAGTACGCCAGCAGTTGCCGCGCCGCCGTCTCCCGCTTCTCGTCACCGGTGCGGAAGGCCACCAGCGCGTTCGACTGGTCGGGGATCGACGTGCCCACGTTGCCGGACGGCGAGATCGGGAAGAAGCCGATCTTCTCATCCAGCTCGGCCGTGTCGGCCTTGGCCTGGAGCTGCCCGAAGAACGAGTTGACCTGCACCGCCATCGCCGCCTTGCCCGAAAGCAGCGCCTCGCCCTGGTCCTCGAACGTCGCGGTCTTGATGTCGGCGTTGAACAGCCCCTCGTCGATCAGCCCCTTGTAGGTCTTGATCGCGTCCAGGACCGTCTTGTCCTCGAACGTCTCCTTGCCGGTGTTGATCCGCTCCCACAGGCCGTCCCTGGCGGCGTCGGCGAGCTGGACCTGCACCCACCACTGGGTGGCCCACTTGTCGCCGGCCATCTCGAAGAACGGGGTGACGCCCTTGCCCTTGAGCCTGCGGGCCAGCTCCACCATCTCGTCGAACGTCTTCGGCGGCTCCTTCACGCCGTTGGCCGCGAAGACCTCCTTGTTGTAGTAGACGCCCTCGACGGCGGGGCTGGTGATGAGCGCCGCGTACCGCGTCCTGTCCAGGATCCCGGTGATGTCGCGCAGCTCGGGCGAGAGCTTCTCGATCCACGGGGCGCCGTCCAGCGGCTGCAGGTTGGCGCGGGCGTTCAGCGCGGTCAGCATCGACGCCGTCGGCTGCCAGAACGCCAGGTCCGGCTTGTCGCCGGTGGCGACCTTGGTCTGCACGCCCTGCTCGTACGGGTCGGGGACGGTGACGACCTCCACCTTGGCCCCGGTGGCCTGGGAGAAGGCGTCGGTGACCGCCTTGGGGACGGTCGTGCTGTTCTGGGCGGCCCAGACGGTGAGCGTCACCCCGTCCAGGCGGGCACTCGGGTCGGGCCAGGCGGCCGGGGCGGCCCCGGCGGTGGCCGCCGGTCCGGCGGCGGGATCGCTGCAGGCGGTGAGCGCCAGGAGGGCGCCTGCCGCGACCATGATCGCGGTACGGGGGGCGGTTCGCACGATAACGTCCTTCGGTCTCGTCACGCTGTCGGCCGGTTCTGGGGGGGACTAGCGGGGGCGGAGGTGCAGGATGCGGGCGGTGGGCGGCGGTACGTCCGCCGTGACGGTCAGCTCGGCGGCCCCCGGATCCCAGGCGAGCCGCCACCCCTCGGCCGCCTCCGGGTAGGCGATCGTGCTGTCCAGGTCGCGGCCGCGCAGGTGGGGGAGGGAGAGCACCGCACTGTCCGGCTCGCCTGGCCGCCGCCAGACGGTCACATAAAGATCGTCAAGAGCGGCGCCGTCGGCTTCGGCGGCTTTGCTTGAGGCGGCGTCGGTCGAGCGGGCGTTGCCGGCATGGGCGGTGTCGCGGAGGCCGAAGGCGAGCCAGGGGTCGTCCCAGCCGGGCAGGCCGAGCGGCCAGCACGCGGTGGCGCGCGGCAGCACCGGGCGCAGCCGGCCGTGCACCGCCACGCCCTCCCTGACCAGGGCGAGCCGGCGCTCGTCCATGAGGTGCAGGTTGCCCGACAAGTAGAGGCGGCCGAGAATCCCGGTGCACATCGCGAACACCACCTCCTCCTCGGTCATGTCCGGCTGCGGGTACGCCCAGTTGGCCGCCTGCTCGGGCAGCACCGACAGGGGAGCGGCGGCCGCGATCGGCGGGTAACGCAGGAAGTCCTGCTGGTCGCTGGTCGACTGCAGCTGCAGGCGCGAGAGCATCGCGTAGTCCATCCGCATCGCGCCGGACGCGCAGTTCTCCAGCACCAGGTGCGGATGGCGGTCGAGGACCGACTCCAGCCAGGCCAGGTGGGCCCGGTTGTGCGCGAGCAGCCCGGCGCCCGCGCTGGACGCGTCCACGTCGGTGCCCGCGCCCGGGTTGATGTTGTAGTCGAGCTTGAAGTAGCCCACTCCCAGCTCCGTGACCAGCCGGTCCACCACCTGGTCCAGGTGCGCGACGGCGGCGGGATGGCGCAGGTCGAGGTGGTAGCGGCCGTGCTCGGCCACCCGTACGCCGCCGCGCCGCAGGAACGCCTCGTCCGGCAGCTTCCCGGCCATCGGGCTGCGCACCCCGATCACCTCGGGCTCCAGCCACAACCCGGCCGTCATGCCGCGCTCCGCGATGCGGGCCAGCACCTCCTCGATGCCGCCGGGGAACCGGGTGCTCGACGGACGCCACTCGCCGACGCTGTCCCACCAGTCGCCGCCGTCGTCGTACCAGCCGGCGTCCACGCAGAACACCTCGGCGCCCGCCGCGGCGGCGGCGTCCACGAGCGGCAGCAGCTTGTCCGTCGTCGGGTCGCCCATCAGCGTGTTCATGTAGTCGTTGAACACGACCGGCAGCCGCTCCCGGTCCGGATGCGGACGCCGCGACGCGCGCCGGTGCGCGGTCAGCGCCGCCGCCGCGCCCGTCAGGCCGTCCGCCGACACCGCCACCGAGACCGGCACCGTGGTGAACGACTCGCCGGGCGCGAGCGGGTGGTTCCACTGGTGGTCGAGGTCGGTGGGGCCCGACAGGGCGGCGTAGACGCCGTCCAGCCGGTCGCCGACCTCCCAGCGCCAGGGGCCGTTGTGCTCGATCTGCCACAGCCACGTACGTCCGGAGTCGCGCTCGGACAGGCCGCCCATCGGGACGTACCGGCCGCTCGACCACGTGCCGGAACTGGTCGGCGCGAACGCGCCCCGGCCGTGGCCGTGCCCCTCCAGGCCCAGGTCGGGCAGATGGTCGGCGAGCGGGCGCCGGATCCATCGGCTCTCGCCCAGCCAGGCGCTGTCGGCGTACAGGACGTCGAGGTCGCTCGCCGGGCCGCCGTGGAAGCCGGCCGCGAACGAGGTCACCGCCAGCAGCGGCACCGGGGCCGTGCCCAGGTTCGTCACCCGGACCGACGCCCGCAGCGCGGGCACGCCCTCGTACGACTCCAGCAGCAGTTCGGCGCCCAGCTCCGAGGCCTCGTCCCGCAGCCGTACCCGCAGCTCGTGCCGGCCGTCTTCCGACGAGCGGTCCGCGCCCGCGTACCGCAGCCTGAGGCCCACCGCCGTCTCCGACAGCCGCTGCGAGGCGCGCGCCCGGCCCTCGCCCGGCACCAGCACCTCCACGACGGGCTGGGACGTCCGCGTGGGCGCCGCCGCCTGGCCGGGCGACAGCTCGCGCAGCGTCACCGGGCGATCCGGACGGATCTCCAGCGCGAGCGCGAGCCCCGAATGGCCCCAGCGCAGGGTCTCCACGACATCAGCAGGCATGCAAGCTCTCTCTTTCCGGCAATCCCACGGATCCGGCCATGATGTGACCGGTCACATGCTCGCCAGTGTGAACGGTCACACGCCTCCGGCGAAAGCCTCCTTTGCCGGATCGTTACATGCGTGTTTCGAGCGAGCCCGTGTCAGGCGGTTGGGCGCGGTGTGTTCCAAGCGGGCGCGCGGCGGAGGACCGGGAGCGGGGAGTGTTCGGAGTGAGCCCGCGTCAGGTGGCAGGGGCGGGCGTGTTTTGGGTGCGGCCGCGTCAGGCGGGCGGGGGCGGGGCGGTGGATTCGCGGATCATCAGGGCCGGGGGGACCAGGCGAGGGGCCGGCTGGGGGTGGCCGGAGAGCTCGGCCATGGCGGCGTCGAAGCAGGCGCGGCCGAGCCCTGGGAAGTCCATGCGTACGGTGGTCAGCGCGGGTGTCCAGTAGGCGGCGCCGGGGATGTCGTCGAAACCGACGATGCTGACGTGGCCCGGCACGTCCTTGCCCGCGTCGTACAGTGCCCGCCGCACCCCCTGCGCGATGTCGTCGTTGCCGCACAGGATGGCCGTGACCTGCGGGTCGGCGGCGAGTTCGCGCCCGGCCGCGTACGCGGAGGCGATGTCCCACCCGCAGCCCAGCACCTCGGGGACGGCGGCCCCGGCCGCGTGCAGCGCGTCGCGCCAGCCGGCCAGGCGGCCGCCCTGACCGCCCTCGGACGGGATCGCCACGTGGTGCACCGTGCGGTGGCCCAGGTCGAGCAGGTGCCGGGTGGCGTCGGCCGCGGCGCCCCGCTCGTCCAGCGCGATCGCGACCCTGCCACGGTCGGGCGCGGCCGGCTCGGCCACCGCCACCGCCGGTACGTGGGCCGGCAGCGCTTCCAGCACCGCGACGCCGGTCGTGTCGAAGGCGATCACCACCACGGCGCCGGCGCTGGCGTCGCTGACGTATTCGACGGCCTGCCGCACCTCGGCCGGCTCCGCCGACTCCACGACCCGCACGCTCACGGACATCCCGGCCGCGCGGGCCGCCTCCTCGATGCCCTGGAGGGTGGCGGCGTAGCCGTAGAGGACGGTGTCGGAGGTGACCACGGTGATGCCGCGCGCCCGGCCGAGGCTCAGCGCGCGGGCCGTGCGGCTGGGACGGAAGCCGAGTTGCTCGATGGCGGCGAGGACGGTGGCGCGGGTCTCGGGACGCACCCTGGGCGAGTCGTTGAGCACCCGCGAGACCGTCTGGTACGACACTCCCGCCGCTGCGGCGACGTCCCTGATGCTGGGTACGGCCGCGTCACGGGACGCGCGCGGGGAAGTCGGAGCCACCTCCCCATCGTATGACCTGATCATCCGCCCCCGGCCCGGCCCGGTCCCGCACGAACGCCTTTTCCGCACGGCGGATTTCTCGACGGAGAACGCGCTCTCCCACAACACGAAAGGGAATTGGTTGCGGCGGGTGAGGACCAACGCCCGCCGGAAGGGTGTTTCGGCGGGCGGAAGGAATGACAGGCGGCGGCTCGGCGGGAGAGGGTCGCGCGGGCGATCGACGCGCAGTCCCTGCTGCCCGGTCGGAGCGGGGAAGCGCCCGCCGGAACGGCGGGCGCGTGGGCGTGCGGCGGCTGGTCGATGCGGGAGCCCGCACGGGGGTACGCGTGCGGGCTCCCGCGGGTCAGGGTGAGAGGTCAGCGTGAGAGGTCAGGGTGAAGGGTCAGGTGCGGGTCCAGCGTTGGTTGGTGCCGCCGGAGCAGTCCCAGATCTGCAGGCGGGTGCCGTTCGCGGAGCTGACGTCGGTGGCGTCGAGGCACCTGCCCGACTGCGGGTTGACGATCTGGCCGGTGCCGGAGTTGTAGGTCCAGCGTTGCGCGCCGGTGCCGTTGCAGTCGTAGAGCTGCACCTTCGCGCCGTTCGCGGTGGAGCCGGCGGTCACGTCCATGCACTTGCCGAGCGCGCGGACCGAGCCGTCGCTGTTCCAGCTCCAGCTCTGGGCGCCGGTGCCGTTGCAGTCCCAGAGCTGGACAGGGGTGCCGTTGGCGGTGGCGGCGCCGGCCACGTCGACGCACTTGCCGCCGATGCCGGTGATCTGGCCGCCGCCGCCTGTGGCCGGCGGGGCGTAGACGCGGACGTAGTCCACGGTCAGGGTCTGCGGGAACGTGGTGCTGCCGTCGGGGTAGCCGGGCCAGTTGCCGCCGACCGCCACGTTCATGATCATGAAGAACGGGTGGTCGAAGACCCAGCGGTTGCCGCCCAGGTCGGCGGGGGTGCGGCGCTGGTATTCGACGCCGTCCACGTACCAGACGATGAGGTTCGGCGACCAGTCGACGGCGAAGGTGTGGAAGGCGTCGGCGAACGGGGCGCCGATCGTGTAGCCGGCCCCGATGCCGCCGCCCCCGCTGTAGCCGGGGCCGTGGATGGTGCCGTGGACGGTGTTCGGCTCGCGGCCGATGTTCTCCATGATGTCGATCTCGCCGTTGTCGGGCCAGCCCGACGTGCCGCCGAGCATCCAGAAGGCCGGCCAGATGCCCTGCCCGCGCGGCAGCTTCATGCGCGCCTCGAACCGCCCGTACGTGCGGGTGAAGGTGGCGGCGGTGAGCAGGCGGGCGGAGGTGTACTGGCAGGTGCCGTAGTGGCACTGGTAGTTGGCCGGGTTCTCGCGGCGGGCGGTGATCACCAGGTTGCCGTTGCCGTCCTTGGCGGCGTTACGGGTGCTGTCGGTGTAGTACTGGTGCTCGTTGTTGCCCCAGCCGCCACCGCCGATGTCGAAGCGCCACTTCGAGGAGTCGACGGCGCTGCCGGCGGGGCCGTCGAACTCGTCGGACCAGACGAGCGGGCCTGGGGCGGGTGCGGCGCTCGCGGTGCCGGTCATGGGAGCGACCAGAGCGGCGATCGCGGCGAGGGCGGTACCGATGGCGAGGAGCATTCTGGAACGGGGGGTGCGTGCCATGTGGTTACCTCATCGGATCCACGGGGGTGAGTTTACGGAAACCTTCCGGCAACTTGAGTGCTCCTGTCAAGAGAGCGCTCTCTCACTTCTCGTCGATGCGTCCCCCGGCGGATCTGACGCGCTGGTAATGGCGGGCGACGCGCATCCGGTTGCCGCAGCGGGCGGCGGCGCACCAGCGCCGGCGGGGGTGCGCGGGCAGGAACAGTGTCACGCAGTCGTCCGCCTCGCACGCGCGGACGGTGGTCACCGCCGGGTCGGTCAGCAGTTCGGCCGCCGCCTCGGCGAGCCAGGCCGCCAGCCGGTCCGCCGCCGATCCGGCGCGCCGCCGGGCGGCCATCACCGCGCCGCCGTCCCAGGCCAGCTCGGTGATGGCGGGCGCGGCGCGCTGGGCGCGGTTGAGCGCGTCGAGGGCTTCCTGGGGCGGCTGTTCGCCCCGCCGTACGCACTCCAGCGCCCGAGCCGTGTGCTCGCGCACCTCGCGGACGGCGGCGAGGCAGGCGTCGGAGACCGCGAGGTCCTGGACGACGGGGAACCGGGCGGCCTCCAGGTCCAGCCACCTGCGCAGCGCCTGCGGCGTGGCCAGGTGGTCGCCGTCGGCGTTGCGGGTGTTGACGAGGTCGAGCGCGAGGGGCTCGCCGACCAGGGGACCGGGATCACTCATGCCCCTAATGCTATGCGACGGGTTTGACACATTAGGGAAGCGCCAGGTTGTATCTAATGCATCAGCAACGAAGGAAGGCATTAGAGATGACCGCACCAGCCCGCACCGCGCACCGCCACGTCGACGTCGACGGAGTCCGCGTCTTCTACCGCGAGTCCCTGCCGGACCGCGCCGACGCACCCGTCCTGCTGCTGTTGCACGGCTTCCCGTCGGCCTCCCACCAGTACCGCGGCCTGTTCGACCGGCTCGCCTCCCGCTACCGGCTCATCGCCCCCGACCACCCGGGCTCCGGCCACACCGAGGCCCCGGCCGGCTACACGTACACCTTCGACCGGCTCGCCGACCTCACCGAGGGCTTCGTCCGCGCGCTCGGCCTGACCCGCTTCGCCCTGTACGTCTTCGACTTCGGCGCCCCGGTCGGCTTCCGCGTCGCCGAGCGCAACCCCGAGTGGATCGCCGGCCTGATCGTCCAGAACGGCAACGCCTACGCGGACGGCCTGTCGGACGCCGCGATCGAGCTGCTCTCACAGCGCCCGGACATGCCGGGCGCCGAGCAGCGCGTGCGCGCCGAGCTGACCCTGGACGCCGTCCGCGCCCAGTACGTCACCGGCGTCCCCGACCAGGCCCTGGTGGCCCCGGACGGCTGGACGCTCGACCACCACTTCCTGGAGCGGCCGGGCCACAAGGACGCCCAGGCGGCGCTGCTGTTCGACTACCACACCAACGTCGAGAGCTACGACCGCTGGCAGGCATGGCTGCGCAAGCACACCCCGCCCGCGCTCATCGTGTGGGGCGAGCACGACCCGTTCTTCACCGAGGCGGGCGCCCGCGCGTACCTGCGCGACCTGCCCGATGCCGAGCTGCACCTGTTCGACACCGGGCACTTCGCGCTGGAGACCCACGTCGCGGAGATCGCCCCGCTCGTGGCGGCCTTCCTGAACCGCACTCAGTGAAGGACGGCGGTGAACGTCCGGCCGTAGGCGTGCCGGGTCGTCGCCCGGACGAGGGTGCCGCCCGGCACGCGCCGTACGGTGACGCCCTCGCCGGCCTCCGACACCCGCAGCGGCCGGCCGGGCACGAGCACCGAGACGTGGTCGCGCTGCATCGTCGGGTCGGACAGGGCGACCTCGGTGCGCTTGCCCGACTGCCGCACGATGAGCGCGGCCGGGCCGTCCACGAGCAGGCGGCCGGCCAGGCGCGGCCCCTTCGCGAAGACGGTGCAGGCGGTGATGCCGAGCCCGTCGTGCCGGACGGCCTGCACGTCGCGGGTGTTGGCCACGACGCTCACCGGGCCGCGGGCGTAGCGGCGCAGCGCGGCCTCGGTGGCGTGGGGGACCAGCGCGTACGCCAGTGCGTCGTCGCCCGCGACGGTGGCGGTGAACACGTTCTTGGTGACGGCCGTGTCGGGGTTGCCGGTCCTGACGACCCTGCGGCTGCGGGTGACCGTCTCCAGCCCCGCCGTGACCGGCCGCCTGGCGAGGAAGGCGTAACCGACGGAGGTGCCCCGGGTGCCGTTGGCGTACCGCAGCCACCGCAGGGGCGTGGCCGCGCCGCCGGCCTGCCAGGCGCGCCCGTCCCAGCGCTCGCCGGTGAGCGCCACCGCGTCATCGGGCGCGGCGATGCGGCTGTCGACGGTGGTCACCACGTCGCGCCCGCCCTGCCCTGAGATGCCGGCCGCCAGCACCACGATCTCGTCGTCGAACATGAACCACGACTTGGTGGCGCGGGCGTTGCGGTAGGCCACGAAGTCGCCGGGCAGCAGGCCCTCCTGCTTGGCGGTGTAGGCCACGTCGTCGGACTGCACCATGCCCGCCACGCCGTACGCGCCGAGCGTGGCCCCGCCGGAGAAGGCGTTCTCGCCGCGCGGGAAGTACACGTAGGTGTTCTGTGACTCCGACGAGGACGTGAAGTTCAGCGGGTGGCCGGGGTTCTCGTACCACAGGCGCCCGTACAGCTCGGGGATCGTCCGCCGCTCCTCCACCGGCGCGGTGACCCCGGCCAGCCGGTACGGCGACACGGTCGTGTAGTAGTCGACCCCGTACACCTCCCGCTGGTCCTCGCCCGACAGGTAGAGGTAGTAGGCGCCGTCGCCCTGGAACCAGGGCACGAGGTTCTCGCCGCTCATGTACTCGTACTTGCTGATCCGCTCCGAGCTGCGCGCCAGCGCGAACGCGTAGCCGGGACGGCGGTGCACGGTGCGGTCCATCGCGTTGAACGCCACCGACCGCGCGGCCGGGTTGAGGTCGGCGGCGGGGACGGAGGCGTCGGCGCGGACGGCGGCGTAGCGGGCGATGCCGCCCGGCGAGACGAACGCCGTGGTGTCGGCGGCCGGCAGGAACCGCAGGTACTTCTTCAGCGGCAGCGGGTCGTCGACGTGCTCGGCCAGGTCGGCGATGGCCTCCACGATCACGTTGAGGTCGGTGTAGCCGCTGGTGGTACGCGAGACCGCGCGCCCCTTGACGATCTCCATCATCCAGCCCTCGAAGATCAGCGGGGCGAAGCCGTCGCTGATCCACCGGTACACCACGGCCGGCAGGTCGGCGAACCCGGTCGTGGCGCCCTGGAGCATGTTGAGCGTCTGGACCACGCGGGTCAGCAGGGCGCGGCCGTACGAGCCGGTGTAGGCGACCGAGTGGTGCTGGATGAAGGAGCCGTCGGCGTAGTAACCGTCGGTGTTGCCGTGCCGCAGGTTGTACGGGTCGATCGTGGCGAAGACCGTCGACTGGTCGGCGATCGCCTTGGCGACCCGGGCGTCGTCGCCGGTGAGCGCGCCCTGCAGGATGCGGTTGGCGGTGATGTCGGCCAGGTTCGCGCCGGTGTGGAAGCGGGAGTCGAGATCGACGTCGCCGTCCTTGCCGTTGCGCAGGTAGGCGTCCAACGAGGCGAGGTAGGGCGGGGTCAGGTCGCCGCGCAGTTCGTCGGGCAGCAGGGCGAGGGTCCTGCTGACGTGGGTGGGGATGGCGATCTCCCAGTTGTGCCAGTTGCCGTAGTAGCCGGCCGACTGGTCGCCGAAGTACCGCTCGTGCAGCCAGGCCAGGCCGTCGGCGGCGCGCCGCGCGGCGGTGGCGTCGCCCTCCAGCGCGCTGCCGGGGGTGCGGGTGGCCAGCGCGATCTCGTACAGGTACTGGTAGGCCAGGCGGAGGTTGACGTCGTCGGTGCCGAGCGCCAGACCGGCGAACAGCTCGCCGTCGCCCGCCTGGTCCATGGCGGTCAGCCGCTGCCTGGCGGCGTTGACGATGGCGGTGAGCTTGCCCGCCACCTCCGGCCGGGCGTTGACCTCGGGGGTGCCGGCGAGGATGGCGACGGTGTTGGCGAGCAGGCGTCCGTGATCGACGGCCTGTACGGCTCCTGACACGGCTTCTGACACAGCGGCTCGGCCTGCTGTGGCGGCGCGGGCCGGGGTGGCGACGGCCAGCAGACCGGCGGCGGGGACGAGGGAGAGCACCTGACGGCGGGACATGTGCGGCACTGCTTTACTCCAGGCCGTTAGGGGGGATACGGCTGGGCCTCACCGTACATGATCGCCGATCGGCTTCACAGGAAGAGCCTCGCCCGTCACCACCAGTGCTGGAGGCCGAAGGCCGTCACGACGATCGCGAGCACCGCCATGAAGGTGATCACGATCGCGGCCGCCACGACCGACGCCCGGCGCAGCGCCCTGTTCACCCGCCGCTTGTGCCGGAGGGCGCGATGGACCGCTCGCTCAGCTCTCATCCGGGAGATGTCCGTACGATCCACAACGTCACTCTCTCGCCGGGCACCGGTCGTGCGCAAGCCTAGGCCGAGGGGCTCATGGCCTGGCGGAAGAACTCCTTTGCGCCGGTCGGGCGGACGCCGGGGTAGCGGTGGTTGTCGAGCGGGTCGAGCTTGCCCTTCCCGCTCACCATGGCCCACGTGTACTGCAGCAGCAGCCATGCGAACGGGTCGGCCCCGCCGGCCTGGAGGCGGTCGATCTCGGCCTTCAGCTCGCCGACCCCGCCGAGCCTGCGGGCCTGGAGTCGCCGGCCCGAGCCGCGCTCCATCGCCTGGTGCAGCTCCTTCAGTGTCAGCACGTCTCCCGCGACCCGCACCGTGCGGCCGGCGGCGGCCGGGTCGAGCGCCGCCTCGGCCGTCCATTCGGCGGTGTCGGTCATGGTGGAGAAGTCGATCGGCTGGTCGCCGTCGCCCCAGTAGCTGAAGGTGCCGGACCGCCAGTCCACCCAGTTGTAGAAGGGCTGGTTGAGCACCTCCAGAAAGGCGCCGCAGAGCACCGACGTGGTCGCCACGGGGCTGCCCGCGAACGACTCGGCGGCCTTCCTGCGCAGGTCGGCGAAGTCGTTGTCGCCGTGATCGAGCCGGTCGATGGCCAGTGAGAAGTCGGACGGGATCAGCCGGGGGACCCCGGCCCGCTCGGCCGCGCTCAGGAGGTTGGCCTGGCCGTCGATGATGACGTCGGCGCCGCCCTGGACGGCGGAGACGATCACGTCGGAGCCCTCCAGCGCGCGGGCGAGCCGGTCGGCGGGGTCGCGGATGTCGCCTTCGACGACCTCGACGTCCTGGCCGAGCGCCCTGCGGCCCTCGGTGTTGCCCGGCCTGACGAGGGCGCGGACCCTGGCGCCGCGCCGCTGGAGGCCGCCGATGACGAGGCGGCCGAGCGTGCCGGTCGCGCCTGCCACGAAAACGGTGGACATGAGTGTCTCTCCTTCCCGGCCGGCGGCGGTCGCCACCGGCCGTGTACGTCGCCGAACAACATGGTTGCGCAGACAACTATTCCCTGTTGTTGCTTGCGCAGATAAATGTCTGGCATTGATACGAGCCCGCGCGGTGACCGATACACGATGGATGGGCAGGTCGCCCAGGATGTCCCGAGTGCGCCGTACGGCGTGCCCCGCGTGCCGGGCGGCGCGCGGGCGGCACCACGGAAAGACACGACGATGCCCAGCACCAGAAACCTCGCCCAGGCCGCGCTGGCGGGGGCGGCGGTCGCCTGCCTCACCGCCCCACCGGCGGCCGCCGCGTCCGCCGGCACCGCTCCCGGCGTTCACGCCGGCTCGCCGCCGGCCGGCCTGAACGCCGCTCCTGGGCAAGGCGCGGAGGCGCTCACCTGGCGGCCGTGTGCCACGACGGCCAAGGACTGGCCGGCGCCGGAGGACACCAAGTCGGAATGTGCGCTGGTGACCGTTCCGATGGACTACGCGAAGCCGGACGGGCGGAAGATCAAGATCGCGGTGAGCCGGCTGAAGGCCGCAGACCCCGCGAAGCGGCGGGGCGTGCTCGTCATCAGCCCCGGCGGCCCCGGCATCTCCAACATCACCGCCCCGTCGAGCTACGCCGCCAACGGCCTCGCCCCGCTGGCCACCGACCACGACCTGATCGGGTTCGACCCGCGCGGCGTCGGCTACAGCGACAGGATCGACTGCGACGAGGGCGCGTTCGAGCCACCGGCGGGCGCGTCGGCCAAGGCGCAGGCGAAGGCGCTCTTCGACCACATGGCAGCCGCCAACAAGCGGTGCACCGCCCTGGACCCGGCCTTCGCCAGGCAGCTCACCACCAGGAACATCGCCCGGGACGTCGACACGATCAGGGCGGCGCTCGGCGAAACGAAGATCAGCTTCTACGGCGTCTCGTACGGCACCGCGGTCGGGCTCAACTACCGCTCGCTGTTCGACACCCGCGTCGAGCGGATGTGGCTGGACTCGGTGATGCCGCCGGTCATGGACCTCGCCGCGATGGACGCCGCCGTGAACGCGGTCGCCGAGCGCAACTTCGACGGCTTCGTCACCTGGCTGGCCGGACACGACCCCGAGTACCACTTCGGCGCCACCCCGCAGCAGGCCCGCGAAGCCGTCTTCGCCCTGCGCGACAAGCTCACCAGGAAGCCGCGCCCGGCGGGCAAGGGCGCCAGGCTGGACGGCGAGTGGGTCAGGAGCCTGCTCGGCCTCGACGCGACCGGCTGGGCCACCGCCGCCAGAGATCTGGCGACCGCGCGCGACGGCGGAGTCCCCCGCTCGGCGCGCCCGAGCTCCGGCACCGCCCCGGTGTACGGCTTCGATGACGCGCCGCTCGGCCTGAACTCCACCCAGTACAACGGGGTCTTCTGCAACGAGGGCACCGGCGGGCGCGACTTCGGCCGGCTGTGGGCCGACGCCGAGGCCAGGCGGCGCACGTACCCGGCGACCGGGGGCGGCATCCAGTTCGGCAGCTGGTGCGCCGGCTGGCCGTGGCCCGCGCAGCCGTGGCGGCCGGTCAGGGGCGCGAGCCCGCTGCAGGTGTCGGGCCACGTCGACGAGGCCACCACGCCGTACGCGTGGGCCGTCGACACGGTCAAGGCGGCCGGCGGCGCCCTGCTCACCGTCCAGGACGACGCGCACGCCTCGCTGGCCAAGCTGCCGTGCGCGGACAAGGCCGTCGCGTTCTTCCGCACCGGCCGCACCGCCACGGGCACCTGCCCCGGCATGCAGTGACCTCTCTCATAGAACGGACCCCCAGATGCGCATCCTCATGCTCCTCGCCGCCCTCCTCTCGCCGGTGTCGGGCCTGGCCGGCACCGCGGAGGTGAACGGCTGCTCGGGCGCCCTCGTACGCACCCCGGCCAGCACCCCCGACGACCCCGCACTCGTCCTGACGAACGGTCACTGTTACGAAGGCGCCTGGCCGGTGCCCGGCGAAGTGCTGGTGGACCGGCCATCCCACCGCCTGATCCGGCTGCTCGACGACGCCGGGCGACCGGCCGCCGCCGTGCATGCGGAAAGGGCCGCGTACGTCACGATGACCGGCACCGACGTCGCCCTCTACCGGCTCGGCACCACGTACCGGCGGCTGGAGCGCGACCATCAGGTCCGCCCGCTCACCCTCGCGGCCGCCCGCCCCGCGCCGGGCACCCGGATCAAGGTGCTCTCCGGCGGCCTGAAGAAGGTCTTCACCTGCGCGATCGACCGGCTCGCCTACCGGGTGCTGGAGTCGGGCTACGTCACCGAGGACGTGCTGCGCTACACCAAGACGTGCCAGACCGGGCCGGGCAGCTCCGGCTCCCCGGTCGTGGACGTCAGGAGCGGCCAGGTCGTCGGCATCAACAACACCAGCAACCGCGACGGCGGCGCCTGCACCCAGGACAACCCGTGCGAGATGGACCGCGACGGCGTCATCACCAAGCACAAGTCGATCGCGTACGGCACGCAGACGTACTGGCTGACCACCTGCCTCACCACCGGCAACCGGCTCGACCTCGACCGGCCGGGCTGCCTGCTGCCGAGGCCCGATCCGCGGCGCGCCTGAGCCTGGTCAGGCGATGGAGCAGGTGTCGCCGTCGGGCGGCCCGAGACTGGCCAGCAGCAGGAGGGCGGTGTCCTTGCCGAAGGCGGCGATCGCCGCCTCGCCGACCCGCTCGAGGCCGGGGGTGGGCGGGCTGCCCGGCTCGAACGTCGAAGCGTCACGGATCAGTGCCTCGGCCTCGTCCAGCACGCCGCGCTGCTCCGCCGTCAGCTCGGGATTGTCGGCGCGGAAGCGGAGCAGCTGCTCAAGCCAGAGATCGCTGCGCTCCTGCCCGGACAGGTCCTGATAGAGCCGCCGCCTCTCGGCCACGGGGTGGGCGATGAACGCGTCGTACGTCTCGTCCATGGGGCTCCTGCCGCTCGGGACGGGTGGACTCTCCCCCCGGGGGAGACCTCATGCTACTCCTCAGCCCCACCACGCTCTGAGGAGATGTCGAGGATGACCATCGTGACCGGCGTCGAGCCCCGCGGCCTGCACCACTGCGAGACCACCGCGCTCGGGGTGCTGCTCCGCCACGAAGGGCTCGACCTGCCGGAGCCGCTGCTGTTCGGGCTCGGCGCCGGTCTGTCGTTCGTCTACTGGGACGGCAAGGCGATGCCGGTGCCGTTCGTCGGCGGCCGGGTCAAGCCGTTCGAGCTGACCAGGAACCTGGCCGCCAGGCTGGACCTGACGCTGACCGTCCAGGAGACCTCCTCAACGCGCCGGGCCTGGGCGAACGTGGCCACGCCCCTTGACGCGGGCCGTCCCGTCGGCCTGCAGCTCGACTGCTACCACCTCGACTACTTCCGCTCGAAGGTGCACTTCGGCGGGCACGTCGTCGCCATGTACGGCTACGACGACCACGACGCCTACCTGGTGGACACCGCGCAGCAGGGCGGCGACGTGCGTACCGGGCTCGCCGGCCTCGCCCTGGCCCGCGCGGAGCGCGGCCCCATGACCGCCAGGAACCGCTCCTTCACCCTCGCCCTGCCCGCGCACCCCGTCCGCTGGCAGGAGCACCTGGTTCCCGCCGTCAGGGACTGCGCCGCCGCCTTCCTCGCCGCGCCCATCGCGAACCTCGGCCACCGTGGCATCGCCAAGGCCGCCGCGAAGGTGCCCACCTGGTGGGACCGCGCCGAGGACCCGCGCCGCGACCTGCCGCAGGCGGCACTCCTCATGGAGCAGGGCGGCACTGGCGGCGGCCTGTTCCGCGCGCTCTACCGGGACTTCCTCGCCGCGTGCGCCGAGCTGGTGGGGGGTGCGGAGCTGCGTACCGGTCACCGGCTGTACGGTGAGGCCGCCGGCCTGTGGACCGACGTGTCCGCGCTGATCGCCAAGGCGGGGGAGAGCGGTGACCCCGGCCACCTCGCCCAGGCAGGGGCACTCCTGCGCGACCTGTCCCGCATCGAACGCGAGGCCATGGAGGCGCTGGTTACCCCTTCCTAGGATCTTTAGGTATAACCTAGTGCAGTAAGTTTATTGCCTAGGAAAGGTCGGTGACCCATGGCGCGTGCCGGGCTGACCGTGGAACGCGTGACTTTCACCGCCGCGGAACTGGCCGACGAGGTCGGGCTCGACCACGTCACCATGTCGGCGGTGGCGCGCCGGCTCGGCGTCAAGGACGCCAGCCTCTACGCGCACGTACGCAACCTGGAGGACCTGCGCGGGCGGATCGCGCTGCTGGGCGCGGACGAGAAGACCATCCGCATCGCCGAGGCCACCGCCGGGCGGGCCGGGAAGGACGCGCTCGTCGCGTACGCCGACGCCTGGCGGTCCTACGCCCACGACCATCCGGGCCGCTACACCGCGACCCAGGTCCCGATCCCCATCGACCCCGAACTGGCCGCCAAGGCGGCGGGGCCGCGGCGGGCGGTCGAGCTGACGTACAGCATGCTGCGGGCGTACCGGCTGGAGGAGCCGGACCTGACCGACGCCGTCCGCCTGATCCGCAGCGCCCTGCACGGCTTCGTCAGCATCGAGGCCGCCGGCGGCTTCGCCCACGCCCGCCCAGCCACCGACTCATGGCCCCGCTGCATCGAGGCCCTGCACAACGCCCTCGAACACTGGCCAACCCGCACGGAGGAAACCCCCACATGACCACCCCACCTACCAACCGCCCGCAGATAAAAGGCGCGAACCCGCCCACATCACAACACCGCGCAGACAGCACCACGCCGACGACGGGCCGGCTGCCCGTGGACGGCGCCACGCCGACGACCGGCCGGCTGCCCGTGAACGGCCTCGCCCCGACGACGGGGCGGTTGCGCGTGGACGGCGCCACCCTGCACTACGAGGTGCGCGGCAGCGGGCCGCTCGTGTTGCTGATCCCCGGCGGGACGGGCGGCGCCGCCTCCTTCGATGCCGTCGCCGACCGGCTCGCCACCGAATACACGGTCGCCTCCTACGACCCGCGCGGCCTGACCCGCAGCCCGCTCGACGACCCCGACGCGCCCCAGCGAGTCGAGCAGCACGCCGAGGACGCATACCGGCTCCTGGACCTGCTCTCCCCGGACACCCCCGCCCGCGTGGCAGGCTGCAGCTCCGGCGCGATCACCGCCCTCCACCTGCTCACCACCCACCCCGACCGCGTGCAAAAGGTGGTGGCCCACGAACCCCCGCTGGTGGAGGTCCTCCCAGACGCCCCCGAACACCGAGCCCTCCTCATCAGGGTCCAGGACACCCTGCAAAGGGAGGGCCTGATGCCCGCAGCAGCCATCTTCGCCGCCGGCCTCCAAGCGGAGCCCACTTCACCCGAGCCACCCGCCGACCCCAACGCGAGCCGCACCACACCCACACCGACACCAGCCGCCGATTCACGGGCGGGCTCTGCCTCGCCTGCGTCGGCGTCTGCTCCGGGTCTCCGGGCCGACCACTCCGCCTCATCTGCGCCGGCGTCTGCCCCGGGTGTCCAGGCCGGACCCTCCGCCTCACCTGCGTCGGCGCCCGCTGCCGGTGCCGAGGTCGGCCGTCCCGCCCCTTCCGCTCCCTCCGCCGCACCGGTGGAGACGAGTGGGTTGCCGGCGGAGGCCGCTGCGAGGGTGGAGCGGACGATGGGGGATATGCCGTACTTTCTCGGGCGGATCGTGCCGAGTTTCATGGGCTATGTGCCCGACCTCGACCGGCTTCAGGCCCTGTCCGAGCGGCTGGTGCTTGCGGGTGGTGCCGAGTCGCGGGGGGAGGTGCCCTACCGGCCGGCGGCGGTCATGGCGGAGCGGTTCGGCACGGAGCTGGTGCACTTTCCCGGTGGGCACACCGGGCTCAGCACGCACCCCGGCGAGTTCGGTGAGCTGCTGGCCAAGCTGCTGAGGTGACCGACGCTAGCTCGCGCTGAGCAGGTCGGTGAAGCGTCGGGTGTCGACGTTGCCGCCTGAGGCGATGAGGCCCACGCGGCGAGGTGCGGCGTCCAGGCGGCCGGAGAGCAGGGCGGCGAGCGGGGTGGCACCGCTGGGCTCGATGACGACCTTCAGGTACTCGAACGCGAACCGCATCGCCTCCACGATCTCCGCGTCGCTCACCAGGACGACCCCGTCGGCCAGCCGCCGGTTGATCGCGAACGTCAGCTCGCCCGGCGTGGGCAGCGCCTGCCCGTCGGCGATCGTCCTGGGCACGGGGATGGTGACGCGCTCCCCGGCCTCCAGCGAGCGCTTGGTGTCGTCGCCGCTCTCCGGCTCGACGCCGATGACCCGGATGGCGGGTTGCACTGCAGTGGCGGCGATCGCGGTGCCGGCCAGCAGCCCGCCCCCGCCGACGGGCACGAGCAGGGCGTCCAGCTCGCCGGTCTCGGCCAGCAGCTCAAGGGCGGCGGTGCCCTGACCGGCGATGACGTCGGGATGATCGTAGGGAGGGATGAGGGCCAGGCCGCGCTCGTCGGCCAGCGCGCGGGCGAGCGCGGTGCGGTCTTCGCTGTAGCGGTCGTATGTGACGACCTCGGCCCCGTAACCGGCGGTGGCCGCGCGCTTGGAGCGGGGCGCGTCCTCGGGCATGAGGATGACGGCCGAGGTGCCGAGCTCGCGCGCGGCCAGCGCGACGGCCTGGGCGTGGTTGCCCGAGGAGTAGGCGGCGACGCCCCGCGCCCGCTGCTCGGGGGAGAGCAGCGCGATGGCGTTGTACGCGCCGCGGAACTTGAACGCCCCGACGCGCTGGAGGTTCTCGCACTTGACGAACACCTCGGCGCCGGCCCGCTCGTCGAGTATGCGGGAGGTGAGCACGGGCGTGCGGTGCGCGATGCCGTCGAGCCGGGTGGCGGCGGCGCGTACGTCGTCGATCGTGACGGGCGTGGCGATGTCCATGGAGTTCCTCGGGCGCGTATGCATCAGCTGATCTTCGATCCTAGGCGGCGGCGGGCTTGAGAGCGGCGCTGTGCCGGACGAAGCCGGTGATCTGCAGCGCCCAGATGAGCGCGGCGGTCGCGATCATGGCACTCCACACCCCGGCCAGCCCCCAGGCCGTGGCCGCCGGGACCATGGCGAGCGTGAGCAGGCCGTAGCCGGTGCCGACCGCGGCCAGCTGCCAGGAGGAGCGCTTGAGCCCGACCAGCCCGTACGCGGTGACGATCGCGCAGTTGCTCACCAGCGAGAACACCACGAGCAGCGGCACCAGCCCAAGAGCGAGAGCATGAACGGCGGCGTCCTGCGTAAACAACCGCAGCACCACCTCACCCGCGACGAGCACCACCACCCCGCCCGCGACCACCCCGCCCGCCGCGACCGTGACGGCGGCGAGGATCAGCCGCCTGGCCTCGCGAGGGGACGAGGCCCGCGCGACCTCCGGCGTCACCGCCTGCGCGGCGGCGAAGGCGGCGAGCCCCAGGAGTCCGTCCAGGGACAGCAGGATCGCGTGCGCGGCGGCCTGGTGCACGCCGGTGCGCGCGGCGGCGTACGCGACCCCGCCCATCACCGTGAACTTGACGATCAGCGTGGCCGACAGGGGCAGGCCGACCCTGGCCATGCGCAGGATCCGCCGCCCGCGCGGCCGTCCCGGCCACCACGACTGTCCGGCCAGCTCGGGCAGCCGCAGCAGCAGCACGTTCGCGACCACGACCTGGACGGCGGTGGCGGTGACCATCGCGACGCCGGTGCCCTGGACGCCGTACGCGGGCACGAGCGCGAGCAGCAGCACGACCTGCGCCGCCGTACCGGAAAGGCCGGACCACAGCACCTTTCTGCTGTGCCGCAGCGCGATCAGCATGCCGCCCGCGCCGCTGCCCGCCGCCGACAGCAGCACCTGCCCGGCGAGGAGCGCGGGCAGGGCGCCCAGCTCGGCGATCGCCGCCTCGGGCGCCCCGCCGGCCCGCGCGATGAGGGGCACGGCCAGCACCACGCCGGCGCCCGCCGTCCCGAGCGTGAGCGTGAGCCAGCGGGCGTCCTTCAGGACGGCGAGCGCCTCGGCGGGACGGTCACGGCAGGCGGCGACGAACGGCGACATCCCGCGCAGACCGCCCGCCACGGCGGCCGTCACCGGGCTGAGCACGGCGCTCGCCAGCGTGAACGCGGCCAGCTCGGCGGTCGCCTGACGGCCGAGTAGGGAGGTGCCGAGAAGTTGCGCGACGACGCCGGCGCTCATGGACAGCAGCAACGGCAGCGCCGCGCTCAGGACGACACGGAGAGAAGGGGACATGAAAAGCAAAATCCCGGGCGGACGAGCGCTCGGGACGTGATCATTCTATCGCATCCGCGCCTCACACGACGTGGGTTCGCAGGCGGGCAGAGCTTCTCAGGGGGCGTCCGCGGCTCATACGACGTGGTTGCGCAGGCGGAGGTCCTCTGGGTAGGGCTGGAAGTACGTCTGTTCCGCCACGTACGTGGCCGCCGCGCCGCGCGCGTGGTGGAGCAGGAGGGCGAGCGGCACGCTCAGCGCCACCCGGCGCGCCTGGTAGGAGGCGATGACCTCGGCCACGTCGGCGCGGCGCACCGGGTCGAGCCCGTCGCCGATCATGCCGAGGCAGTGCTGCAGCACGTTGACGTGCCGCCCGACCGTCGTCGGCGTCGCCATCGCGGTGCGGAACGCGATGCTGTAGGCGGCGGCCACCTCATCGCTCGGCCGGGTGCCCGCCTGGGCGGCCAGGCGGCCGGTCTCGCGGTAGCCCTCGGTGGTGTGGGCGAGCAGCTGCATCTTGTGCCTGGCCTGGAAGGCCATCAGGTCGCGGGGCTTCCATGGGCTCTCCAGCAGCTCGCGCAGCCGGGCGTGGGCGAAGATCCGCTCGGTGAACGCCTCCCGCCGTACGGCGTCGTTGAGCCGGCCGTCGTCCTCCACGGGCAGCAGCGGGTGCGCCTCGATCACCGCGTCGGCGAACATGCCGCGCTGCTGCCTGGTCACCGCGTTCTCGCCGGCGTAGAGCGGGATGCCGTGGATGCCGCAGCTCGGGCTCTTGGCCTTGAACACGTACCCGTCGGCGGCCAGCTCCGCGGTGCGCTCGGCGGCCAGCTCGGCCATGGCGGGGGTGAGGTCGCGGCGGCTGCGGCGGGTCATCAGCCGGGGGCCGTCAGGGGAGCGTTCGAGGCGCAGCGCCTCGCGGGGCGCGCCGAGGCCGATCGCCATCTCGGGGCAGAGCGGCAGCCAGTCCACGAACGGTGCGAGCTCGTCGGTGAGGTAGCGGCTGCGGCTGTGGCCGCCGTTGTGCCGTACCGGCTCGCCGAGCAGGCAGCTCGACACCGCCACCCGGGGTCTGCCGCATCCCTGACCTTCCTCCATGCTGGTCAGCTGCCCAGGAGCGTAAGCCGCACGCCTGCCCTTCGTAACCTGAAGGTCGGCTTTTCGGGGTTACACTGGAGGAATGCCCGCCGTTCCCGTCCTCGACGTGAGACACGTGGTCGCGTTCGTCAACGAGTACGCCGACCCGCCGCGCGAGGCCGCGGGAGAGCAGGAGACACCGTATCCCGACGCGCACGATCTCCTGGCCTGGCCCCCCGGGCTCGCGCTGCCCGCGACCGGCGGCCTCGTCGCGGCGGCGAACGCCGTCTTCCCCGTCTTCGCCGCGGCGCGCGACGGCCGGGCACTGGAGGAGCTGAACGCCCTGCTCCGCGCCGTCCGCCCGCTGCCCGTGGCGGCCCCCGACGGCCTGCGCTGGACGGCCGGCGACGCCGCCGACCTGCTGCCCGCCGCGCTGGCCACCTGCCTGCTGTCCTGGCTCATGACGCACGAGCAGGCCAGGCTGGGCACCTGCCACGCCTCCCGGTGCGTCGACGTCTACACCGACGCGTCCCCGGCGGGCCAGCGCCGCTTCTGCTCCGCCACCTGCCTCAACCGGCACAAGGTGGCCGCCTACAGGAAGCGCGCGTCCGCCCGAAAGGTCACCTGATCGTGAGCGCCGAGCGGCCGGCGTAGCGGGCCTCGGCGCCGAGCTCCTCCTCGATGCGGATGAGCTGGTTGTACTTGGCGGTCCGCTCCGAGCGCGACAGCGAGCCGGTCTTGATCTGGCCGCAACCGGTGGAGACGGCGAGGTCGGCGATCGTGGTGTCCTCGGTCTCGCCGGAGCGGTGCGACATGACGACGCCGTAGCCGGCCTCCTCGGCGGTCCGTACGGTGGTCAGCATCTCGGTCAGGGTGCCGATCTGGTTGACCTTGACCAGGATGGAGTTCGCGACGCCGGCGTCGATGCCCGCCCGCAGGAGGGCGGCGTTGGTGCAGAACACGTCGTCGCCGACGAGCTGGCAGGTCGCGCCCAGGCGCTCGGTGACGAGCCGCCAGCCCTCGGCGTCGTCCTGGGCCATGGGGTCCTCGATGGACACGATGGGGTAGGCGGCGACGAGCCGGGCCAGGTAGGCGGCGTGCTCGTCGACGTCGCGCCGGACGCCCTCGCCGGCGTAGTGGTAGGCGCCGTCGCGGTAGAACTCCGAGGCGGCCGGGTCGAGCATGACGGCGATGTGCGTGCCGGGGGAGTAGCCGGCGTCGGAGATCGCGGTGCCGATGAGGTCGAGCGCCTCTTCCGCGGTGCGCAGGTCGGGGGCGAAGCCGCCCTCGTCGCCGACGCCGGTGTGGTGGCCGGCCTTCTTGAGCGCGGCGTGCAGGGTGTGGAAGACCTCCGAGCCCATCCGTACGGCGTCGGCGAAGGTCGTCGCCCCGATCGGCGCGATCATGAACTCCTGGAAGTCGAGCGGGTTGTCGGCGTGCGCGCCGCCGTTGATGACGTTCATCATCGGCAGCGGCAGCAGTGCGGCGTCCGGGCCGAGATAGCGGTAGAGCGGCAGCCGGTGCGAGGCGGCGGCGGCCTTCGCCGTGGCCAGCGAGACGCCGAGCACCGCGTTCGCCCCGAACCTGGCCTTGCCCGGCGTGCCGTCGAGCGTGATCATCGCCTCGTCCACGGCCGCCTGCTCCTCGGCGTCCATCCCGGTGACGGCCGCGGCGATCTCGCCGGTGACGGCCTTGATCGCCTGGCGCACGCCCTTGCCGTGGAAGCGGCGCGGGTCGCCGTCGCGCCGCTCCACCGCCTCGTTCGTGCCCGTCGACGCGCCCGACGGTACGGCCGCGCGGCCCAGGGAGCCGTCCTCCAGGACGACGTCCACCTCCACGGTCGGATTGCCGCGGCTGTCGAGGATCTCCCTGCCCGCCACCCGGACGATTGCTGTCATGTCTGCCTTCCCCGTACCGAATTCCAAAGAGGAACTCACTAAGTTCCAAGAGAGAACTTACACTGGTCCCGGACGCGGGCGCCATCCCGCGAGCGAGGAGAAGCGTGGTGGCCCGAGAGCTGCGGGAGCAGGACGCCGGTTGCGCGATCGCGCAGGCCGCCGCGGTGGTGGGGGAGTGGTGGAGCCTGCTGATCGTGCGCGAGGTGACCCGTGGCCGCCATCGCTTCGACGACCTGCACGCCGAGCTCGGCATCTCGCGCCGGGTGCTGGCCGAACGGCTCAAGCACCTGCTCGACCACGGCGTCCTGGAACGGCGCCCCTACCAGCAGCGGCCCACCCGCTACGAATACCGGCTGACCGCCGCGGGTCACGCCCTGGCCCCGCTGCTGGCCGGCCTCCAGGACTGGGGCGAACGCTTCCTCCTCGGCGACGGCGCCCCGGCCACCGCCCCCACCGAGACGGAGACCGCCCGCCTCCACGCGCTGCCCGGCACCCCGATCCCGCATCCCCTGCTCCTCCGGGCGGCGAACGGCGACGAGGTGGACGTCGTCGCCCCCGACGCCCGCGCCACCGTCATCCTCGCGGGTGACGTCTTCGCCGGCGGTCAGCCCGGCGCGTTCGCCGAAGCCGGGGTGGCGTTGCGGGGCGTCACCACGCGGGAGGTGGGCGAGCAGGCGTTGCGGGGCGTCACCACGCAAGAGCCTGGTGAGCAGGCGTTCCCGGTGCTGTCGGACGCCGAGCTGACGCTGTGCGCCGCCCTGGGGTTGCCGACCTTCCGCACCGGGCACACGCTGCACCTCAAGCCCGTCGTCATCGTCGCCGACGCCCACCGGACGATCCGCCACGTGCTCTGCCCGGCCACCGACGCCACCGCCGCGCTCAAGGAGGCGCTCCGGCTGGCGGCCGGCGTGACCAGCCGCTTCGTCCGCTGAACCGTTCGCCGGAATGCGAGCAGAATGCGGCGTGTTGCGCGATGCGTCCCCGAAGGACGCACCGGATGAGAGGTCACCGATGAGCCGTCAGCAGCGCCAGGACCTGGACGACATGCTGCGCAACGCCCCCAAGATGGCGGGCGACACCGTCGAGCAGGCCCGTACGGACTTCGCCACGCTTTTCGACGTGCCCGCCCCCGACGGCGTCACCGTCCGCGACACCACGCTCGGCGGCCGCCCCGCCCTGGAGCTCACGCCCGAGGGCGCGGGCGGGGACACGGTGGTGCTGTTCCTGCACGGCGGCGGATACGTCGTGGGCTCCCCGCGTACGCACGCCGCCCTGGCCGGCGAACTGGCCCGCCGCGCCCGCACCAGGATCGTCTCGCTCGACTACCGGCTCGCCCCCGAGCACCGGTTCCCCGCGGCGGTCGACGACGGCCTGGCCGCCTACCGCGAGTTGCTGGAAAGGGGCACCAGCCCGGCCGCGATCGCGCTGGCCGGCGACTCGGCGGGCGGCGGGCTGTCCGTCGCCACGCTGCTCGCGGCCCGCGAGGCGGGGCTGCCGATGCCGGCGGGCGCCGTGCTGTTCTCGCCGTGGGCCGACCTGACGCTCACCGGGACCAGCATGGAGGGCAAGCTCGGCGCCGACCCGATCTTCGTCCGGGCCGACCTCGAGGGCTACCGCACGCACTACCTCGGCGCGGGCGACCCGGCCGCGCCGCTGGCCAGCCCCGCGCTCGCCGACCTCACCGGTTTGCCGCCGCTGCTCGTCCAGGCCGGGTCGAACGAGCTGCTGCTGGACGACTCGGTACGCCTGGCCGCCGGGGCGGGCGCGGCCGGCGTGGACGTCACGCTGCGCGTCTGGGGCGGACTCCCGCACGTCTTCCAGCACCACACGGCGCTGGTGGAGGAGGCGGGACAGGCGCTCGACGACGCGGCGCTCTTCCTCTCCCACGCCTACCGCACGGCCGCCGCGGAACCGGCGACCGCCTGAGCGGGGCGGGGTGCGTCAGCGGCAGCCGACGCCGATGACGTCGCGGCGGCCGTTGTAGTCGGGCTCGCCGCCGCCGTGGCCGCCGAGGGGACCATGACGGCCACGGCCGAGACCGCTGCCGCCGCCGATACCACCGTGAGAATTCGCTTGAACCTTGCTCTCCGGAAATAGCGGACAAAACGCAACATATCCTGCCCACCAATGGCAGGGACCGCGCTCGGCGGCGGGCGCATCGAGATCGTTCCGTCATCTCGGCAGGACGTGTCAGGCGCCCGCGCGGCGGAGGCGTTCGGCGGCCTGGGTGGCGACGGCGTCGCCGGAGACCGGCCGCTGGCCGTACAGGGCCTCGTAGCGGGCGTTGTGCGACGCCGTCCACAGGCTGGCCGCCCACGCGACCTCCAGCTCCACCCCCGTGAACGCCCGCCCCCTGGCCTCCTGATACGCCTCCAGGAAGGCCGCCGAGCTCGCGACCGGCGCCAGCGTCGGCTGGCCCGAGCTGGCGAACGCCCCGCTCGCCGCCCCCACCAGCGCCGCCTCCGGCTGCCAGGCCAGGCTGTCCCAGTCGTGCACCGTCCACAACCGCCCGTCACGCCAGCGCAGGTTCTGCGCCTCGAAGTCGGCGTGACCGAGCACGCGCGGCAGCCCGGCCGCCAGGATGCGCCTGCGCGCCCGCTCCGCCGTCTCGACGACGTGCACGGGCACCCGGCTCTGATCCTGCTCGTCCAGGTAGGGGATGGCCGGCCAGGTGCCGGCGCCGCCGTGGTCCCAGCGCGCCCAGCGCGGGCTCGGCAGCGGCGGCTCCACGCTCACCTCGGCCAGCTCAGCCATCAGCCCGGCGAACATCTCCGCGCAGCGTACGGCCACCTCAGGCGAGTCGCCTGTGAGCACCTCGCCACCCGGCCTGAACTCCTCGGCGTGCACGGCCAGCGACCCCACCTCGGTCACCGGCGTCAGCGGGCGGGCGCACGGGAACCCGCGCTCGGCCAGCCGGGCCTGCGCCGTCACGCACGACGCCGCCCTGCCGCCGTCGGCACGCGCCTTGACCACCACGTCCGCACCGCCGGCCAGCCGCAGGCCGAACACCATCGAGGTCTGCTGCAACCGGAACAACACGCCCTCGGGCTCGCTGCCGAGCCGACGCAGACACCAGGCCGGCAACCAATCCGGCAAATCGTTCATAGACACGGGGAAGACTCTGCCAAAAGCGCTGTCCCCCATGCGAGCTACCCGCGAATGTCCTCCGTACGGTGACGATCGCCGCCCCTCCGATCTCTAGCGTCTTCCTCGTGGCCACAGCGGCCGCTCGGATCTCGTCAGGGAGTCATCATGCGACTGGTCAAGCAGCTCGTGGCCGTAGCGGCCGTGGCCTTCGCGGGCAAGGCGCTCGTGGGAGCGGTGTCGAGGAACGCGTTCTTCACGCTGATCTTCGGGTTCATGGCCGCGGCGGCGGTGACCGAGGAGCTGGTGTTCAGGGGAGTGCTGTTCAGAATCGTCGAGCAACGCACCGGTACGGTGACCGCGCTCGTCGTCACCGGGCTGCTGCCGACCGGCGTGTTCCTGTACGTGGCGCGCCGGCGCGGCAACCTGGTCCCGCGCCGCCGGCGTACCGACGCGACCCTTGTGCAGACCCCGTGAGCGAGGTCCGGCGCAGTCGCTCACCGTGGCGCGAGGAGATCGTGGTGCTCTGCCTGATGCTGGCCGGCGCGTGGGGGCTCAGGGGCTGGCTCCGCCCCCACCGCCCCACGGCCCACCGCCCCACCAACGACAGGCCCACCAACGACAGGCCCACCAACGACAGGCCCACCAACGACAGGCCCACCAACGACAGGTCCACCGCTGACCGCCCGACCGTCCCCGCCCAGCATCGTCCTGACGCCGAACAGCACACCGCGAACGCTCGATGCGCCGGCTCTGACACACCCCGGCCCGCCGAAGGGGCCGCATCCGTCGGCGACGGGGATCCTGAGGCCGTTCCCGCCGCCGAGCGGGCCCGCATCGTCCGCGACCTGCACGACGTCGTGACCCACAACGTGGCGGCGATGATCGTGCAGGCGGAGGCGGCCCGCTACCTGACCGGCGCCCCCGACCGCCTCGACGCCACCCTGACCACCGTCACCGACACCGGCAGGCGCGCCATCGCCGACCTCCGCCACCTGCTCCACCTCCTCACCCCCGTCCCCGGAGACCCCCAGGACCCCGCCAGGCCCGCCGCCACGGAGACGCCCTGCGCCGGTGACCTGCACGCGCTGGTCGAGGAGATGCGGCTGGCGGGGCAGCCGGTGGAGTTCGCCGAGGCGGGACAGGCGGAGCCGGCGTCCAGGGCCGCCGAGATCGTCGCGTACCGGGTCGTCCAGGCGGCCCTGACCGACGCACTGCGGCACGCGCCGGGCAGCCGTACCGTGGTCGAGGTGCGGCACGCCGAGAGCGGGATCACCGTGCAGGTGCGCACCGACGGCGCGGTCTTCCACGCCGCCACCGGCCGCGACCTCGCGGAGGTGCGGGCGCGGGTGGAGGCGCTGGGCGGCGAGTTCCACCAGGAACGCCACCAGGACGGCACCTTCCTCATCCGGACTCTCATCCCGGCCGGCGCGTTGCGCGACAGGAGCGACCCGGCCGGCGAGTGACGCGACTGCGGCGGTGCGCGACTGCGGCGGTGCGGGACTGCGGCGGTGCGGGACTGCGGCCCGCACCGCGTCGCGGTTCATCGGACGGTCACGCGATGGTGCCCGTCTGATACCGCACGTAAACGTAGTCGACATCGAGCGGGTTGGGCCCGCGCTTGTCGAGAATGACGAAACGGTAGTCGCCCCTCGGCAGCCTGCCGTGCCAGAACGCGTCGGTCGCATTGAGGCACCACATGATTTCCTCGACCACGATCCGGCCCGTGCTCACGTTCTGAATGCCGACGCGCGGATTGCTGGTGCAGCCACTGAAGTGAATGAGGCCGTCGGTGGCGTCGTCGTTCAGGTCGGTCCAGGTACGGGATGAGAACCCGTTGTTGGCGCCCTTGATGTAGCTGGTGAAACCGCCGTCCCGGGCGCCTGCGGCGGTGCTCGCGGCCGCCGCGCCCTCACCCTGTTCCGCGAGTTGGGCGACCGCAACGGGCAGGCCGCGTCCTTCGACGGGCTGGCGAGCCCGCCTCCTCGAGCGACCGCTGGCGGCAGGCCCTCGTCATCCTGGACGACCTCGCCCACCCGGACGCCGGTCATGTCCGAGCACAGCTGGCCGCCACCGCGCCGGGCGGGTTGTACTGGCCGCACCGGTGACCGGGGCCGCCGGGGTGACGGCCCCGGTCATCGGGGTCAGCAGGGGCTCTCGTAGAAGTCGATGTAGCCGCTGCGGACTCCCCACATGTCCACCGCTCCGTTGCAGTCCTCGTACTTCTCCCCGACCACGGTGGTGCGGGTGGAGTCGCTGTAGTAGATGGTGGCGCAGGCGTGGTTGATCTTGCAGGCGCGGGCTTCGGCGGGGCTCGCGGTGACGACGGTGACGGCGGCCACGGCAAGCACGGTGGCGGGCAGCAGACGGCGGATCATGATGCCTCCGGAGGGGGTGGGGAACGCTGCTTCGATGGTCGGCTCCCACAGCCGCCCGATCAAGAGCCCACCCGCCCCGACAACCCTTCGCCCGACCCCGCTCAACCCCGCCCGACCAACCCGCCCGACCAACCCGCCCGACCAACCCGCCCGACCAACCCGCCCGACCAGGTTCGCCCGACCAGGCTCGCCCGCCCCTGCCCGGTTGGGGCTGGGGGTTAGTGGGGCAGAGGGCCGCAGAAGACCTCCGCCCTGCTGAAGCCGCCCGGCCCGCTGAGGCCGGGCGGCTTTGTGGTCAGGTGATGGGTTGGAGCCAGATGTTGCGGAAGCGGGGGTTTTCGCCGGGGTCGCCGTGGTCCTGGAGGCGGATGCCGGCGGTGGCCGCGTTCTCCGGGATGCTGTCGCCGGTGCCGCCGTCGACGGCGACGTCGTCGTGCACCACCGTGCCGTTCCAGACGACCGTCACCCGCGCGTCGTCCACCTTGACGCCCGCGCTGGTGAACCGGGCCGCGCGGAACGTGATGTCGTACGTCTGCCACGTGCCGGGCGCGGTCGCCATGTTGCGGTCGGGCGCCCGCTTTGAGTAGATCGAGCCGGCTCCGTCGGCGGCCGGCGTGGTGTCGCCGGACGACTCCAGCACCTGCACCTCGTACCGCTCCTGGAGGTAGACGCCGCTGTTGCCGCGCTGCTGCCCGGTCACCTCGGGCGGATAGTCCGGCTCGTACCACTCGACGTGCAGCGTGAAGTCGCCGAACGCGCGCCGGGTGCGGATGTCGCCCCCGTACGACTCCATCGACCCGTCGGCGACCGGCCACGTCGCGGCCCCGCCTGACCGGCGCTCCCACGCCGCCAGGCTCGACCCGTCGAACAGCGTGATCCGCTCGGCCTTCGCGACCGTGACGTGGTCAAGGCCGAAACCGCCGCCGTCCCCGGCGCCGTAGCGGTAGGTGACGGTGTTCGCGCCGCGCCGCAGGGGCAGCGCGTCGGTCTGCACCTCCCAGGCGTCCCGCCCGCCGGTGGCCGCCAGCCGTACCTGACGGATCTTCTTGCCGTTGACGTGCACGCTCACCGACGTGCCAGACCCGGCCGCATAGCGCACTCCGACGTTGTACGTGCCGGCCGCCTCGGCCCGCACGGAGAACGACGTGCTCGCGCCGGGCGCGGTGTACCCGTCGACGTAACCGGTGCCGGTGAAGCCCTGGTGGGCGGTGCCGACGGTGGCGCCGCCGCGCAGCGTGGCCCGCTCCGCCTCCAGCACCGGCCGGGCGGCCACGGTGATCGCGTCGAGGTTGACGTTGCCGAGGTCGCCGGAGTCGTACCGGTAGGCGATGGTGTTGACGCCCGCCTTCAGCGCCAGCGGCTCCACCCGGCTCGCCCACAGGTCCCACGTGCCCGTGGACGGCAGCGGCACCTGCCTGACCTTGGTCCCGTTGACGTACACGCTGAGCGACTTGGCGCCGGGCGCGGGGTCGGGGCCGTTGGAGTAGCGCAGCCCCACGTGGTACGTGCCCGCCGCGTCCACCCGCACCGCGAAGCGCGTCGTGGCGCCCTGGGCCCAGTAGCCGTCCACGAACCCGGCCCCCGAGTAGGAGGGATGGTCGGTGTTCAGCTTCGCGCCGCCGCTCTGGGCCGCGCTCTCCGCCTCGTACACCGTCTCGGAGGAGGTGCCGCCGGGCAGCGAGTTGAGCGTGTACCAGGCTTCGGTGCTCCACAAGGGCTCCCCTGACGCCGAGGCGAACGGGCGCGGCGAGCGCAGGTGCACCACCCGGCCCGGCTTCAGCCCCGCGACCTTCAGCGTGACCTTCTTACCCTTCACCGTGGCCGAGGTGACGGTCAGCGGCTCCTCGTCCACCTTGGGCCCGCCGTAGGTGACGGCGGGGACGTAACGCCACTGGGTGAGCTGGTAGCGGCCCTCAAGGGAGCCGGCCGGCAGCGGCTGGGTGTACTCCAGCTCGAAGCCGCCCTCGATCGCCTTCATCTTGAGGAGGTCGAACGCCTTCTCCGCGCCCGGCGTCAGCTTCTGCAGTCCGTACGTGAGCTTGCCCGGCTGCCCCCAGTTGCCGCCCGCGCCCAGACCACCGGCGTAGACGGCCCCGTCAGGCCCGAGGCTGATCCGGTTGACCCCCGCCTCGAGCCCCTGCGTGAACCGGAACACCGCGCCCTGGTAGGCCCCGTTCACCTTCTCCAGGTACGCCCGCTGGATCCCGCCGTACGTGACGTCGCCGAACAGCAGCTGCCCCGCGTATCTGCCGCGCTTCATCAGCAGCGGCGTGCTGGGGGAGTTGGCGATCTCGTTGTGCGGCAGCCACAGCACCGGCGGGCTCACCACGCCCGCGTCGAACGGCCCCTCCGGCGTCGTGAAGTGGTTGAAGAAGCGGCCCTTCTCGACGTGCACCAGCTTCGAGGCGGGCAGCCAGCCGCCCTGGTTGTCCATGACGAACAGGTCGTCGCCCGGCCCCCACCCGATGCCGTTCGGGGTACGCAGGCCGCCCGCGAGATAGTCGAGTTTCCCCGTCCTCTTGTCGATCTTGACGGTGACGCCACGGCCGGGGGCCGGCTGCGGGACGGTGGTGGCGCCGCCGTAGTCGATGGCCACCGACAGGTTGAGGTAGAAGTGGCCGCCCCGGTAGAGCAGGCCGAAGGCGAACTCGTGGAAGTTCCCGCCGAACGGCCAGGTCGCCACCGTCCTGAGGTCGTCGGCGACGTCGTCCCCGTTCGTGTCGTTCAGCTCAACCAGGCGGGACTTCTCCGACACGTACAGCTTGCCGTCCGCGTACGCGATGCCCATGGGCTCCTGCAGCCCCTCGGCGATCTTCTTGTACGTCACCCGCGCCGGCGAGGTGGCGCCGGTCACGCCGCTCAGCAGGTACACCTCGCCGAGCCTGGTCTCCGAGCCGCCCCACGTGGTGATCGCCAGCCGGTCGTCGGGCAGCCACGCCATCGCGGTCACCTGCGGCTCGAACCCGGCAGGGCGCAGGTCGGTGAGCGTGAGGTCGGGGTGCACGTCCTGCAGCGGCAGCCCGTCGCCGGGCGAGTCGGCGCCGCTCTCGCACTCCTTGCGGCCGGGCGAGGTGACCCGGACGACGTCGGCGTCCGTGCTCAGCGCCTCGGCCGGCACCAGCGTGAACGCCTGCGCGCCCGGCGGCTTCCACTCCAGCCTGAGCTGCTGGCCGTACAGGTGCTCGAAGTGGTCGATGCGCAGCGGGTGGTGCCCGGCGGTCAGCGTGATCGTGCCGTCCACCGGGATCGGCGCGTGCCGGCCGTCGTTGACGATCACGACGGTGTCGCCGATGCGCAACCGGGAGCCGTCGTCGCTGGTCAGCCGGAACTCGTAGGTGCCGGCGGCCGGGGCCGACAGGTTGCCGGTGACCTCGGTGACGAACATGTCGGTGAGCCCGAAGTCGGCGTCCGACGTCCAGTCGATCGTCGGCATCAGCTTGTCCACGTTGGGCGTCTGGCCGGGCTTGAGCGTGCACAGCTTCGACAGCTCGATCTGGACGTCGTACGTGCGCAGCGTGACGCCGGGCACCTGCGGCGGCAGGTCGGCCCGCGCGCCCGCGGGGACGGCCAGGAAGGAGAGCGCGATGATCAGGACAGCGGATAAGAGGGGTAACCTCCGCATGACTCATCCCATCTCGAGAGGGCGCGCCCTGGTGCGGCGCCGGTGGGGGTGCGGCACCGCCGGGCCGGCCGTCGGCGGATGCCGGGTCTCGTGAGCTGGTAAGTACGGGGGGATAACGCCGTTCTGCGCCGTAATATAAGGCGAGATTTCCGACTTGCCCATACTCTTTCGCCGAAAATCGATAGAAGTCGGCCCACGGCTCGTTCGAACGGCTGGTCGGCCGTCTTGCCCGAGGCCAGGCCGAGCGCGGCGTGCAGGGTGATCGCGGCCTCCAAGCTGAGCAGCCTGCGGCGTCAGTTCGCGCCCGGGTCCGGCAGGTCGTGCTGGGTGAACATGTCGATGAGCACGCGCACCGGCAGGCCGGCCTCCGTCGGGTAGCGGAAGTGCGCGTCGAGGTTGAGCTTGTACTGGTTGCGCCGGCCCACACGCTCGATGGTGACGTATCCCGCCTGGTGCAGGTCGGAGACGATGCCCTGCACGGCGCGCTCGGTGATGCCGATCCCGGTCGCGATGTCGCGTACCCGGGCCTGGGGATCGCGGGCGATCTCCAGCAGCACGCGGGCGTGATGGGTCAGGAAGGTCCACTGGCGGCTGGACGTGTTCAAGGAAGCTTCCCTTCTGCCGGTGCGAGCCGCTCCTGGCGCGTGTGACCGAGAGCCTCCACTCATGATCACATGAATGTTGCTTCCGGTATTGCATTTCGGGCAATATACTTCAGCCAAGAGGAAGCGAACCAGCCCCCTGTCCATGTCCCTGAGGAAAGCCATGCACGTACACATCGCTTGCCTGTCTGGCGGCGGCCGGATGTCCGCCGCATCACCCCTGACTTTGGGAAGCCACACCTTGGATGAGGGCGTGCTGATCACCGCGAGTGGCGAGGTGGACATCACCAATGCCGCCCGCCTCGAGACCTATGTGCGCCGCCGGATGCTCTCGGGCAGACCGGTGGTGCTCGACCTGACCCTGCTGACGTTCATGGACAGCAACGGCCTGCGCGTCATCGAGCGCCTGCACGCCGCCTGCGCCGAGACGGGCTCCTCCTTCCACCTCGCGGGCGTGCGCGGCATCCCGGCCAGGTTGCTGCAGATCACCGGCCTGTGGGACGTGCTCGACATCCACGCCGGCGCCGCCGACGCCGTATCCGCCGCGCAGACCGGCCCGCTCACCGCGCAGCCCTGGGTCTCCGGGGCGGCCAACTGATCATCGTCTCCCTCTTTCCGGCCGCTCCATGGTCGTCCGCCTAACGCGGATGCGCCGGTGACGCTTACACCGTTACGGTGAAGGCCGCGGTATCGAGGGACCCGCGCGCACACGGGCACCGCGGAAGAGGAGACGACGATGACGAGCACGACCAGACCGGCCACCCTGGCCACCGTCGCCGCCGCGGCAGGTGTGTCCGTGGCGACGGTGTCGAAGGTGCTCAACGACCGCGGCGACGTCGCCCCGGCCACCCGCGCCATGGTGCGGCGGCTGCTGGCCGAGCACGGCTACGTGCCGCGCCAGGCCCGCGCCCGGCGGGGCGCCACGGTGGAGCTGCAGCTCGAAGGCGCGTTGTGCGCGTACTCCGCCGAGATCGTCATGGGGGCCATGCAGGAGGCCGCCGCGTCCGGCGTGGCGCTCGTCGTGACCAGCACCGACCACATGGCCGACGGCCTGTCCTGGGCCCGCGGCCTGGTCGACGCCGGCCGGCACGCCGTCATCACCCTCGTCGCCGAGCCCAGCCCCGCCCAGCTCGACGTGCTGCTGCGAGCCGGACTCCCGGTCATCGTGATCGACCCCATGAACGTGCCCGCCAGCCCCGTCACCAGCATCGGCCCGACCAACTTCGCCGGGGGCATGTCCGCCACGCAGCACCTGCTCTCCCTCGGCCACCGCCGCATCGCCTACCTCGGCGGGCCCGCGGGCGCCGCGTCCAACCAGGCCCGCATGCACGGGTATCGCGCCGCCATGGAGGCTGCGGGCGTGCCCGTGCCGCCCGACTACGTGCGCACGGCCGGCTTCTGCTACGCCGACGGGCTGCGCGAGGGCGCCGCGCTGCTCGACCTGCCCGAGCCGCCGACCGCCGTGTTCGCCGCCAGCGACGAGAGCGCGCTCGGCGCCATCCAGGTCGCCAGGGGCAGAGGGCTGCGCATCCCCGAGGACCTCAGCGTGGTCGGCTTCGACGACACGCAGATCGCCGCCATGCACGCCCCGGCGCTGACCACCGTACGCCAGCCGCTGCGCGAGATGGGCGCCGTCGCGCTGCGCACGGCCCTGCGCCTGGCGGCGGGCGAGCGCATCGAGTCCCGCCACCTCGAACTCGCCACCGAACTGGTCATTCGCGACTCCAGCCGGGCCGCCTGACCTCTCTCGGTCAGCCGCCCTTGACCGAGCAGGCCGCGGCGCCGATCACCGTGGCGACCGCCTCCGGGTGGGAGATGAGGGTCAGGTGCGAGCCACCGGAGAACGTGGTCACCTTCGACCTGGCCCGCTCGGCCATGGCCTGCTGCGACCGCGGAGTAATGATCTTGTCGCCGGTGCTGACGAAGGACCAGGACGGGATCTTCTTCCACGCCGCCGCCTTCGACGGGGTCTGGAAGGCGTTCGTCGAGGCGGCCCGCTGGGTGGCCCACAGCCGCGTCGCGATGTCCTTGGGCAGGTCGGAGGCGAACGAGCGGACGAACACGTCCTGCTTCAGATACAGGTCCTGGGCTCCCTGGGGCGCGCCCGGGTAGGCCGCCATGTCGTAGAGCGTCTCGGGAGCGGCGCCGAGCGCGGAGCCCGCCCCGCTGAGCTGCGCGGTCGTCTCGCCGACGTCGGGCGTGGCGGCGTCCACGTACACGAGGGCCTTGACGTTCGGCGCCGACGCGGCGGCGTTCGTGATGACCGAGCCGCCGTAGGAGTGGCCCACCAGCACCACCGGGCCGCGCACGGTCTTCAGGAAGTCCGCGACGGTGGCGGCGTCGCCGTCCAGGCCGCGCAGCGGGTTGGCGATCGCGCGGGCGACATGTCCGGCCTTGCGTAGCGCGTCCACCTCGCCGCTCCAGCTAGAGGTGTCGGCCCACGCGCCGTGCACGAGGACGACGGTCGGCTTGGCTCCCGCCTGGGACGGGCAGGGCGCGGGAGAACCCGCCCGCGCCTCCGCGGGCTGGAGCACGGTCGCGGCCAGCGCCGCCAGGACCGCGGCCCGGATGGTCGTGCCGTTCATCGTCCGTCCCCCTGACCTCGTCCTACGCAGGGTCCTACGCAGTGGGGGAGTCCTCCCCAGCTACCTCGGACACGCCGCCGCTAACCTCGGGACATGACACGTTCGGTGTACGTCGCGGCCGGTGAGGCGGAGAGCAACAAGGGGTCCGTCGCCTTGGGCCTGGTCGAGCTGCTGTCCCGGCAGGTGGGCACCGTGGGGGTGTTCAGGCCGGTGGTGCGGGCGGGCCGCGAGGACGGCCTGATCGCGACCGTGCGCAGCAGGTTCCAGCTCGCGATCCCGTACGAGGCGTGCGCCGGCGTCACCTACGACGAGGTGCACGCCGACGCCGAGCGCGCGGCCGGCGACATCGTGGCCCGCTACCGCGCGCTCGCCGGGCAGTGCGACGCGATCGTGGTGATCGGCACCGACTACACCGACGTGGGGGCGCCGACGGAGTTCGGGTTCAACGCCCGGCTGGCCGCCGACCTCGGCACGCCGGTGATCAACGTGGTGAGCGGCAGAGGCCGTACGGCCGCGCAGATCTCGGCCGCCGTCGAGCTGTCGTCCAGGGAGCTCGCCCACCACCACGCGGGCGAGCTGGCCGTCGTGGTCACCCGCGCCGAGCCGGGCGCACTCGCACCGGGGGGAGCGCTCGCGCCCGCCCCGCCGACGGCGGCGGGGCTCGTGCCGGACCACCCCACGCCGGTGTTCGTGCTGCCCGAAGAGCCGTCGCTGCGCGCGCCGACCGTGGCCGACCTCATGGACGCCTGCGACGGCCGGTTCTTCCTCGGAGAGCGCGACGGCCTGGGCCGCGAGGCCGGCGCGCTCATGGTGGGCGCCATGTCGCTGCCCAACATCCTGCTGCGCTGCACCGAGGGCGTCGCCGTGATCATCCCGTCCGACCGGGCCGCCGCGCTGCTGCCCGGCCTCGTCGCCGCGCACACCGCGCCCAGCTTCCCCGCGCTGTCGGCGGTGGTGCTCACCGGCGGCACCGACCTGCCCGCGCCGGTCGACCGGCTGCTGCACGACATGGCGGTCCCGCTGCCGGTGATCGCCACCGACCACGACACGTTCGACACCGCGACCCGGCTGTCGGCGGTGGAGGGGCGGTTCACGCCCGAGGCCACCGGGAAGATCGACACCGCGCTGCGGCTGTTCGCCGCGCACGTGGACGGCCGGCTGCTGCTGGAGCGGCTCGACATCGCCAAGACCGACGTCGTCACGCCGCTCATGTTCGAGTACGAGCTGCTCGACCGCGCCCGCGCCCGTCGCCGGCACATCGTGCTGCCGGAAGGGGAGGAGCCGCGCATCCTGCGCGCGGCCGACATCCTGCTGCGGCGCGGCGTGGCCGACCTCACCCTGCTCGGCGACGCCGAACGCATCCGTACGCAGGCCGCCCAGCTCGGGCTCGACCTCGACGCGGCCCACGTGCTCAGCCCGTTCGACGCGCAGCTGCGCGAGCGGTTCGCCCGCGAGTACGCCGCCGTGCGCGCCCACCGCGGCATGACCGTCGAGCTGGCCCGCGACACCGTCACCGACGTGTCCTACTTCGGCACTCTCATGGTGCACACCGGCATGGCCGACGGCATGGTGTCGGGTGCCGCGCACACCACCGCCCACACCATCAGGCCGGCGTTCGAGATCCTCCGTCTCGGGCTGGTGTCGAGCGTGTTCTTCATGTGCCTGGCCGACCGGGTGCTGGTCTACGGCGACTGCGCGGTCAACCCCGACCCGACCGCCGAGCAGCTCGCCGACATCGCGATCTCCTCGGCGGGCACGGCGGCGATGTTCGGGGTCGATCCGCGGGTCGCCATGCTGTCGTACTCGACCGGCGTCTCCGGCGCCGGCGCTGGCGTGGACAAGGTGCGCGCCGCCACCGAGCTGGTCCGCGAGCGGCGCCCCGACCTGGAGGTGGAGGGCCCGATCCAGTACGACGCCGCCGTGGACCCCGGGGTGGCGCTGGCCAAGATGCCCGGCAGCACGGTCGCCGGCCGCGCCACCGTCTTCGTCGTGCCCGACCTCAACACCGGCAACAACCTCTACAAGGCGGTGCAGCGCAGCGCGGGCGCGGTCGCGGTGGGCCCGGTGCTGCAGGGGCTGCGCAAGCCGGTCAACGACCTGTCACGCGGCGCCACGGTCGCCGACATCGTCACGACGGTCGCGGTGACGGCGGCCCAGGCCGAGGACGACCCCACCCCCCAGAACCAGGCCCCACAGAAGGCCGCGGCCCGCTCATAAGACGCCGACCACGCCAGCCACGCACCCCCCGGCCCGCACCCCCCCGGCCTGCACCCCCCGGCCCGCAGCCCCGGCCCCCAAGGGTCGGATGGGTCGGGCATGTCGCGAAATTTCGGCATCATGAAGAGGCGGTCACTGCGGTCAGGGTCTGGTGGGCGATCTCGCCTTCCTCGTCCGTCGGGATGACCAGCACCGCGACCTCGGCTCCGTCGGGTGAGACGGCGCGCTCCTCGCGGGAGGCGGCCTCGTTGCGGGCCGGGTCCAGGGTGATGCCGAGGCGGGCGAGGCCGGTCAGGGATTCGGCGCGGGTGGCGGGGTCGTTCTCGCCGACCCCGCCGGTGAAGACGACGGCGTCCACGCGGCCGAGCAGCGCGTAGTACGCGCCGACGTACTTGCGGATGCGGCGGGTGTAGACGGCGAGGGCCAGGAGCGCGTCCTCATCGCCGGACCGGGCGCGTACCTCGCGCATGTCGCTGGACCCGGCGAGGGCGAGCAGGCCGCCGCGGTGGCTGAGTGCGTGCTCCACCTGCTCGGCGTCCAGCCCCTCCGCGCGGGCGAGGTAGCCCGCCAGTGCGGGGTCCACGTCGCCCGAGCGGGTGCCCATCACCAGGCCCTCCAGCGGCGTCAGGCCCATGGAGGTGTCGACGCTGCGCCCGCCTTCGACGGCCGTGGCGCCGGCGCCGTTGCCGAGGTGCAGCACGATGAGGTTCGGGTCGTCGCGGCCGAGCAGGGCGGCGGCGCGGCGGGAGACGTACGCGCAGGAAGTGCCGTGGAAGCCGAAGCGCCGCACGCCCCACTCCCGCGGCACCGCGTACGTGTACGCCTCAGGCGGCAACGTCCGGTGGAACGCCGTGTCGAACACCGCCACCTGCGGCACCCCGGGGAACACCTTCTGGGCGAGCCGGATCCCGGTGAGGTTGACCGGATTGTGCAGCGGCGCGAGCGGCGCCAGCTCCTCGATGGCCGCGATCACCTCGTCGTCGATCAGCACGGCATCGCCGAACCGGGTGCCGCCGTGCACCACCCGATGCCCGACCGCGACGGGGTCCAGCTCAGGCCCGGCGGAGGAGAAGGCGGCCAGCACCGCCGCCAGCCCCTCGCCATGGTCGGGAAAGGGCTGCTCGCGCACGTAGGGAGGCCCGTCGCCGGCGCGGTGCGTCAGCCGCCCCCGCTCCTGCCCGATGCGCTCGACCAGCCCCCGTGCCGAGCGGGCACGGGTGCGCGGGTCGATCAGCTCGTACTTGATGGAGGATGAGCCGGTGTTGAGGACGAGAACGGGTTCGGACATGCCCACGAGCCTCTCACCCCTTCAGCCCCGACCGCGAGATGCCCTCGATCACCCACCGCTGCGCCACGAAGTACAGCACCAGCACCGGCACGCTGGCGATCACCGCGCCGGTCATCAGCAGGTCGTACCTGATGCTGTTGGCGCCCTGGAAGTTGCCCAGCCCGGCGGGCAGCGTCAGCGACTCGGGGCTGAGCAGCACGTAGATCGGCCACAGGAAGTCGTTCCAGTTGGTCAGGAACGACAGCAGGAACAGCGTGGCCAGGGCGGGCCGCGACAGCGGCAGCGCGATCGAGGTGAAGATCTGCCACCGGTTGCAGCCGTCCAGCTCGGCCGCCTCCTCCAGCTCGTCCGGCAGGGTGAGGAAGAACTGCCGCAGGAAGAACACCCCGAACGCGCCGGCCGCGCCGGGCACGATGACGGCGGGCAGGCTGTCCACCCAGGCCAGCTCGTTCACGATGAGGAAGTTGGGGATCAGCAGCACCACGGGCGGCACGAACAGCGTGGCCACCACCACGGAGAAGATCGGCGTGCGCAGGCGGAAGCGCAGCCGCGCCAGCGCGTACGCCGCCGGAGCCGCCGTCACCAGCACCAGCGCGGCGTGCCCGGTGGCGGCGAGCAGGCTGTTCAGGAACCAGGTCAGCACGGGGCTGTCGGTGCTGGTCAGCACCTCGCGGTAGGCGTCGAGCGTGAACGGGTCGGGGATCCACCGTGGCGTGGTGGACTGCGCGGCCTCCCGCGTCTTGAACGAGGTGACCAGCATGTAGAGCAGCGGGCTGAGATAGAGCGCGGCGATCACCGCCAGCACCAGATGCAGCAGCGTCCGCCTGAGCTTGCGCAGGTCCCTGGTCATCGCGCCCGCCTGTTCCTGAACGCGCCGAACACCAGCCCGCTGGCCACCATGAGGAAGGCCGCGAGGATGAAGCTCATCGCGGAGGCCGTCCCCATGTCGAACTGGCGCAGGCCGGTCTCGGCGATGAGGTAGATGGCGGTCTTCGTCTGGTCGGCCGGCGCGCCAGAGGTGATGAGGTACGCCTGCCCGAACATGTTCGCCGAGGCCAGGATCGTCGCGTTCACCACGAACACCATGACGGGCCGCAGCCCCGGCAACGTCACCGCGAGCAGCCGCCGCCAGGGACCGGCCCCGTCCACCATGGCGGCCTCGTGCAGCTCGCGCGGGATGTCCTGCAGCCCGGCCAGGAAGATGACCGCGTTGAGCCCCAGCGTCCACCACACGGTCACGCCGACCAGCGCGATCCACGCCGGCGGCACGTCCGTGGTCCACTGCACCTCCAGGCCCAGGTAGCGGTTGACCAGGCCGATGTTGCCGTCCAGCAGGAAGCGCCAGAGCAGGCCGACCACGGCGACGCCGAGCACGTACGGGGCGAAGTAGACGGCCCGGTACACCGTGCGGCCCTTGAAGCGGCCGTTCATCAGCAGCGCCACCAGCAGCGGCAGCACGATGAGGAGCGGCACGGAGGCCACCGTGAAGATGCCGGTGGCCCGCATCGCCGTCCAGAACCGGCCGCCGTCCACGCTCGCCGGGTCGAACAGCTCGGCGTAGTGCGCCAGGCCGACGAACGGCTTGGCCGGCAGGTTGATGTCCCACTCGTGCAGCGACGTCCACAGGCCGAACCCGATGGGCAGCACCATGAACACCGCGAACAGCACCAGGTACGGCGCCAGGAACGCGTACGGCGTCCACCACCGCATCCGCCGGGCGTGGCTCACTGGGCGTACTTCCGCTTGTTGTCGGCCAGCAGCTTGTCGGCCGTCGCCACGCCCTCCTTCAGCGCCTCGGCCGGGCCGCTCTGCTTCAGCACGGCCTTGGCCACGGCCAGCTCCAGCGCCTTGCTCTGCACGTCGCCGACGCCCGGCAGGGCGGGCAGGAAGTGGAAGGCGGTGAGGTCGCGCGCCAGCCCCACCTGCGGCAGCCCGGCGACCTCGGGGGCCTGCTTGGCGGAGTTGCGGGCGGGGATCATGCCGGCCTTGGCCCACTCGGTGGACTGGCGGCTCAGCGTGTCGATGAAGACCTTGGCGGCCTGCACCTTGTCCGGGTCGCGGCCGGCCTGGGAGGTGAGCACGAAGTTGTGCGAGGCGCTCCAGACGGCCGGGGTGCCGCCGATGTTCGGGATGGGCGCGAGGCCCCACTTCAGCGAAGGCGCGTTGGTCTTGAGGTCGTTGATCTGCCAGATGCCGTCCCAGGTGAGGCTCACCTTGTCGTTCTTGAAGGCGGCGTACTGGCTGTCGAGGGCGACCTTGGCCGGGCTGAAGCCCTTGTCGATCTGCTCCACCATCCAGCTCAGGGCCTGCACGCCCGGCTCGGAGCCCCACAGCGCCTTCGTGCCGTCCGCGTCGTAGAGCTCGCCGCCGAACTGCCACAACAGGCTCATGAACATCAGGTGCGCCGGCCACTTGCTGGGCATCCAGAACGGGGTGCTCGTCCCTGCCTTCTTCAGCTCGGCGAGGGCGTCCTCGTACGCGGCCCGCTCGGCCGGCGCCTCCTTGAGCCCGATCCTCTCCAGGTGCGCGGTGTTGTAGTAGTCGCCCAGGCAGTGCACGTCGAGCGGGACGCTGTAGCGCTTGCCGTCGTACAGGCCCGCCTGCCACACGGCCGGGATGAAGTCGCCCTCGGTGAGCCCCAGCGCGCCCACGACGTCGTCGATCGGGATGAGCACCTTCCTGACGGCGAACGTGCCGATCCAGTCGTTGTGGATCACCGCCACGTCGGGGCCCTTGCCCGCGGTGATGGCGGTGGGCATGGCGGGATAGAGGTCCTCCCAGCGGCGGGTGACGTTGCGCACCTCGATGCGGCCGGCGAACTGCCGGTTGAACGCGTCGAGCATGGCCCGCATGTGGGGGCCGTCGCCGCCGGTGAAGCCGTTCCAGTACTCCAGGGTGACCTTGGGGCCGGTGTAGCCGCCGCCGGTGAACGCCGGCGCGGCGGTGGCCGGGGTGTCCGAGCCCGCGCCCAGCCGGGTGCCGCCGCCGCAGGCGGTCAGCGCGGTCAGTCCGGCCGCTCCGGCGAGGCCGAGGAACGTCCGGCGGGACGGTGGATGGCTCATGGCGTACTCCTTTGCCGCGAATCGGACGACTCTCCGGCGGTTGTACAACGCTGTTCCAACGTTGTAAACCAGGAGAAAGCGCCGATACGGGGCCGAGATCGGGGCGTTACCATCGTGTCCGGCGAGGGAGAGGGGCACGGCCATGGGCGTGCGGCTGCGTGATGTGGCGCAACTGGCCGGGGTGTCGGTCAAGACCGTCTCCAACGTCGTCAACGGCTACGCCCACGTCTCCGCGGCCACCCGGGCCAAGGTGGAGCAGGCGCTGGCGCAGCTCGGCTATCAGCCCAACCTGTCGGCCCGCAACCTGCGCCGGGGCCGTACGGGGGTGATCGCGCTCGCGCTGCCCGAGCTCGACGCGCCCTACTTCGCCGAGCTGTCCAGGTTCGTCATCAGGGCCGCCGCCGAGCACCGCTGGCTGGTCGTCATCGAGCAGACCGACGGCAGCCTCGAACGCGAGCGCGCGATCCTCGACGGCGTGAGGGACCACCGGGTGGACGGGCTGCTGCTCAGTCCCATCTCCATCGGCGCCGACGAGCTGGCCGCCCGCACCGACGCCACCTCGCTCGTCCTGCTCGGCGAGCGCATCTACGACGGGCCCGCCGACCACGTGGCCATCGACAACGTACGCGCGGCCCGCGACGTCACCGAGCACCTCATCGGGCTCGGCCGCCGCCGGGTCGCCGCTCTGGGTGTGCAGCAATACTCGATCAGCGGCACCTCGCCGCTGCGGCTGGCCGGCTACCGCCAGGCGCTCGCCGCGCACGGGCTGCCCGAGCTGACCGCCGAGGTCGAGCGTTACCACCGCGCCGAGGGCGCCGCCGCCATGGCCCGGCTGCTCGGCTCGCCTGCCCGGCCTGACGCCGTCTTCTGCTTCAACGACCTGCTGGCCCTCGGCGCCATGCGCACGATCCTGTCCTCGGGGCTGCGCGTCCCGGAGGACATCGCGGTCGCCGGCCTCGACGACATCGAGGACGGCCGCTTCAGCACGCCCACCCTGACCACGGTCGCCCCCGACAAAGCCCAGCTCGCCCGCGTGGCAGTGGACCTTCTGCGGCTTCGCATGGACGGCCCCGACCGCCCGCGCCGCGAGGTGAAAGCCGACTACCACCTCATGCCCCGCGAAAGCACCCTCGGCCGTACGGTCTGACGCAACCCGCGCCCCCCGCCCGTCCGCGTCCCTGGGCACCCCCGAACCCGCCTTCGACGGGCGGGGCGGCGGCATCGCCTCCCGCCTCCTCGGGACGCCCGCCCTCGCTCTCCGGAACCCCCAGCTCTGGGGGTTTTCTGGGATTTGGGCCTTGTGTGAGGGAGGGTGTCAACTTATGCTGCGCCGCAAGTTAAGAAACTTTCCTAACCTGAACGGAGTCGTTCGTGAGGAGAAGCGCACGTGCGGGCATCGTCGCGGTCCTGGCCGCGCTGACGCTGCCGCTCTCAGCGCCGTCGGGCGCGGCGACGGCGGCCGACCCCCTGGTGTCGCAGGGCAAGACCGCGACCGCCTCCTCCGTCGAGGCCACCGGCCTGGAGCCGGGCAAGGCGGTGGACGGCAGCACCGCCACGCGGTGGGCCAGCGCCGAGGGCGCGGACCCGCAGTGGATCCGGGTCGATCTCGGTCAGGCGCACACCGTCTCCCGGGTACGCCTGGTCTGGGAGACCGCCCACGCCACCGCGTACCGGATCCAGACCTCGCCCGACGGATCCAGCTGGAGCGACGTCTACGCCACCACGACGGGCGACGGCGGGACCGACGACCTCACGGTCAGCGGCACCGGCCGCTACGTCCGCGTCTACGGCACGCAACGCGGCACCCCCTGGGGCTACTCGCTGTGGGAGCTGGAGGTGTACGGCGCGCCCACGGGCGGGGGAGGCGGCGGCACCCCGGTCCAGGCCAACGGCCAGCTGCGCGTGTGCGGCATCAAGCTCTGCAACGAGCACGGCAAGCAGATCCAGCTGCGCGGCATGAGCAGCCACGGCATCCAGTGGTACCCGCAGTGCCTGAACGACGCCTCGCTCGACGCGCTGGCCGGCGACTGGAAGGCCGACGTGCTGCGCATCTCGATGTACATCCAGGAGGACGGGTACGAGACCAACCCCCGCCTGTTCACCGACCGGGTGCATGCCCTGATCGAGTCGGCCACGGCCCGCGGCATGTACGCGATCGTCGACTGGCACATGCTCGACCCCGGCGACCCCATGTACAACCTGGGTCGCGCGAAGACGTTCTTCACGGAGATCGCCCAGCGCCACAACGGCAAGAAGAACGTGCTCTACGAGATCGCGAACGAGCCGAACGGCGACGCCGTCACCTGGAACGTCATCCGTGACTACGCCCACCAGCTCATCCCGGTGATCAGGCAGCGGGACCCGGACGCGCCGATCCTGGTCGGCACCCGCGCGTGGTCGTCGCTCGGCGTCTCGGCCGGCGCGAACGAGAGCGAGATCGTCAACAACCCGGTGAACGCGTCCAACATCATGTACACGTTCCACTTCTACGCCGCCACGCACGGCACGGACTACCTGAACACCCTGTCCCGCGCCGCTGACCGCCTGCCCATCTTCGTGACGGAGTTCGGCACGCAGAGCGCCTCCGGCGACGGGGCGAACAACTTCTCCAGGTCCCAGCAGTACCTCGACCTGCTGGCCCAGAAGAAGATCAGCTGGGTGAACTGGAATTTCTCCGACGACTTCCGTACGGGCGCGGTCTTCACCACCGGCACCTGTCCGAACGGCCCGTTCGCCGGGACGAGCAGGCTCAAGGAGGCCGGCGTCTGGATCCGCGACCGCATCCGCACCCCCGACGACTTCTGATCGGCCCTTGACCGCGGGCCGTTGGGCCCTGTCATCCCGGGCGTGATTGAGGTGCGATGGGAGGTGACCGAAGGAGGACGAATGATCATCGTTGGTGTGGACGGTTCGGTCGCCTCCCGCGCGGCCGTCGAATGGGCCGCGGACGACGCCTCCCGCAGGGGCGCACCGCTGCGGCTCGTGCACGCGGCCGACACCTCGTGGTACCTCGTCGGCGCCCGCCCTGACAAAGCGCTGTCCGAGACGGTGCTGCGCGAGGGACGGCGGGCGCTGGAGGAGGCGGCGGCCCTGGCCCGCGAACGCCGGCCGTCCGTCGAGGTGGACACGCGGGAGGCGGAGGGCAGGCCTGCCGCCGTCCTGCGCGACCAGGCCGAGGACGCGGCCGCGCTGGTCGTCGGCAGCCGCGGCCTCGGCGGGTTCTCCGGCGCGCTGCTCGGCTCGGTCAGCGACGGCCTCGCCGGGCACGTCCGCTGCCCCGTCGTCGTGGTACGCGACCATGAGCAGCGGCAGGAGCAGCGGCAGGAGCACGGCGAGGTCGTCGCAGGGGTGGACGACTCGCCGGAGTGCGAGCCCGCCCTGGCCTACGCCTTCGAGCAGGCCGCCCTGCGCGGCGCCACGCTCAGAGCCGTCCACGCCTGGCAGTTGCCCGGGCACCTCCTCGCCCCCGAGGCCACGTACGATCTGGATGAGGTGCGTACCGCGCAGCACCAGGTCGTCCGTGACCGGTTGAAGCGGCTCAAGGACGCCCACCCGCGGGTGACGGTCGTCGAGGACGTGCGCAGCGCGCATCCGGTGGACGCGCTCGTCGCCGCGTCCCGGCAGGCGGACCTGCTGGTCGTCGGCTCACTGGGCCGCGGCGCCCTCGGCTCGGCGCTGCTCGGCTCGGTCAGCAGGAGCGTGCTGCACCACGCGTCCTGCCCGGTCGCCGTCGTCCGCTCCTGACCCCGGCGTTCAGCCGGTCGAGGGGCCGTTCTCGTCGAGCGGTGCGGGGTCGTCGACGAGCGTCAGGGCTGGACAGGGGAGCCCGCCTTGGCCAGCCAGCGGCCGGTTGACGGCCAGGGCTCCGACGCCGTCCTCGACGAGCGCCCCCGACACCTCGGCGGGGTGCACGCCGCTGCGCACATAGGCCCGGTAGAGGCTCGTCTCGGTACGCCGGTGGCGGCCGATGACGTTGGAGGCGATGCCGAACAGCCAGGGGGCGGCGTCGGGGCGGGCGCGGTCGTAGTCGCCGCGCCGCTGGAAGGCGATCAGGAAGGTCCTGGCCACGACGTCCTCCGCGGCGCTCGGGCCCAGCCGGCGGACCACGTATCCATGCAGGTGAGGCGCATGGCGATCGAACAGGATGGCGAAGGTCTCGGGCTCGTCCATGGACCTCGCGATGACGGTGGCGTCGTCGGCGCCCATGTCAGGGGCGAGGTCGTGGGGATCGAGCTCCCTTTGGCGTATGCCGTTCACGCCTGGTTGCCGCGCCAGAGCGAAATGGTTCGCGGCTTTTCTCACTGATGTGAAGAAATGTCGAGTACGCCGCGCAGGGGGCGCAGGCCGTCCTCGACGTACGCGGCGATGGGGCGCTGGCCGCCGTCGAGGTACCACTGCTCCAGCGCGGCGAAGTAGCCGAACGCGAGGGCGTTGGCGATCACCCGGGCCTGGGTCTCGTTGACCCCGCCCCGCTCGGCGATGACCGGGGTGAGGCGCTGCCCGGCCCGGTCGAGGGTGGCGCAGACGGCCATGCGGACGGACGGCTCGGCGAAGAAGTAGCGGACCCGCCGCCACGGGCCCTTGCCGGCCGGCGGGCCGTCGCCCGGCGAGCCGTCTCCCTGTGGGGCCTCGTACGCGCGCACGGCCCGCACCAGGCTGCCGACCGGGTCGGCCGGGTCGAAGATCCCGGCGAGCGCCTCGGGGCTCATGGCGTCGAACTCGATGTCGGTGACCACGATGCCCTCCTTCGTGCCGAAGATCCGGTAGACCGACGACGGCGAGACCTCGGCGGCCGCGGCGATCTCCTCGATGGTGACGGCGGCGAAACCACGCTCGTCGAACAGGTCGAGGGCACGTTCCTGGATGGTGCGCATGGCCTTGAGCCGCCAGCGCTCGCGAAGCCCGCTCATGGCGACCACCGTATCAGCAAGTCACTGTCTCAAGGAATTGACTGTCTGGACGACTCTTGCCTACAGTCACTCTCTCCAGACAGTCACTTTCTGAAAGGGTCACGTCATGACCACGCCACATGGCCGGGCCGTCCCGGCGCTGCTGTACACCGGCGCGGCGCTCACCGCCGGCGCCACCCTGTTCCCGTTCGTGGACAGGGCCGTGCTCGCCGGCCACGTCAGCGCCGGCTACCCCTCCTATGCGCCCGGCGAGATCGACGCCGCCGTCAGCGCGTACCTGATCATCCTCGGCGCCGTCGGCCTCCTGGGGCTGGCGGGCTGGCTGGGCACGGTCCGGGCGATCCGCGCCGGCAAGTGGTGGGCGCCCTGGCTGGCCGGCGGGCTGCTGGTGAGCGCGATCCTCATCGCGGTCGCCGCGCTGACCATCAAGGACACCTCGGGCGACGTCGGCCTGGCGCCGCTGCTCGGCTGGCTGCTGGTGCTGCCGTGCGTACCGGGGGCCGCGGCGGTCGCGTTGTGGAGAAAGGCGCGATGACCGGTACGCCTTTGGCGCGGGCGGCCGGGGCGCTCAAGCGGGCGATGTACCGGGGCGGCCGGCCCAACGCGTTCATGCGGCTCGTGAACAGGCTGGACGCCCTCGCGTACGGGGCCGGGTGGTTGTCGCCGCGCCAGGCCGCCGTGCTGAAGGTGGCGGGGCGGCGCAGCGGGACCGTCACGTTCGTCCCCGTCGCGGTGGCCCGCCACGGCGGCGGGGAGTTCCTCGTCTCGATGCTCGGGCCCGAGGCGAGCTGGGTGCGCAACGTGCGCGCCGCCGGGGGCGTGGCCGTGCTGCGCCGCAGGGGCCGCGAGCAGCCGGTCGTCCTGCGCGAGGTGCCGGTCGGGCAGCGCGCCGAGATCCTGCGCCGGTACGTCGCCGTCGCCCCCGGCGCCCGCCCTCACGTCGGCCTGGGCCCGAGGGCTCCGCTGGCGGCCTTCCGCCGCATCGAGGAGCGCCACCCCGTCTTCCGCGTCTGCCCCCGCTCGTGAGCGGCCGCGGGGCTGCCGTCGCCGCTTCGAGCCGGCGGCCGGTTGCCCCCGCCCCTGAGGGGCGGGGGTCCGAAGGTTGTTACATGGGGGCGGGGGCGAGGTTGCGGCCGCCGCCGAACCCCTTCACGCGGCAGTCGTTCTGGATCTTCTCGATGTCCACGTCGTCGCCGGGGACGCTGCCGTACCGCCAGCCGATCGCGTTCGGGTCGGAGCCGGGGGCGGGGGTCAGGTGCACGTCGAACCCGTGGGCCTTGAGGCAGGCGACCTCCTTCCTGACGCTCTTGGCGTAGTCGGGGTTCGTCTTGGGGCTGAGCTCGGGCGGCAGCAGCGGCTCCTTGCTCTTGCACGCCTGCCGCGCGGCCCGCTCCGCCCGGTCGTTCCACGGGCCCTTGCTCGGCATGCCGTGCTCCTTGAGGCAGGTGGCGTAGGCGAGGCGATATTGACGGATCTCGGCGGCGGTGCTGTCCAGGCGGAGCTGCGGCCGCCGCTCCTTCGGGGAGGCGGCGGGGGCGGGAGCGGCACTCGCCTCGGCGGTCGCGGGAACCGGGGCGGGGGAGGGGGCGTTCGCCGGGCCGGTGGCGGCCGAAGCGGCGCCGCAGGCGGTCAGGAGGCCGCAGGAGAGCGCGGCGACGGCGAGCGCAGCCGCGTCGCGGCGATCACGGAAGGTTCTCATGCCGCAGCAGGATGGTTCCCCGATGTCAGGAACTTGTCAGGAACCTTTAGCGCTCGGATGAGGAACCGGGATCCGGTGGGCAGGCAGCCCGCCGGCCCGCCTACGATCGCCCACTATGGGTGCATACGTCCTGGTGGCTGAGGATGACGTGAAGCAGGCGGAGCTGATCCGCCGCTATCTCGAACGGGAGGGCCACGCCGTCGCCACCGTGCACGACGGCCGCGCCGCGCTGGACGAAGCCCGTACGCGCACCCCCGACCTCCTCGTGCTCGACGTGATGATGCCCAAGGTGGACGGCCTGGACGTGTGCCGCATCCTGCGCGCCGAGTCGGACGTCCCGGTCCTCATGCTGACCGCCCGCACCACCGAGGACGACCTGCTGCTCGGCCTCGACCTCGGCGCCGACGACTACATGACCAAGCCCTACAGCCCGCGCGAGCTGGTCGCCCGCGTCCGCACGCTGCTGCGGCGAGCGGCCCGCACCGGGCAGGACCGCACCCCCGTGCTGCGGGCCGGGGCGCTCGTGGTGGACCCCGCCAGGCACGAGGTCACCGTGGACGGCGCCCGCGTCGAGTGCACCCCCGGCGAGTTCCGGGTGCTGGAACTGCTGGCCGCCCACCCGGGACAGGTGTTCACCCGCGAGCAGATCCTCAGCCACCTGCACGGCTTCGACCGTTACATCACCTCCAGGACCGTGGACGTCCACGTGATGAACCTGCGCAGGAAGATCGAGCCCGCCCCGCGCCGCCCCGTACGCCTGCTCACCGTCTACGGCGTCGGTTACAAGCTGGCCGCGGAACCCACCATGGACCCGTGCGATGCGTCGTGAGGTGCCGCTGCGCCGCAGCCTGCTGGTACGGCTGCTCGCCGTGTCCGTCCTGGTCTCGATCGGCTCGATCGCGGCGACCGCCTGGCTGACCGCGCGCAGCACCACCGTGGCGATCCGGCAGGAGCAGGGCAGGGCGCTCGCCGACGACGCCCGCGTCTACGACACCCTGCTCGGCTACGCCGCCACCCACCACGGATGGGACGACGCCGGCGACCTCGTGCGCCGGCTGGCCGCCGACACCGGCCGCCGCATCACGCTCACCACCGAGCAGCGCACCCCGCTCCTGGACTCGGACGCCGAGCCGCGCGCCGCCGCCCTGCCCAGCCGCCCTTCCGCGGTCGTCGACCCGCTGTCGGCGGACGCGACGCAGGGCCACATCGACCCGCGCGCCGTGGGGCCGTACCGGCTGACCCGCAAGGAGCGGGACGACCTGCGCGCGACGGCCCAGCGGCGCGCGCTGTGCCTGCGGCGGACGTTCGGCGTGTACGCCCAGGTCACCGAGAGCCCCAACGGACGCCCGGCGCTCACCACCGGCGGCGCGCAGCCGTACCCGGAGACCCGGTGCCCCAGCCCCGTCCTGGAGCAGCCGACGACCACCGAACGCCGGGCACTCGCGGCGCTGGAGAAACTCACCGGCAGCTGCCTGAAACGCAAGGGCGAGCCCGCCGTGCGCATCAACCCGGACTTCACCTGGACCCGCGAGCCCGCCCCCGTCGCGCCCGGCGCGCCGCGCACGACGGCGAGCGCCGGCGGCACCGTCTCCACCTGCCTCGCCGCTGCCCGCCGCGAGCAGCTCGGCCCGTACGTCGCCCCGCCCGCCCTGCTCTTCATCAGCAGCCGCGGCGGCGGCGTGTCCACCGGGTTCGACCTGTCGCCCGCCAACCAGGCCCGCATCGCCGGCGTGGCCGCGCTGGTGCTGCTGTTCACGGTGACCGCCACCGTGATCGCCGGTACCAGGCTGAGCCGGCCGCTGCGCGAGCTGACCGAGGCCGTCCGCCGCACGGAGCAGGGCGGGGCGCCGCGCGTCGAGGTCAAGGGACGCGACGAGATCGCCCACCTCGCGGCCGCGTTCAACGCCATGGCCGAGCGCCGCGAGCAGCTCGAACACCTGCGCAAGGCCATGGTCAGCGACGTCGCCCACGAGCTGCGCACCCCGCTCAGCACGATCAGGGGCTGGCTGGAGGCGACGGAGGACGGCGTCGTCGCCCCCGACAGGGAGCTGATCTCCTCGCTGCTGGAGGAGGCCCTGCTGCTCCAGCACATCATCGACGACCTGCAGGACCTCGCCATGGCCGAGGCGGGCGAGCTGCGGCTGCGCCGCGAGCCCGTCGAGGTGGCCGACCTGCTGGCCCAGGTCGCCACCGCGCACCGGGCCGGGGCGGAGCAGGCGGGCGTCACGCTGCGCACCCGCGCGGACGGTGACCTCCGCGCCTTCGCCGACCCCGTACGGCTCCGCCAGGCCGCGGGCAACCTGGTGTCGAACGCCGTGCGCCACACCCCGCGCGGCGGCGCCGTCACCCTGCACGCCCGCCGCGACGGCCACCACCTCCTCGTCGACGTCGCCGACACCGGCACCGGCATCGCCCCCGACGACCTGGCCCTGGTCTTCGAGCGCTTCTGGCGGGTGGAGAAGTCGCGCAACCGCCGCACCGGCGGCAGCGGACTCGGCCTGCCCATCGCCCGCAAGCTCGTCGAGGCCCACGGCGGCACGCTCACCGCCACCAGCACGCCGGGCCGGGGCTCGATCTTCACGATCCGCCTGCCCGCCGGGGTTTGCGGCGAAGAGCAGGGGTAGGGGCGCCCTCCGTACGGCCTGCCGTCCTGGCGATACCCCCGACGCGACGACGGAGAGCGATGTGACGAGCGTGAAGCCCGGCGGCGAGCCGCTGACCTCACCGCTGGCCCCGGTCAAGGCACGGCGCACCGGCGCGGTGATCGCGGCTTGGCTGTCGACCACCGACCACAAGGTCATCGGCTACATGTATCTGATCGCCTCGTTCCTGTTCTTCGCGCTGGCCGGGGTGATGGCGCTGGTCATCAGGGCCGAGCTGATGCAGCCCGGCCTGCAGGTGGTCAGCAACGAGGCGTACAACCAGCTGTTCACCATGCACGGCACGATCATGATGCTGCTGTTCGCGACGCCGCTGTTCGCCGGGTTCGCGAACGTGATCATGCCGCTCCAGATCGGCGCGCCCGACGTCGCCTTTCCCCGGCTCAACGCGGTCAGCTTCTGGCTGTTCCTGTTCGGCGGGCTCATGGTCGTCAGCGGCTTCTTCACCAACGGCGGGGCCGCCGACTTCGGGTGGTTCGCCTACACGCCGCTCTCGCACTCGACCTACAGCCCGACGCTGGGCGGCGACCTGTGGCTGATGGGCCTCGCGCTGTCGGGTCTCGGAACGATCCTCGGCGCGGTCAACTTCTTCACCACCGTCGTGTGCATGCGGGCGCCGGGCATGACGATGTTCCGGATGCCGATCTTCACCTGGAACGTGCTGCTGACCAGCATGCTCGTGCTGATGGCCTTCCCGGTGCTGGCCGCCGCGCTGCTGGTGCTGGAGGCCGACCGCAAGCTCGGCACGCAGGTCTTCTGGGCTGAGAACGGCGGCCCCATGTTGTGGCAGCACCTGTTCTGGTTCTTCGGCCATCCCGAGGTCTACATCATCGCGCTGCCGTTCTTCGGGATCATCACCGAGGTCATCCCGGTCTTCAGCCGCAAACCGGTCTTCGGGTACGTCGGCCTCGTGGGCGCGACCATCGCCATCGCGGGCCTGTCGATGACGGTGTGGGCGCACCACATGTTCGGCACCGGGCAGGTCCTGCTGCCGTTCTTCGCGTTCATGACGTTCCTCATCGCGGTGCCGACAGGCGTGAAGTTCTTCAACTGGATCGGCACGATGTGGCGGGGGCACCTGTCGTTCGAGTCGCCGATGTTGTTCGCGATCGGGTTTCTCATCACGTTCCTGCTGGGCGGGCTGACCGGGATGATCCTCGGCTCGCCGCCGCTCGACTTCCACGTCACCGACACGTACTTCGTGGTCGCGCACTTCCACTACGTCGTCTTCGGCACGGTGGTGTTCGCGATGTTCGCCGGCTTCTACTTCTGGTGGCCCAAGATGACCGGCCGCATGCTGGACGACCGGCTCGGCAAGTGGCACTTCTGGACGTTGTTCGTCGGCTTCCACGCCACGTTCCTCGTCCAGCACTGGCTGGGGGTGGCGGGCATGCCGCGCAGGTACGCCGACTACAGCGCCGCCGACGGCTTCACCGACCTGCACCTGGTCTCGTCGCTCGGCGCGTTCCTGCTCGGCGCCTCCACATTGCCCTTCCTCTACAACGTCTGGCATACCGCCCGAAAGGGCATGAAAGTCTCTGTGGATGATCCGTGGGGCTTCGGCAACTCACTCGAATGGGCCACCTCGTGCCCGCCGCCCCGGCACAACTTCGTCCGCCTGCCGCCCATCCGTTCCGAGCGGCCGGCGTTCGACCTGCACTATCCCCACACCTCCGGCGGCGAGCGCGGCCCCGCCGAAGACGACTGACCACGCAGGGCGGTGATGAGCGATGCACCTGTCGGACCGGGAACGCCGGATCCTCGCCGAGATCGAGCTCGACCTGCGCAGGAGCGATCCCGCCTTCGCCCGCCGCATCGACGCGCTCAGCGCCGCCACCCGCCGCAAGGGCCTCCGCGCGGGCGGCAGCCGCAGGGAGATCGCGGGCCTGCTGGCCGCGGTCGCCGTGCTGACCACGGTCATGGTGTTCGTGGTGATCCTCGCCGGGCATGCCGCGCCCCCGCCCCCCGGGCCGCAGCTGCCGCCCGTGTCCCAGGTGGAAAACCCCTTGGACGAACACAGACAGTAGTCTTACTCTTACTTTCGGTAGTCGAAAGGAAGGGTTTCCATGAGGAAGTTCATCGTCACCTCCGCGTTCACCGCCGCCATCGTCGTGGGCGGCGCGGGCGCCGCCTACGCCTCCCAGTACGTCGCCTACGAGGGCCCCGGCTTCACCGGCAGGAGCGTCGTCATCGACCGGTGCGGCGTCTCCAACATCCCCTACCACGGCTCGTACAAGTGGTACGGCGACGGCCAGAGCGGCCGCATGTACAACCAGCCCAACGCCCAGGGCGTCGCCCACTTCACGCTCGCCTCCAACAGGAACGCCGAGCAGCGCACCCCGGTGGGCTGGAAGAGCATCTTCATCGTCTGCTGACGCCCCGCTCCCCGCGATGAGCCCGGCCCGCCCCTGCCGGGCTCATCGGCGTTCCGTACGGACGTCGGCGCCGGCGTGCGTGTGCCGGGCCTGGTCTTCAGGGCCGTGCCAGTCGAGGCACATGACGCTCGCGTCGTCCTTCAGATGCCCGTCGCAGAGCTCGGACACCGTGGCGGCCAGCGTCCGCACCACCTCGCGCGGATGGTCGTCGGCCGTGGCGCGGATGAGCGCGGGCAGGTCGAGCTTCTCCGCCGCGCGTTCCTGCATGCCGTCGGTGTGCAGCACCAGGCGGTCGCCGGGACGCAGCGCGAGGTCCTGAAGGCGATGCTCGACGGGAAAGGGGAAGCCGAACGGCGGGTCGATCTCCAGCGTCGTCTCCTCCACCTCGCCGTCGCGCAGCAGCAGCGGCCACGGGTGGCCGGCGTTGACGAGTCGCAGCCGGCCGTCGTCCAGCGACAGACGCAGCAACTGGCCGGTGGTGAGGGCGCCCGGCATGTGCTCCAGCAGGGCCTCGTGCGTGTGGCGGGCCTGCTCGCCCAGGCCGAGGGAGGCACGGCGCGCCTTGCGGGAGGCGCTGACGACCAGCGTGGCCATGAGCGCCGAATCCACCTCGTGGCCCATGGCATCGGTGATCGACAGGTGCAGCGTGTCGTGGTCGAGCGTGTAGTCGTAGCTGTCGCCGCCCACGCTGTCGGCCGGCACCAGCACGGCGGCCAGCACGAACTGCGCCGCCTCGCAGGTGGGGGAGGACGGCAGGAGCTGCTGCTGGATCTCCGCGGCCAGGTTGACCGCCCTGGTGCGCTGGCCCCATAGGTAGAGGTCGGTGAAGCGGCGGTCGGTGACGACGATGTAGGCCAGCGCGTGGGCGGCCTGGCTGATCTGCTCCAGGACCTCGGGCCCGGCCTCGGGCAGGGTCAGCTCCAGCAGGCCGATGGCGTCGCCGCGGTTGGTGACGGGCGCGATCACCCGGTACGCGTCGTCCTCAGGGATCAGCGTCAGCCGCTGGGTGCGCAGCGCCTCCTCGTACGGGCTGCCCGCCAGGGGGATGTGCTCGGCGCCGCGGCCCCGGCGCGCGGCGGTGGTCTCGGTGATGCGCACCACCTGCCGGCCCACCAGGTCGAGGAAGAGGAACGACACGCTCGACGCCGTGAACCGCTCACGCAGGTCCGCGGCCACTACGGCGATCGACTCGACGGGAGCGGCGTTCTCCGCTGCCGTGAGGACCTCCGCCAGGGGGAGCGGTACCTGCGCCATGAATGCCTCCTTGATCTGTACACCGTCCTTCCCGCCCACGGGATGGGCACCCCAAGGGATCGGCTCGCTTGCCGGAAAAATCCGCTAATACGGATTATTACTGGGGTATCACCTCTTGACGTGGTGATCAGTGAGGTCCCAGACTCGGCGCTCATGGGCATGACCCGAGGAGTACGACCGTGGCCCGCCGCCTGACCCAGCAGGACATCGCCCGCATGGCGGGCGTGAGCCAGACCACCGTGTCACTGGTGCTCAACAACCGCGCGGGCAACGGGGTGCGCCTCTCGCTCGAGACCCGCGAGCGGGTGCTGCGGGTGATCAGGGAGACCGGCTACATCGCCGATCCCGCCGCCCGCCGGCTCGCCGAAGGACGCAACCGCATCCTCGGCGTCTTCACCTACGAGGCGGTCTTCCCCGCCGCCGGCGCCGACTTCTACCACCCGTTCCTCGTCGGCATCGAGGAGTGCGCCGAGGAGGCCGGCTGTGACCTGCTGCTCTTCACCAGCGCCCGGGTCTCCGGCCGGCGGCGCATCTTCCATGAGGACAGCCGGGTCCGGCTCGCCGACGGGTGCGTGCTGCTCGGCCGTACGGTCGACCGCGACGACCTGGCCAGGCTCATCGCCGACCAGATCCCGTTCGTGTCCGTCGGCCGCCGCGGCGACGCGGGCGGGCCGGTGCCGTACGTCGGCGCCGACTACCCGTCGGCCACCCGCGCCCTGGTGCGGAGGGCCGCCCACCTCGGCCACCGCACACTCGTCTACGTCGGCACGGGCGGGGACGCCGAATCGACCGCCGACCGCTTCACCGGCTTCGTTCAGGCGACCACCGACCTGGGCCTCGCCTTCTCCCACCTGCCCCCCGACCACCCCGACCTCTTGGGGACCGTACGCGCCACCGGGGCCACCGCCGCCTTCTTCGAAGAACAGGCCGACGCCGTACCGTTCCTCCAAGCAGCGGCCGAACGAGACCTCGCCATCCCCGACGACGTGTCCGTGATCACCCTCGGCTCAGCCACCCGCCCCGTCCACACGGACACCGACTTCACCGGCTTCCGCATCCCCCGCCGCGAAATGGGCCACAGAGCCGTCGAACTCCTGACCAAGGTGTTAGAAACCGGCACCACCCCCCAGGAGCTGCTGCCCTGCGAAGTGCTCGAAGGCTCCACCCTTGCGACGCCGCCGTGACGAGCGGCACTCCTAAGCAGAACAGGTCCTATGCAAGCTCAGCAAGCCACGACCGAAAATCATCATCGTCATAAAGATATGTTTCCGGAGCGGTTCTGATATCTACTCCGGTCATAGCCATCAAGAAGTCCCACGCCATTTCGTCGCTGAACTGTACATCCTCCAGCGCCAGCATGGTGCACGCCGCCCAGGATGCGATCTCCTCCCGGGGCCGACGTCCTTCGATCAGGTCCATGAGTGCAGTCCGCACCTCATCCCGAGTAGGCTCCATGCTCCCTGCTTTCGGTCAGGTCGTTCAGCCTTCGCACTAGGAGGTGCTCTTCCGCTTCCCCAGAGGAAGAGCATGCTCCATGTCCAACGGTTCTCAGGAAAAGCCTTAAGTATATGAACGAGTTCGACACGGGACAGGGAGGCTCCAGCCATAGGGATCACGACTTCGTGCATCACACTGGATCCGCTCGCACGAGGATCATCGCCCCGCATCAAGATTCTCCTCGGCGAAGTCCAGCTTGGTCGGGGTCAGGACTCCTCCATCAGGCGGGATCACAAGTTGCAGGTCGGCAAGGGTGGTCATGGCCCGCTCTTCTCAGAGGCTTCGGGGGCCCGGTTGCGGCAACTCGTGCCCAGGCGGGAGCGCCAGGTTAGGGGAGAAGGGCGTTGAGGTGCCAGAGAGTTTCCACCGGATGAGTGGCGCGCATACGTAAGAGCTTGGCGCTGGATCGCGGCGGGTCTTACGGGCCGGTGGAGCCGTCGATCAGTTCGCGCAGGATGTCGGCGTGTCCGGCGTGCTGTGCGGTCTCCCCCCAGGGTCGTCATGGACGGCACGAGCCGCCGCCGCGCGTCCTCCTCCGAGACGCCTCGCACCTTCGCCACGACCTGCCGCCGCTGGCAGTCGAGGAACGCCTCCAGCACCTCGCGTTCGCTGCCGGTGCTCACCTGCTCTTCGGGCCACAGCGTTACGGACACGCGCACACCTCCGTCATGAGTGAACGCGCCAGGATGGCGATCAACGCGTCCCTTCGTCGGACGGGAAGAAGACCGGGCTGATCAGGTACGGCCTTCGCCCTCCGCCCGGGCCGTTCCCTGCGCGTGCCACGAGTGCCCGTCGTACCTCGTCCGCCAAGTCGGTCATCTCGTCCGGGGTGAGCCACAGCGTCGCATGGCGGTAGCCGACCCCGTCCGTGGCCGGGTCGGCTCCGGGGCGGGAGAGGTAGGCGCCGAACTCGGCGATGAGCGCGCCCATCGCCGCGGCGAACCCGTGGCGGTGGTCCTCCAAGGACATCGCGTCCGCGTCGATACGGGTGGCGTCTTGGCGCAGGCGGTAGTGGCGTTCGACGGTGCCGCGTACGCGCTGCTCGCCGGCGACCTCCAGCAGGCCGGCGTCGGCGAGCAGGGCGATGTGCCGGTAGAGGGTGGTCTTGGGTACGTCGGGCAGGCTTTCGCACAGGTCGGACGTGGTGCGGGTGCGCCCGCCCGACAGGGCCCACATGATGCGCAGCCGTACGGGATGCAGGATCAACTCGAGCGTGTCCACCGGCCAATGTTCCCATAGTCGATAATGTTCCCAAAAATGGGAATGGAAGGTGCTTGGTTGTGATCCCCCTGCGCACGCTGGACCCCCGCGCCCCGCTCGACGACCTGACCTGGCTGGACGACGCCATCGGCGACGCCCGTGTCGTCGCCGTCGGCGAGAGCTCCCACTACACCCGCGAGTTCGCCCAGTTGCGCCACCGGCTCGCCCGCTATCTGGTCGAGCGGCACGGGTTCACCGCGTACGCCATGGAGACCGGGTTCACCGAGAGCCGGCGGGCCGACGCGTGGGTGCGCGGCGCCGGGGACAGGCCGGCCGAGGTCATGGCGTACGGCCTCACCTCGCTCATGGGTCTGTGGCGGGAGACGCGCGCCCACCTGGAGTGGCTGCGCCGCCACAACGCCACCGCCGCCCGCCCCGCCGGCTTCTACGGCATCGACCTGAGCGGCCACAACGCCTCCCTGCTGCCCGCGCTCGACGCGGTGCTCGCCTACCTCGCCCTGGCCGATCCCGGCTTCCGTCCCGATCCGGCACTTAGGAGAACGGCCGCGGAATTCGCGGCGGCGTCCGCGTTCAGCGCGCCCGCCGCCATGGCCGCCTACGCGCGGCTCACACCCGAGACGAAGGACGCGCTGACCGCCGGCCTGGCCGCACTCGCCTCAAGGGTGGGGAGCCGGCGCCTGGAGCATGTGCGCCGCACCACCGCCGGGGCGTACACGTGCGCTCGCCAGTCCATGCACCACCTGCTCGCTCTTGACCAGGTCTTCCGCGGCATGACCGCGGGCGACCAGCAGAGCGTGGTGGACGTACGTGACGCCGCCGTCGCCGAGACCGTCGAGTGGATCCTGCGCAGGGAGGACCGGATCGTGCTGGCAGCCCACAACTCCCACGTCCAGCGCGGCCCGGTCGTCCTGCCCGGCATGGAGCCGGCCACCCCGCTCGGCCTGCACCTGGCCGACCGGCTGGGCGCCGGTTACCTGGTCGTCGGCACCACCTCGGGCACCGGGCAGACGCTCAACCCCGACGGCGCGGCGTTCCTGGCGGGCGAGCTGTTCGCGCCGCTGGAGGCGCCGGAGCCGGGCAGCCTGGACGCCGTCATGCACGCCGCCCACGACGGCCCCCACGTCACCGACCTGCGCCGCCTCCCGCCGTCGGACGCGCTCCTGGCCGCGCGGACCCAGCGCATGGGCACCGCGTACGTCCCCGTGAACCCCCTCGCCGCGTACGACCTCCTCGTCCACCTGCCCCAGGCCACCGCCGCCACCCTCGACCGGGAGGCCGTGGCCTGCTCACCGCGGGAGGTGCGTGACGCCGTCAGTCCCAGGTGAGCCGCTGTTCCAGGAGGGCCTGCTGGGCGGGGTTGGTGGTCAGGCGCAGGGCTTGCTCGTCGGCGTCCCTGGCCTCGGTGCGCTGGCCGGTGGCGCGGAGGAGTTCCGCCCGTGTCGCGTGGAAGAGCGGGTAGCGGTCCAGGGGGCCGGTCAGGTTCTTCAGTTCCTCAAGCGCCGCTTGCGGGCCGTGGACATGGCGTACGGCGACCGCCCGGTGCAGGCGGGTGACGGGGGAGGGGGACAGGTGCAGGAGCAGGTCGTAGAGGACGAGGATCTGGGGCCAGTCGGTGTCGGCGAAGGTCGCGGCCTCGGCGTGGCAGGCCACGATCGCGGCCTGCACCTGGTACGGGCCCGGCCGCCGGTGCGCGCGGGCCGCCCGCGTCAGGAGGCTGGTGGCCTCGGCGATGGCGGTGTGGTCCCAGAGCGAGCGGTCCTGGTCGGGGAGCAGGACCAGGTTGCCCCGGTCGTCGAACCTGGCCGCGCCGCGCGCCCGGTGCAGGCGGATCAGCGCCAGCAGGCCGGCCGCCTCCGGCTCCTTCGGCATCAGGCCCACCAGCAGCGCCGCCAGCCACTCGGCCTCCGCCACCAGGTCGGCCGCCTGCGCCCGGTCGGCGGTGCTGGTCAGGTAGCCCTCGTTGAACAGCAGGTAGATCACCGCCAGCACGTCGTCGAGGCGGTGGGGCAGCCCTTCTGCCGAGGGCATCCGGTACGGGATGCCGGCCTCGCCGATCTTGCGCTTGGCGCGGGTGACGCGCTGCGCCACCGTGGGCTCCGGCACCAGGAACGCCGCCGCGATCTGCGCCATCGACAGCCCGCACACCACCCGCAGCGTCAGCGCGATCTGCGCGGCCCGCGACAGGGCCGGGTGGCAGCAGGTGAAGATCAGCCGTAGCCGGTCGTCGCCCGGCGCGGGGTCGGGCCAGGTGAGGCGGGCCAGCTTGGACCGCAGGTTCGACTCGCGGCGCAGCACGTCCAGGCCGCGTCGCCGGGCGACCGTGAACAGCCACGCCTCCGGCCGTTCCGGTACGCCCTCCTCGGGCCAGCGGCGCAGCGCGGTCTCCACCGCGTCCTGCACCAGGTCCTCGGCGGCGGAGAAGTCGCCGAGCAGCGACACCAGCGAGGCGGCCAGCCGGCCGGCATGCTCACGCACGACCCCGGCCAGCACCTCCCGGCTCGCCTCGGCAGCCGGCTCCTGCCGGTCCCGCTCCGCGCTCGTCACCTGCCGGTCCTGCTGGGCGGCCGGCCCCTGTCGGTTCGTTGCCGCGGCCGTCACCTGCCGCGCGGCCGGCTCCTGGAGGTGCGGGTTCATGTGAGGGGGCGGATCTCGACGATCGGGCAGGCGGGCCACGCGCGGGCCAGCTCCAGCGCCTCGTCCAGGTCCGCCACCTCGACCTCCGCGAACCCGCTCACGACCTCCTTCCCCTCCACGAACGGCCCGTCCGTGATCACGGGCTCGGGGCGGTCCACCCGTACGGTGGTCGCGGTGTGGGCGGGCGCCAGGTGCGCGTGGTGGGTGATCTTGTCGGCGTGCTCGGCGAACCACCGCCCCACCGCCTCGTACGCGGCCCGCTGCTCCAGCTCGCCCATGGCCTCCAGCTCCTTGGCGAACTCCTCGGTCTCCACGAACATCAGCACATACTTCACGATCCATCCTCCTGTCGTCAGGGATTCACCAACAAGACGATCGGGACGACGCCGCATACGACAGAGCGGCGGTTCCGATACTTTGATCCTCATGTCCCCTGCTTTATCCATCACCTCTCGTACCGCGTCAGCGGCCCCCGCCCGGCTCGCCTGGCTGGACGCCCTGCGCGGGCTCGGCGCTCTCGCGGTGGTGGGGGAGCACCTGTGCGCCTGGGCCATGCCGTGGCTGCGGCCCACCGCGTTCAATCTCGGCGTCTACGGCGTGCTGGTGTTCTTCCTGGTCAGCGGCTACATCATCCCCGCCTCGCTGGAGCGGCACGGTGACGTGCGGGCCTTCTGGATCGGCCGGTTCTTCCGCCTCTACCCGCTCTACCTGGCGATGATCGCGCTGGTGCTCGTGCTCGCCTGGTGGATCCCCGTACGGGCCGAGGTGCCGCGCGACCTGTCCTCCGTGGCCGCGCACGCCACCATGCTCATGGACGCCGTGGGCACCGCGGGCGTGCTGAACACCATGTGGACGCTGTCGTACGAGATGGTGTTCTACCTGCTGGCCGCCGCGCTGTTCACGGCGGGCGTGCGGGACAGGTGGGGGTTGCTGCCGGGCCTGTTCGCGGTGCTCGGGCTGGTCGCGGGGCTCGCGATGATCGCGCCGCCGCTGTCGGGCGGGTGGCTGTCCTGGGTGACGTTCGGGCTGTTCGCGGTCGGGCTCGCGTGCGTGGTGTCGGGGCGCGGCCGTACGGTGGCGGCCTGCGCGCTGGGCGTGATGGCGCTCGCGCTGGTGCTGCTGAGCAGCCGCGTCCCCTGGTTCGGTGCGGCGATCCTGGCGGTGATGTTCGCCGGCACGGCCGTGCACCGGTGGGAGCGCGGCGCAGGCCCGCTCTGGCCGGTCGCCGCCACCGGCCTGCTGGTGGCGGCGCTGCCGCTGTGGGCGCGCAACGCCGGCTGGTGGTGGGTGCAGCCGAAGGTGTGGGGCCTGACGATCCTGCTGGCCGTGCTCACGTTCGCCGCCGCCATGGCCTGCCGGTCCCGTACGCTGCCCGCAACGCTCACCTGGCTCGGCACGATCAGCTACTCCCTCTACCTCGTGCACCTGCCGCTGCTGCTGATCCTCATGCGGGTGGTGGGCGAGCTGCGCGGCGCGCCGGCGGCCGCCCAGATCGGCGCGGGCGTGCTCTTCCTGGCGCTGCTGCTGCCGCTCAGCTGGCTCAGCCACCGCTGCATCGAGCTCCCCATGCAGCTCGTCGGCCGCCGCCTGGTCAAGGGGCGAGACCGTCCATCAGCAGGTCCAGCAGGCGCTCCGCCTGTTCCCGCTGACGAGGGTCGCCGGCCGCGAGGGTGACGCCGGCCAGCGCCATGAGGATGTCGCCCGCCGGTACGTCCTCCCGCAGCACCCCCTGATCGGTCGCGGCGCGGCGCAACTCCTCGACCGCGGCCGTGAGCTGCTCGCGGGTCTGCGAGCCGAGCTCCGCGTCGCCGCGCAGCAGCGTCTTGAGCGTGTCGGCCATGCCCTGCTTGGTGACCAGGTGGTCGAGGACCTCCGACATCCACGCCCGCAGGGCACGGTCGGCCGGCAGTTCGGCGAGCAGGGCGGTGGGGCGGTCGGCGAGCCTGGCCGTCTCATAGCGGTAGGTGGCGTCGACCAGCAGTTCGCGGGTGGGGAAACGCCGGTAGAGGGTGGCGATCCCGACGCCGGCGTCCCTCGCGATCTGCTTCAGGGTGGCGGCGGCGCCGTCGCGCGCGAAGGCCGAGGCCGCCGCGGCGAGCAGCTTGTCCTCGTTGGCCCGCGCGTCGGCCCGCATCGGCCGGCCGGACTCAGGCATGGAGTCGTCCTTCTTCCGAGTTGCTATGTGGAGCCGGGTCCGCTTAGTCTCCGGATAAGCGGACCTGACTCCGCTTATCCGCGACGGTAGCAGACGCCCCGCCGTGCCATCACTCGACCAAGAAAGGCGGTCCCGCCATGCGCTACCGCACGCTCGGAAGCACAGGAGTCCAGGTCAGTACGTTGTGCCTGGGCGCGATGATGTTCGGTCGCTGGGGCAACCCCGACCACGACGCCTCGATCGGCGTCATCCGTACGGCACTCGACGCCGGCGTCAACCTCATCGACACCGCCGACGTCTACTCCGACGGCGAGTCCGAGGTCATCGTCGGCAAGGCGATCGCCGGGCGGCGCGACGACGTCGTCCTGGCGACCAAGGTGTCCAGCCCCATGGGCCCGGGACGCAACGAGCGCGGCGCGTCCCGGCGCTGGATCATCCGGGCCTGCGAGGAGAGCCTGCGCCGTCTCGGCACCGACCACATCGACCTCTACCAGGTGCACCGGCCCGACCCGGCCACCGACATCGACGAGACGCTCGGCGCGCTCACCGACCTCGTCCGTGCCGGCAAGATCCGCTACGCCGGATCGTCGACGTTCACGCCATCGGCCGTCGTCGAGGCGCAGTGGACGGCCGAGCGGCGGGGCCGTGAGCGGTTCGTCTGCGAGCAGCCGCCGTACTCGCTGCTCGTCCGCGGCGTCGAGGCCGACGTGCTGCCGACCTGCGAGACGTACCGGATGGGGGTGCTCGCCTGGAGCCCGCTGGCCGGAGGCTGGCTGACCGGGCGGTGGCGGCGGGACGCGGCGCAGGCGTCCAGTCACCGCACCCGGACGATGCCGTTCGGTCACACCCTGGCCCACTACGACCTGTCCGTCCCCGCCAACCAGGCCAAGCTCGACGCCGCCACCGCGCTGGCCGGCATCGCCGGCGAGGCCGGCCTGACGCTGATCCAGCTCGCCCTGGCGTTCGTCACCACGCACCCGGCGGTCACCGCGGCGATCATCGGCCCGCGTACCGCGGAGCATCTGCACGATCAGCTCCAGGCCGCGGACGTCGTGCTGACGTCCGACGTGCTCGACAGGATCGACCAGGCCGTGGCGCCCGGCACCGACGTCAACCCGCACGACGCGAGCTACGGCGCCGCCGTCCTCGCCGATCCCCGGCGTCGCCGCCGCGCCGCCTGACCAAGGGGCGGCGCGGCGGCTCCCGGTCAGGAGGCGTAGGTCTCGTACTCGGCGACCCTGGGGGTGCCGTTCGAGCCGGTGATCCGGAACGTCACCTTCTTCAGCGACGTCGGCGTGAAGCTGATCGTGCCCGCCCCGGTGCCGGACTTCAGCACTGCCCCGTCGTCGGCGTTGAGCAGCTGCCACGACCCGATCGCGCCCGTCGCGCCGGACGCCTCGCGGATCACGACCCGGCCGACCCTCGTCGCCGAACCCCACTTGATCGAGATGTCGCCGGTCGAGCCGGACGGCGACCAGTACGTGCTCATGTTCCCGTCACGCACGTCGCCGTAGCTCGTGCCGCTGGCCTTGCTGGAGCCGTCGGAGCCCGCGCCGAGGCTCAGGTTCGTGCCGCTGGGCGGATCGGTGGGGTCGGTGGGCGGATCCGTGGGGTCGGTGGGCGGGTCGGTCGGGTCCGTCGGCGGGTTGGTCGGGGTGCAGTTGCCGTTCGACACCTGCAGGCCCTTGTTGGCGCCCGCCGTCCTGTTCACGATGTCGGGCACGCAGTTCGCGCCGTCGAGGGCGTAGGAGTAGGGGACGCTCACGCTGGTGTTGGACTGCGGGTTGGGGCCGGCCGGGTTGTGCTCGTCGTCGCGGCCGCCCCAGGTCACGTTGTCGAAGATGTTGCCGCTGACCTGCCAGTAACCGGCCTCGGCGGTGTAGAAGGTGCCGAGAACGTCCTTGGAGTCCTCGAAGTAGTTGTTGTCCACCTTCGCCCGGGCGCCGGCCCGCGAGTTGATGCCGGACTCGTGCAGGTTCCGGTAGTGGTTGTTGTACATGTGGGCGATGCCGCCGCGCAGCAGGGGCGTACGCGAGTCGATGTTGCTGTACAGGTTGTGGTGGAAGGTGACGTTCCCGTTGGAGCGGTCGCTCTCGCTGGAGCCGATCAGCCCGCCGCGGCCGGAGTTGCGCAGGATGCTGTACGACAGCGTCACGTACTGCGTGTTGTTCTTCATGTCGAACAGGCCGTCGAAGCCCTCCGACTCGCCGCCCGACGCCTCCAGCGTGACGTGGTCGACCCACACGTTGCGGACGTCGCTCTCCATGCCGATCGCGTCGCCGCCGTTGGAGGTGGGCGAGCCCGACTTCTTGACGTTCCTGACCGTGACGTTCTGGATGATGATGTTGCTCGCCTCGCGGATGTGGATGCCGAGCTGGTCGAAGACGGCGCCGTTGCCGACCCCGATGATCGTGACGTTGCTGATCTGCTTGAGCTCGATCACGCCGGCCGCGGTGTTGCAGCTGTTGCCGGACACCTTGCTGGTGTTGCCGTGGTTGATCGTGCCCTCGACCTGGATGGTGATCGGGGTGCTGCTGCTGACCCGGCCGCAGAGGGCCTGGTGGATCGCGGTGCCCGTGGTGGCGCGTACGGTCTGGCCGCCCGCGCCGCCGGTGGTCCCGCCGTTGGCGGAGGCGAAGCCGGTGGCGTTGCCGGCCGCAGCGGCCGGTGCGGCCGACGCCTGCAACATCGGCACGGCCGCCCCGACCGCCGCGGCCGTGACCGCCGCGGCGAGTGCCGCGCCGACGCGTAACACGACTGCTCGTCTCATGCTCGTCCCATCTTCTTCGTCGGATGCCGGGCTGCTGTCGGCAGCCGGGTCCTTGCTGGTCCGGCGCGTACGGGAGGACCCGCACGCCGGATTCCCCCCAGCGAGTGCGCACCGCTCACATGAGTGACCACGTCCGTGTCCGTGAGTAGCGCCACCGTAGGAAAGCGCTTTCCCCGTGTCAATGCGCCGTGAAACTTTCATCCAGCCGGTACGGGCGGCGTAACACCCGTTCCGGCCAGCCCTTTCGTCAAATTTCCTGCATGCTATCCGCCTCGTTTTCTTGGCGGGAACGGCATGGGGAAAGCAGCGGGATACATTGGGATGACCGAGGACTTTCGGGCGCCGGCGCCTCCCGCCGGCGTCGCCCCAGTCCGACTCACCGGTGGCGCTGACCAGGGGCGACGCCCATGTCCTGGCCGGCCGAGGGGGGAGTTCTCATGAAGGTCATCGACACCGCCCCGCTCGGCGTGGCGGGCCCCGGGCAGCCGACCGTCCTGCGCCTCTACGGCGAGATCGACCTGTTCACCAGCGCGGACCTGCGCGAGCAGCTGCTGAGCGCGCTGCACTACAGCACCAGCCTGCTCGTGCTCGACCTGTCCGAGGTGTCGTTCTGCGACGCCGCCGGGCTGGCCGTCCTGGTCGACGTGCAGCAGCGCGCCCGACCGATGGGCATCACCCTGGCCCTCGCGTCGCCCCGGCCGTTCATGTCCCGGCTGCTGCGCATCACCGGCCTCGACCGGGCCCTGCCCATGGTGGCCGGCACCCCGCCGAACGCCGCCTGACCTCTTCGGGCCGGCCGCGCCCGTTCCGCCTTGGTCGCCGGCGCTCAGCGCGCCGATCCCGCCCTCGGTCAGGTCGCCGAGCGCGCCCCCACCTTGATCACGCCCGCCGCGTGCAGGCTGGAGAGCAGCGTCCAGTCGTCGGCCGGGTCGAGCCAGACCTGCAGCTCCTCCGGGCCCGACGGCCGCGGCAACGTCCCCTCCGGCACGTAGAAGGACGTCACCAGCACCAGCGGCACCGGAGCCGTCCACTCCGCGGGCGCGGGCGGCTCGTGCCGGCCGCCCAGCAGCACCGCGCGTTCCTCCGGCCCGCACTCGCCCAGCCGCCCCGCCGCCAGCTCCGCCTGCAACCGCACCTGCGCGTCCAGCGCGAGACGGATCCGCGCCACCGCCCGCTCGCCGTCGTCGCCCAGCTCGCCGTAACCGTGGACGAGCATGGCGACCAGCTCGGCCGGCTCGTCCGCATAGCCCCGCAGGGCGTCGCCGGCGTGGATCATCTCATAGCGGTACGGCCTGCCGTCGGGGTGGCGCGGCGCGGCGGGCAGGTGCCGCGCGACGGCGACGTTCCGCACGACCACGCTCATACCCGGACCTCCGGCAGCGGTGCCGGCTCCCAGCGCTCGGGCCAGCGCGTGGCCGCGAACAGGGCGGCGAGCTGCTCCTTGTCGGCGGCCCGCCAGAAGATCTCGTCCATCAGCATGCGGAAGGACAGGCTGCCCGCCTCGGTGAGGTCGGGTGCGGAGCCCATGGAGCGCAGCCCGGCGTGGGTCCCGGGCTCCTCGCGCACGCCCGCGTTCGGCGGCAGGTCCAGCGCCGCCGTGCGGAACGCGGCCTCCACCACGGCAAGCGACACCTTCACCTGCGCCTGGATGACGGCGGGGTCGAGCGAGCCGTCCCACATGCGGAACTCGATATGGCCCTTCGCGTCCTCAGTCATCCCGCGCATGCTCACGGCCGAGTGGTGGACGTGATCCTGGCGCACCGCGCCGATCGAGGTGTAGCCGTGGGCAGGCAGTGAGTCGAACCGGCACCACGCCTGGCCCCGGTGGCTCTCCGCCGCCGGGTTGTGTCCGAGCCGGTAGAGCGTGTCGCCATGGTTTTTGACGTATTCGGCCACGCTTACGTAGTTCGCCAGGTGGTGATCGTAATCACGGGTGCTCACGTGCACGTGCCCGCCGGTGTTGACCGTGGCGCTGCCGCCCCAGCCGCGGATGATCTCGCAAGCGAGGAGGATGTTCATCCACGTCGCGGGCTCGTCGTACAGGATCGGTGAGACCAGCTCGCCGGACACCGACCTGTCCAGCTCCAGCCGCCACAGACCGCGCCCGCCCCGCTCACCCGAGTGGTATCCAGCCCGGGAGGACGCGTGATACGGGTGCACATCGCCGTCAACGGTCAGACCGGCGGCGTGCAGGTCCCGGGCGATGTTCTTCAGATCGGCCCGGCTGCTGAAGCCGGGCAGCTCGAACTCGATCTCCAACCCGAACCCGCGCCCGCCGCCGCGGGCACCCAGCCCTGCGGTGGCGTCGTCGTACATGAAAGGGATCACCGGTTCGTCGCCGCCCGCGCGCCGCACCGCCGCCTCGTACGCCCGCAGGAAAGCGGGGAAATCCTGGGTGAACGACACCTCCGGCGCATCCGGCCAGCGCCGCCACGCCTCGACCCGGGCCTGCAGCGACTCGACGTACTCCCGGACCGTCGGAGTGAGCGCCCGGTCCAGGTCGGAGCCCGGCTCTATGTAGCCGCGCATCCCGTGATCGCCGAGATAATCCCCATATGCCCGCGCGTGCTGGGCCGCCGCGGCGTTCCTGACCTCCCGTACGTCCGCGGGTGACATGCCGTGCAGGCCGGGTGCGTCCGCACGGGGCTCGGGCGGGGTGAGCGGCTCCGGCCGGCTCAGTGCGTCGACCACGTCACGGCGGTCGACCGGGCCGAACAGGTCGAACCCGTTCCGCGCGCCCTCGGCCGCGCGGGCCGCCAGGTCCGCCACGTCGTATCCGGAACCGGTCTCGTCGGCCAGCCGGCGCAGCGGGTCGAAGCGCCAGATAGGCGTCGTCGGTGGCGGGCCCGCGAGCTCCGCGAGCCTGGCCGCGGCGCGGACCTCGCCGTCCCGCGTGAGCGGCAGGCCGTGCTCGGTGACGAGCCGCAGGCCGTCCCAAAGGTAGGGGTCGCGCTGCCGATGCGTTGTCAGCATCTCGGTCAGGTCGGTGACGTCCGACGTGCCGGCCACGTCAGCGCCGTGCTCCTGCGCGTCCAGAGCCAGGCGGAGCAGATGCTCGACCGAGCCGGCCTGGTCGGTCCGGCGGGCCAGCTCCCGCAGCGGCATCGTCTCTGCCCGCGATCCATGGGGCGCGTGCGGGGCGAGACCGATCAGGGTGCCGAGCATGCGGCTCGCGGGGCCGTCCAAGTGCGGCAGGTCATACCTCACCTGGCCCTGCAGGCCATACCACCGCGCAGGGTCCTCCTGGTGGAACCGGCGTAGAGCGTCGTGGAAGCCCCCGGGCCCGGGCGTCGCCGGCGGCAGGAGGCCCTCGGCCTGTGCGGCCCGCACGATCGGATACAGCTCCTCGAGATCGCTCATGCCGTATCTCTGGCGCACGGGGTCGATGAACGCCCTGTTGACGGCTCCGTTCTCGGGCGTTCCCATCATCTCGGCCAGGAGCCCGGCCGCGCGTGCCTGCTCCGGCGTCGCGGACGGCATCAGGTAGTCGTACTGGTGCCCGAGCCAGCGGTGACGGTCGGCGGGGTAGGCGCGGTCGAGCACGTCGGCCAGCTCGGCCTCGTCGCGGGCCGTCTCGGGTGCCATGCCCTGCCGCTGGGCGTCCCGGTAGAGCGCGACCAGCGGATCGACGGCCAGGATGCTGTCGAAGAATTGTTCAGCCAGGCCCTGGATGGCCCGGTTCGGCGCGTCCGTTCCGAGAATCCTCCCCATCGCGCCTACGGCCGCCGCCGTCGCGTCGTCCTGGGTCTCGACGTACATTCGCCGTATGAGCTCCCGGCCGCTTGCGATCAGGGCGGGATCCAGGGGGGCGGGGGTGTCATCGGCCTGGCCGTTGAGCAGCCGCTCGACGCGCGAAGGGGCGTCGAGCGGGTCGCCCGGGACGCCGCGCGTGCCGTCCGGGTTCCAGCGATGCACGATGGCCGCCGCCTCGGCGAAGTTGCGCGGGCGCGGGTCGGCGATCGGGGAGAACCCGTCGCTGAGCTCCGGGGCCCAGGCGCCGTGCGGCGGCGCGGGCGCGGGTCCCGGCTGCGGCCTGCCCGCCGCAGGAGCGGCCGCGGCGGAGGCCGGGGCGTCCTCGGCGGCGACGCGCTCCAGCGCCGTACGGACCTCGGCGTCCTCGGCGGCGACGCGCTCCAGCGCCGTACGGACCTCCGGCCAGGACGGGGCGAAGTCTTGGTGCAGGTTCAGCTGCCCCACCTCGCGCAACGGCACCCACCGCACGTCGATGGACTCGGGGGAGGCCGGCCACGCCTCGGCCCTGTGGGGCAGCTCGGCGATCACCGTGTCGTACGCCCAGCCGCCGTGGTCGTCGTGGTGGACCGAGCGCACCCGGACGTCGTCCAGGTTCAGCCGCACCTCCTCGCCCGCCTTGCGCAACGCGGCCGCGACGGGCGCCTCGCCGCTGTTGCGCGCCCCGTCGACCGGCCCCCACTGCCCGCCGTGGTGCGTCTCCGGCGAGCGCAGCCGCATGAGCACGTGCACCTCGCCGCCTGGCCCGCGGTGGTACGGCAGCAGCCCGGTCGCCTCCTTGGTGCCCCAGTGCCGGTGCCCCTGGGCGCACTCCGTGTACGCGTCGCCCGCCCACCTCGTACCCAGGCCGCGCGGCAGGTCGGCGAGCGCCGGGTCGGCCGGGACGACGTGCGTCGGCCGCAGCACCGTGACGTCGCCCGGCCCCGCCATCACCACGAACTCGTGCAGCGGCAGCTGGCCCAGCCCCGTCCACGGGGTCGCCAGCACCCGGGACGCCGGGACCACGGCCGCCATGACGGCACCGTCGCCCAGGCCCGTGTACCGCTTGGCCACGCCCGGCAGCGCCGTCCACGACTGCAGCGGCAGGCCGGGCGGAACCGGCACCACGTCCCCGGTCGAGGCCGCCGCCAAGGCCGGCATGCGGTGCGCCTCCTCGAAGGCCACGCCGCGATAGAGCACGAGCTCCTCGATGCCGTGCCGGCTCAGCTCGGCCTGGGTCTGCTCGTACTGGGTGCGCAGGAAGTCGCGCAGCGCCTCGCCGTGGCGGGCGTAGTCCCTGGCGCCCGTCTGGCTCCTGGAGGTCCCGCCGTACGCCTCGAGGTCGAGGACCCCTTGCAGGCCGAACGCGTCCACCGCGGCCAGGTTCATCGCCAGCCGGGCCGGGAGCAGCTGGCCCCCGCCGCGGCCCCAGGACATCATCAGCTCCTCGACGCCCAGCCCGCGGACGATGGCGACCGCCTCAGGCGACGTGGCCGGCACCTCGCGCAGGATCCGGCGCCCGGTCATCACGCCCTTGCCCCGCGTGAACGCCGGCAGGTCGTCGCCGGGGAGGAAGTCCCAGTTTCGTCCCTTCCTGCCTGGAATGTGGAGCTCGTAGTGCACCAGGACCATCTGGGGGTCGCCGAGACCCTCCGCCAGGTGCGGCCTGCGGGCCGCGGCCAGCAGGTCCTTCGTCGGCGTGGTCATCGTGTCCGTCAGCCGGCGTACGACCGCCTGATCGGCGCTCGACCAGGCGTGGAGGCTGATCGGCTCGTACGCGCCGTCCTGGCTGAGCAGGTTCGTCACCCGCTCGGACGGCCCCGCCACACCCAGCTCAGGCCCGGCCGGCACCGGCCGTACCCGCGCGGCCGCGTCCTGCCGGGGTGCGTGCCCGTTCTGGGCGGGGACGCGCTCGGGTTGCGCGGGCAGGTGGGCGTCCGGGGTCTGCGTGCGGGGACTCTCGGTCCTCGGCGCGGGCGCGTGGTCCTGGGCGGGGAGTCCCGGCAGGTCGTGCGGCCGGGCAGGCGGGACGATCACGTCGGCCGGGCGGTCGCCGTTGACCTGGCGGGCGGGGGGTGGCGCGGTCGTGTCCGTACGGGGCGGGGCGGCGACCGTCTGCTCGGTGGTCGTGGGGGCGTCCGGGTCCTGCTGGATCCTCGGCGCCGTGTGCGGGGGGTCGGGGGCGGTGGTCTGCCGGGCGATCGGCGAGGAGCCGGCGGTGACGTCGCGGACGGTGCTGTCCGGCGTGGTGTCGCGAACCGTGCTGTCCGGCGTGGTGTCGCGGACGGTGGGGCGCTGAGCAGGGGCCGCGCCGGCCTGATCGGTGCGGGTCTCGGCCGTGCGCTGCTCGGCGGTGACCTGTTCGGCCGATTCCACGGGATGGACGGCCGCGGCGACGGCCGGGACGGTCGCGGGCAGCGCCGAACCGGCGGGCAGAGCACCGGGGATGGCGGCGGTGTCGTGCTTGCCGGCGACCCCGTTCGCCGGGCTTTGGTCCGCGGGCGCGACGGCGTGCGACGCTCCCCGCTCGGCAGGCATGGCGACAGGGGAGACGGGGCGCTCGGCCGGGAGGGCGCGGTTGAGGGGCGCGGGGTCGGCGAGAGGGTGGGCAGGGCCCGGGTTGTGCACTGGGGTCGGGTTGTGCACTGGGGTCGGGGTATGGACTGGGGTCGGGGTGTGGACTGGGGGCCGG
>NZ_JBFAQA010000040.1:0-95382 GCF_040677005.1 Nonomuraea sp. NPDC049421
CAAAGGAATCCGTCAAAAATGACGGGGTTGTGCATCATGCACTGGCTTTTAACACACTGTTGAGTTCTCAAGAAACGGACGCGTACATCCGCACCGGAACCACAATCCCTTGTGATCCCCGCTCGGAGGCGTTCACTCCGTTCGTTCTGTTGTGTCTTAATCTTTTCAGCCGCTCAAGTCCCTGTCAAATTGACCGGACCGGCTCGACTTTCCAAGAATTAAGCCGCGCCCCCTTTCGGAGACAACCCCTCTAAGTTACCAGCCGATCCGAGTGGACGCGCACGTCTCACCGGAGTGGTGATCTCTTGGAGGTGGCCCCCGAGTGAGCCCGGCGATCACCGCCGTTCTCGTGGGACTGGTGAACTCTATGTACGCCTCCCGGAACCGTCAAATCGATGGTTCGTCCCTCTCCCGGAGGCGGCCCAGGGGTAGGTACGGGGGCGTGCGTGATCAATCCGTGCCGAGGGCGGTGATCATCCTGGTCGGCCTGGCCGCCGGGGTGATCGTGCTCTTCGGTATCCGCGAGGTCGCCTCCATCGCCGGGCCCGTCGTGCTGGCTCTCGTGCTGGTCATCGCGGTCTCCCCGGTACGCAACTGGCTGGCCCGCCGGCACGCCCCCATCTGGCTCCAGGTCGCGCTGCCCTTCCTCATCGTCGTCCTCGTGCTGCTCGCCATGGTCGGCATCATCACCATCTCGGCCACCCAGCTCGCCTCGCTGCTGCCCACGTACACCGACCAGTTCCAGGAGCTGGTGGCCGACGCGCAGCGCTGGGCCGCGGCGCACGGGCTCAGCAACGACGTGCTGAGCAGGGGGCTGCAGGCGTTCGACCCCGGCAGGGTGCTGGGGCTGGCGCAGATCCTGCTCGGCAGCCTGATCGGGGTGCTGTCCGCGCTCTTCCTCATCGTGGTGCTGTTGCTGGCGATGTCGCTGGACGCGCCCGTCACCTCCAAGGTGCTCACGGCCGGCGAGGGGTATCGGCCGCACGTGGTGACGGCGCTGGCGACGTTCGCGCACAAGACACGGCGGTATTTGATCGTCTCCACGGTCTTCGGATTGATCAACGCGATTCTCGACATGATCGCGCTGTCGTTGTTGGACGTGCCGCTGCCGTTGCTCTGGGGTGTGCTGGCGCTCATCGCCAATTACATTCCGAACATCGGTTTCGTGATCGGGTTGCTGCCGCCCGCCATGCTCGCGCTGCTGGACGGCGGGGTGCGGACGATGCTCCTGGTCATCGCGGCCTATTGCGTCATCAATGTCGTCACGCAGTCGTTCATTCTGCCGAAATTCCTGGGCGACGCCGTGGGGCTTTCCACGACGATGACGTTCATCTCGCTGATCGTGTGGACTTTCGTGCTGGGGCCGCTCGGGGCGATTCTCGCGATTCCGTTGAGCCTGCTGACGCGGGCGTTGCTGATCGACAGCGACCCGAGTGCGAAATGGGCGCAGGCGCTGGTGTCCGGTAAGCGGCCGGCGGGGCGGCCCGGGCAGAGGCGAGTGCGGCGGGTCAGAGGAGGTGGCTCATCGGGCCGCCGCTGAGCCGGCGGACGTCGTTGGCCATGTGGGCCTGGTCGGTGTAGCCCGCCGTGGCGGCGACCTGCGCCAGGGGGAGGCCGGTGCGGGCCAGGCGCAGGGCGTGCTGGAAGCGGACGATGCGCTGCAACGTCTTGGGGGCATAGCCGAAGGCGGAGACGCTGCGGCGTTGCAGCTGGCGTTCGCTGAAGCCGAGTGACCAGGCGACCTCGCTGACCGTCCTGCCCTGGCTCAGGGCGGTGGCGATGGCGGGGGCGACGGGGTCGAGGCCCTGGTCGGCGTCGTAGCCGAGGTGGGGGACGAGCAGGCGGCGCCGCACCGCCGCCCGCACGGCGTGCAGCCGCTCCCCCGCCGTGCTCGCGGGGCCGTCGATCAGCTCGCGGAGGAACGCGTGGCCGCCGGGCAGGTCGGCCAGGGGGACGCGGCGGTCGAGGAGGTCGGCGAGCGGGACGCCGAAGAACGCGCCGACCGCCCCCGGCTTGAACCGCACTCCGACCATGGTCTCGCCCGCCCTGATGGACGTCGGCATGGGCCCCGTGTCAGGCCCCGCCACGAACGGCCCTTTGTCACCCCAGATCAGGTCGACACAGGCGTCGGGCACCACGAGCACCCGCCCACCGCCCCGCTGCTCGGGGGTGACGGCAGAGCCGGAGCCTCGCGCGCCCGAGGCCGGCGTGGGCGAGGCGGAGGTGTCGCTGGTGCGGAGCCATTCGCAGGCGATGCGGCCGGTGAAGCCCGAGGCCGGGGGCCGTTCGGCGTACATGGCTCCAACGTACGCCCGTCCTACGACAGATCGCCGAGCCTCCGTACGCGTGCAGCGTCTGCAGGCTCTGCACGGTGATGTAGCCGCCCCACTCGTGCTCCACCAATGGCGTCCACATCGTCCAGTTCGGGCCCCAGCCGCCGTCCGGGGACTGCGCGGCGAGCAGCGCGTCGAGGTGGGTGTCCAGGATGTCCTGGGGGAAGAGCGGCAGCGGCGACGGCCGGGGCGCGAAGTCGAGCGGGTGGTGGACGTGGCCGGGCGCGTCGAGGTCGTAGGTGACGGTGCCGAGCAGGACGTCCCGCAGCCGGTCGAACTCGGCCAGCGCGCGTTCCCTGTCCGGCACGTACGTCAGGAAGATCAGCGCGGCCATCGCCTCGTACGTGCCGGGCTCCTTGAGGCCGGCCAGCCGCGACCAGCAGAACGCGGTGGCCCCGGCCAGCCACGGATGCGCGACCCCGTGCTTGTGCAGCAGTCCCGCGATGGGCGCGGTGGGGACGAGCGCGCCGGGCGGGTCGTCGTCCGTCTGCCACCAGGGGGCGCGCGGCGCCTCGCGCACGGACGGCAGCACCCACGGCACCCCGCCGTCGATCGTGGTCACGGAGGCGAGGTAGTCGCAGGCGGCGGCCACCATCGGTGAGTCGAAGGCGTCCAGCTCGTCGAGGATCCACAGCGCCACCTCTACGGGCTCGGGCTGGCTGCCGGCGCCGCGCAGGTCGGGTTCGAGCGCGTGGCCGAAGCCGCCGTCGGGGTTCTGGTAGGCGCGCAGCGCGTGCAGCACGGGCTCGCGCGGGCCGCCCCTGAACAGCGCCTGGAAGCGCAGCCGGTCGATGAGGCGGCCGTGGTGCAGCAGGTAGCGCTCGGCGCGGTCGAGGACGTCCATGGCGGAGCTCCTTCTCAACGTGGGCTTCCGACGCTAACGAGACCGGGAGACCGCGGGCTTGTAACAATCGGACACGTGGACAGACGGCGCTGGGACATCGACGACCGCTTCACCGGGGTGTGCGACGCGACGGCGATGCTGCCCGCCGTGCACCGGCTCGGGGAGGCGATGGCGTCCGACGGGTGGGTGACGGAGAACCCTGAGGTGCACCTGCTGCCGCACACGGCCACCTGGTGCGCCTGATCGTCACTTGAGGTGGAAGACGGGCCCGCGCGGCCGGAAGGGCAGCGAGGCCCCCTGCGGGATCAGGAAGGCGTGCTCGCGCCGGATCCGCAGCACGTCGCACTCCCCGTCGGTGATCAGCAGGATGGGCCCGTCGGGCGGGAAGTCGCCGGCGCGTTCGAGCAGCCGGACGCCGGGCTGGAGGATCGTGCCGCCCCGCCCGCGCACCCTGACCTTGGAGGCGATCTCCTCGACGGGAAGGTAGCCGGCGTCGTAGGCGGTGGCGTCGCAGAACACCACTCGGGCGCGCGGCACGTCGCGGGCGGCGGCGTAGGAGGCGATGGCGCCGAGCGCCTTGCCGAGAAGCTTGACGTCCATGGAGCCGGAGGTGTCGAGCACCACCCCGAACGTGGCCCTGCGCACGGTCTCCTCGGGCCTGATCCGGCCGGGGCGCGGGATGTGGGGGGTGGCGGCCTGCCGGCGGGAGGCGCGGGCGTAGGTGCGGCGCTGCTCCTCGGGCCGGAAGTGCTCGTCGAACCAGCGGGCCAGCCGGGCGTCCCATGGCAGGGGCGGCTGGTCGAGCGCGCGGATCTCCTGTTCGAGCCCGGCCGGCAGCAGGCCGCGGCCGCTGGACTGGTGGTAGGCCAGGCCGGTGGTGAGGGCGTTGCGGTAGTAGTCGTCGAGGTCGACGTAGCCGCCGGCGCGGCGGGGCGGGCGGTCGAGCACGTCGCCGAGCCCGCGCCCGCGCAGCGTGCCGAGCTTGCGCAGGCGGCGCAGGTCGGTGGCGATGCGGTCGTAGACGGCCTCGGCCGACATTCCGGTGAGCGACTGGTCGAACAGCAGCCCTTCCGGCATCTCGCCGACGCCCATCTCGACCAGCCAGCCGTTGATGACGTAGTCGCAGGCGACGTTCCACAGGTACGGCTCGCGCAGACCGGCGCGCTCGCCGTGGCGCAGCGCGGCGTGCAGCATCTCGTGGGCCAGCACGAACCGCCAGCCCAGCTCGGTCTGCCTGCTGAGCGGGTTGATGTAGATCTCGCCCGCCTCGGCGCTGACGGCGGCGATCGAGATGTCCCGCTCCCGGGCCAGCTCGGCGTCCGTGACGATCTTCATGCCCGCGGCCAGCGCCCCGAGCAGCGGGTACGACGACACGAACCAGCGCAGCGCGGTGTCCCACGGCCCCTTGACGTGCCCTTCGACGGAGGTGCGTGGCTCACCGGCGACGTCCAGGGCGTGCGTGGCCGCGTCGGCGATGCCGATGGCGAACGACCGGGGGAAGTCGAGGTCGCGGGCCAGCTCGGCGGTGCCGATGCGGAAGTCGGGCTCGCCCGGCGGTCGGTAGGCGTCGGGCACGCTGGTGCGGCGCCACAGCTCAGACAGCGCCACCTCGTCGTGCGGGGGCAGCTCGGCGGGCAGCGGCTCAGGGCAGCGGCCGATCTTGAGGGTGCGCAGGAAGCGTTCGACGGCCAGGCAGCAGGCGGCGTGGTAGGCGGGGTCGGGGAGGTCGTCGTCGACGTCCTTCGGCGCGCAGGAGCGCGGGTCGGCGTGGCCGAAGCCGAGGTGGAGCAGCAGGTGGGCGAACACCCACGCCCACTCGTCGGCGGGGGCGCGGCGCTTGGGGTGGAAGTGCACGTCGCCGCCGGCGGTGACGTACGCCCACGTGTCGGTGGTGAGGCGGCCGTCGGGGGCCTCGTACAGGGTGCTGTGGAAGACGCGGAACAGCGGCAGCCGGCTGACGGTGTGCCAGCCCTTGAGCACCTCGGCCCGCCAGGGGTCGGTCTTGGCCTTGCGGCGGCTCATGAGCGGGCGGCCATCAGGCGGGGCACGTCTCTGCCGACCTCGACGAGGAACCAGGTGGGCAGCGCGGGCGCGCCGTCGGCGTCGTTGGCGATGACGAGCTGGGCGCACTCCAGCGAGATCTCGGCCAGCTCGACCAGCAGCGTCTTGGCGCGGAAGGCGAGGTCGCGGCCCCGGCCCGAGGCGCCGCGCTTGTCGGCGGGCAGCTCCTTGACGAGGCGGGCGCGGAACGTCTCGGCCAGGAAGTAGAGCAGGTCACGCTCCTCGGGCCGGCGCGGCCATGGCGCGTCGCCCTTGAGGACGGCCTCCAGATGGTACGCGTGCCGCACGGTCTTGACGTAGGCGCGGAAGGCGGAGGCGTGGGCGCTGGTGAGCGTGCCGAAGGCGAGCGTGGCGAGGGTGTCGTCGGAGATGTCGTCGCCGTAGGAGACGAGCACGTCGGAGAGCATGTGCCAGGCGCGCGGAGAGGAGAACGGCTCCTCGGTCTTGGGCGGCGGGCTCCACAGGTGGTCGGGCCGCTGCACGAGGTAGTCGATGATCCACGGGTGGATGCCGTTGGCGGCGGCCCACTTCAGCCAGTCGTCGGACGAGGCCCGCAGGTGGACGTGGACCAGCCGGTTGATCAGTGCGGAGGCCATGGGCCTGGCCAGGGCGTTGTCGGTGGCGCGGTTGCCTGCGCCGATGACGACCGAGCCCTCGGGCAGCTCGTAGGCGCCGATGCGGCGGTCGAGGATCAGCGAGTAGAACGCCTTCTGCACCTCGGGGGCCGAGGCGTTGAGCTCGTCGAGGAACAGGCAGTAGGGCTCGGCCCGCGCGATCGACTCGGGCGGCGCGAACCTGCTGCGCCCGCCGACCAGCTCGGGCACGCCGATGAGGTCCTCAGGGGCGAGCTGGGTGCCGAGCAGCGTGACGCAGTCGAGGCCGAGCGAGTCGGCGAACGCGCGGACGAGGGAGCTCTTGCCGATGCCGGGGGCGCCCCACAGGAAGACGGGCCGGACCACGGCGACGTGCAGCAGCAGCTCGGGGAGCTGTGCCGGAGTGACCGTGATCGTCGCCTGCATCACTCCAGACTGCCCAACGACGCGCGCGGCGCGCGAGGCATTTAATGCTTTGCCCGCCCGATCGGCCGCGACCTACAGTGACGGGCATGTCGAGCATGTTCTGCTGTCCGTGCTTCATCCGCATCCGCCGCGGCCGGGCTCTGGCCCGCTAGCGGATGCGATGAGCTGACCTGAGGCTGACGCGTCCGCAGGCGCGCCCGGGGCCCTTCGAGAGACCTGTTCGTCTCGAGGCCCAGGAAGGGCAGTACTGTGGCGCAGAACTTCGCGCACGGAAACCATTCACACACTCAGAAGAAGATCAGGAACGCCGGTGGCGGTCGCACGCCCGCGGATCGGGCGCGGCGCACGCTGTCGCAGAACTTCCTGGTCGACCGGCATGCCGTGCACCTGATGGTCAAGGCCGCCGCCCCGGATGGCCTGGTGCTGGAGCCGGGTCCTGGCACGGGGGCGCTGACGTTCGCGCTGGCGGAGGCGGGCGCGCGGGTGATCGGCTACGAGCTGGACCCGCGGCTGGCCGGGCTGCTGGCCGCGCGGACGCGCAGCGATCCGCGCATCCAGGTGGTCAGGGGCGACTTCGCTCGGGCGCGGGCGCCGCGCGAGCCGTTCGCGGTCGTGGGGAACATCCCGTACGCGGCGACCTCGCGGATCGTGGACTGGTGCCTGCGGGCGCCCGACATGACCTCGGCGACGCTGCTCACCCAGCGGGAGTACGCCCGCAAGCGCTCCGGCGACTACGGCCGGTGGAGCCTGGTCACGGTGCTGTCATGGCCGTGGTTCGACTGGCGGCTGGGTGACACGGTCGGCAGGGAGAGCTTCCGCCCGGTGCCGTCGGTCGACTCGGCGATCCTGCGCATCGAACGCAGACCGGAGCCGCTGGTGTCCGGCCGCCGCTCGTACGAGGAGCTGGTCGAGCTGGGCTTCGGCGGGGTGGGCGGCTCGGTGCGCGCCTCGCTGAAGACGCGCTACGCCGGGGTGGACGCCGCGCTGGCGGCGGCCGGCGTGGCCCGCGACACCGTCGTGGGCCACGTGCGTCCCGGCCAGTGGATCACGTTGTGGGAGCGCCTATGCCGGTGACGTGATCCGCGACGACTTGGGCGACCCGGAGGAGGCGAGCCCTGGGGCCTCCGCGACGCGGCGGTTCCAGGGCAGGGCCAGCGCGAGGATCGGCAGGATCAGGATGGAGGCCCGCGACCAGTAGGTGTGCTGCAGCCACCACCCCTGCGGGTCGAACTGGGTCATGACCAGGTAGCCGTAGGCCGACCAGAACGACGTGGTGAGAATGGCCGCCCAGGCGAACCTGGTGGGCCGGGCGACCAGGAACGGCATGAACCACAGCAGGTATTGGGCGCCGAGCCGGGGCGTCATGATCATGAAGACGATCAGGATGGCCGTCGTCATGTCGATCGGGTCGGCCCGCCGCCACCACAGGATGACGGCGATCACGCTGACGTAGATGAGGTTGGTGCCGAACGAGGCCAGCTCGGGCCGCAGGTCCCAGCTGCCGCCGGTGAACCACGGGGTCCAGCCCCACTCGCCGACGATGGGCCGGATGTCGCGGATGGTGTCGATGACGGCCGGGATCTGGTTGAGCGACGTGCCGGCGAAGATCGGCAGCGTCACCAGGAAGAAGACCGGCACGAGCCCGGTGGTGAACAGCCCCATCACGCGGGCGCGCAGGTTGGGCAGGAGCAGCAGCATGCCGGGGATCAGCCAGATCGGCCAGCTCTTGGCGCACAGCGCGAGGCCCATGAGCAGCCCGGCCAGCGCGCCGCGGCGCAGGTGGGCGCGGTCGTCGGGGCCGGGGAGCAGCGCGCGGTGCAGCATGCCGCGGCGGCCGATCACGCGCGGGATGGAGCCGCGTACGCCGTAGGCCGCGATGCCCTGGCGCACCCTGGCGGCGACGTCGGTGACCATGCCGGGCCTGTGGGGGTCGCCCGGGCCGCGGGCCACCACGAACGCGGCCACGCCGAACACCAGCGCGACCGGCTCGACCTGGCCGTGCACGGAGGCGACGAGCAGGGCGAGCGGGTTGAGCGCGTACTGGAAGGCGCGCAGCGACGCCCTCGGGCCGCCGGCGAGCTTGCCGACCAGCGGGATGAGCACGATGTCGGCGACCACGGTGACCAGCCGGCCGGCGTATTCCCAGGGGATGCCGAGCCACAGCAGGATGCCGTAGACGTAGGGGATGGTCGGCAGGAAGTGCCAGCCGCCGTTGCTGGCCAGAACCGGGTCCTCGCCGCGCAGCACGGCCTCGCCCGCGGGCTTGAAGCTGTTGACGAAGTCGACGGGCTGCCAGGTGCCGATGGCCGCGACGTACATGATGAGCACGCGCACGGCGATGCCGACCGTGAGGGCGACCCAGAGAGGGGGGCGCCAGTCACGACGTTGCGCGACGATGGCGAGCACGACACCGGCGACGAGGACGATCCCCGTGAGAGCTGCGTAATCCATGGCGCGTCTAGCCTGCCGTAAGCCGGGACCCGCTGCCACTCGGCCGGGTCGAGTGCTGCCAATTCTTATCCCCGACATGCCGACACGTATCCCGATACGACATCACGGTCTGTGTTGAACTTTTTCCATGGGGGGATCGCAGGTCAACCAGGCACTGGTCAGGCTGTATTTCGAGGTACGGGACGAGGAGCGCGACCCGGTCGCGGCCTGGGCGAAACTCACAGGAAACTCACAGCTCTACCACCGCATGCGAGGTGAGCGGCGGGTGCCGCTCGACGACGCGACGGCGGCGGAGCTGGCCGGCGCCGCGATCGTGGACACCGCGGCGCGGCACGGCGCGGAGCGGGTGGCGGCGCTGGCGACCTCGCCGCTGTCGCGGCTGGTGGGCGGGCTGGGCGGGGCGGTACTGACCGAGCATCCGTGCGCGCCCGAGCAGGTGCTCGGCCCCCGGTTCTCCGGTCCTGGGGCCGACGACTGGGCGCGGCAGGCGTACGTGCTGCTCTGGGGCGAGAACAACCGGCTGGTACGCACGGCGGACACGCCCTGGGTGATCGCCGGGCGGTACAAGGGCCAGAAGGTGGTGGCGATCGGCACGCACCCGACCCGGCTGTCGGACGAGACGCTGGTGGTGCGGCCGGGCACGGACGGCGCGCTGGCGATGGCCATGGGGCACGTGCTGCTCAAGGAGTTCTTCCTGGATCGCACGCCGTTCGCCGGGCACGCGATGGAGCGTACGGACCTGCCGTCCCTGGTGTGGTTGCGGCGGCGGGAGGGCGCGTACGTGCCGGGCGGGCTGACGGGTGAGATTTGCGACCGGCTGAGCGTGTACGGCGGTGAGGCGGCGGAGGTGCTGCTGCCGCGCTTCGACGACGGCACGGGGGTGCTGCGGCGGGGCGTGCCGGTGGTGCTGGACGGCGGTGAGCCGGTGACGACGGTGTTCGACCTGCTGCTCGCCGTGTACGGGGTGCCGCGCCCCGGGCTGCCGGGGGTGTGGCCGGGCGGATACGAGGACCGGGCCGAGCCGTACACGCCGGGGTGGCAGGAGGCGTACACGGGGGTGGCGGCGTCGCGGGCGGTGAAGACGGCGCGGGAGCTGGGGGTGACGGCGGAGAAGACGGGCGGCCGGTGCGTGATCGTGCCGGGGCGGCTGGAGACGCCGCACGCGGACACGGCGTACCGGGCGATGCTGGCGCTGCTGGTGCTGACCGGGTGCGGCGGCGGGTGGGCGCAGGCGGGCGGCGCGGGGATCCCGCTGGTGCCGTACCTGTGCCTGCACGCGTGCGGCGAGGACCGCGCCGACGTGGGGGCGCTGAGCTGGGCGCTGGCGGAGGGGTTGTTCGCGCGCAGGACGTCGCGGGCGGTCCTGCTGGAGGCGGTGGCCGGGGGGTGGCCGATGGCGCCGCCGCCGCGCGTGCTCGCGCTCCCCCGGCCGATCTATCCGCTGCCGCCCGACGTGGACCTGCTGATCGGCCCCGACGAGCACTGCGACCTGACGCCGCCCGACCCTGAGCTGCTGGCCGGGGCCGTGACCAGGCTGGCCGGCGACACGTCACCCCGGCGGCTCCCCGAGCCGGGCGCGCGGCCCGGGTTCGGGCGGATGCGGGTGATGGTGGACCACGCCTGGATGCACGAGTACGGCGAGGCGCTGCCCACCTACCGACCGCCCGGTCTCGGCATCCCGATCAAGCCCACCCAGCTCGTCAGGGTGCGGTGAGCCCGTCGAGGTAGTCCCGGTGGTTCCGGGTGAACTCCTTGCCGTTGAAGACGTCCCAGTTGATCGACCAGGCCATCAGCCCGCGCAGGCCGGGGTAGACGCCGCGCGGCCGGTACGACCCGCAGCCGGTGCCCTTGGCCAGGCAGTCGAACGCCTTGTGCACCTCGGCCACGGTGGTGAACCCGTTGCCGGCGTTGGGCGAGGCGGGCAGCCCGATCGCCACCTGGTCCTGGCGCAGCGGCGGGAACACGTTGGCCGGGTTCCCCGCGATCGGGAAGCCGGCGAGCAGCATGTCGGTCATGGCGACGTGGAAGTCGTGCCCGCCCATCGTGTGGTACTGGCCGTCGAGCCCCATGATCGGGCCCGAGTTGTAGTCCTGCACGTGGAGCAGGGTCAGGTCGTCGCGCAGGGCGTGGATGACCGGCAAATAGGACGCGCTCCTGGGGTCGGCGCCGTTCTGGCCCGGCCCGTAGAACTGGTGGCCGAGCTGGACGAAGAACGTCTCGGGGGCCATGGTGAGCGTGAAGTCGTCACCGTAGCGGCTCTTGAGCGCCTTGAGCGCCGCGATGAGGTTGACGACGACCGGGGTGGTCGGGCGGGCGAGGTCGGTGTCGCCGGGGTCGAGGTAGAGGGAGTGGCCCTCGAAGTCGACGTCCAGGCCGTCGAGGCCGTAGCGGTCGATGATGGCCGAGACGGAGCTGACGAACGCGTCGCGGGCCGCCGCCGTGGTGAGCTGCACCTGGCCGTTCTGGCCGCCGATCGAGATCAGCACCTTCTTGCCCTGCGCCTGCTTGGCCCTGATGGCGGCGATGAAGTCGGACTCGGACTCGACGCCTGGGCATTCGGCGGCGGGGCAGCGGGTGAAGCGGATGTCGCCGGAGGTGACGGAGGTGGGCTCGCCGAAGGCGAGGTGGATGACATCCCACTCGTCCGGTACGTCGCTCATGCGGATGTAGCCGGAGCCGTTGGCGAACGACGCGTGCAGGTAGCCGGCCATGACGCGCTCGGGCAGGCCGGTGTCGCCGCCGCTCTCCGTCGTGGTGCCGGTGACCTGCGTCGAGTACGGCGAGCAGTTGCCCGCCGCGTCGCAGGCCCTGACCCGGAAGGCGTACGACGTCCGCGGGGTCAGGCCGGTCGCGGTGTACGCGGTGCCGGTGACGGCGGTGGGGGCGGCGCCGTTCCTGGAGACCTCGTATTTCGTCACGCCGACGTCGTCCGATGAGGGCGACCAGGTCACGTCGAGGCTGCTCGCTGTCGCGCGGCCGACGGTGACGTTCCCTGGGACGGCAGGGGCCTGGGTGTCCTCGGGGCCGCCGCCTCCTGGGCCGTCCAGTTGCAGGTCGTCGGCGAGGTAGGGGCCCTGACCGTACCAGCCGTTGACGTACACGGTCACCGACGTGGTGGCGGGGCCGGTGGTGAAGGAGGTCCTGAGCTGGGACCAGGCCGCGCCGGGCGAGGCCCACGTGCTGGCGCTGACGCCGGAGCCGGTCGCGCCGAGGAAGACGTACGCGCCCTGCACCCAGGCCGACAGCTGGTAGGCGGTGTTCGGCAGGACGGTGACGGCCTGCTCGCAGCGGGCCAGGTCGTTGCCCTGCGGGGTGGCGCGCAGCGCGCGGGCGCCGCCGTGCACGGGTACGGTCACGGTCTCGGCGCCCGAGCAGGTCCAGCCGGTCAGGCCGGACTCGAAGCCCGGGTTGCGGGCGATGTTCGCGGCGTGTGCGGGGGTGGCGGGGAGTGCGACGAGTGCGGCGGCCAGCAGGACCGCCGGTGCTCGGAATCTCATGCTGTCCTCACTGCGGCCCGCCCCCGAGGCGGAGCGAGGACGGGCCGGTCGGTGACTCGGAGGGGCGGGATCCGGGAGGCGGCCCGCCCCTTCTTGGAGGGGCGGGCCGGTGGGTCAGAAGCCGGCGGTGATCCTGGTGAAGTCCCAGTCGGCCTGCGCGATGCCGCTGCAGTGCGCGACCACGCCGCCGCCGGGGCAGCCCCGGTCGCGGTTGACCGCCCAGTAGGCGAGCCTGGTCAGGCCCTTCGACCTGGCCCAGTCACGGATCTGGGTCCAGGTGCCGGTGGTGGTCATCTCCTGCTGGTCGGACAGGCCGTTCATGCCGGAGATGCCCATGTGGGCGTACGCCTGCGCGTCGGTCCAGCCGTAGGCGTTCTTGAGTGCGTTCTTCAGGCCCTCGGAGGCGTTGACGGTGTCCTGGTAGATGTTGGAGCTGCCGAAGTCGAACGGCATGATCGTGAAGTTGTCGATCGGCACGCCGAGTGCCTTGGCCTGGTTGATGAGCCGGACGCCGTGGTTGTTCGGGCCGGTCCGCTCGGTGCCGAACGTGACGACGATCTTGATGTTCGGGTTGTTCTGCTTGACGATCTTGAGGGCGTTCAGGATGCGGTCCTGGACGGTGTAGTCGGCGAACTCGTCGGTGTTCTCGATGTCGAAGTCCACGACGGCCGGGCCGACGGCGTTGATGACCTGCTGCACCGCGTTGGCGTACGCCTGCGGCGAGGAGCAGTTGGGGCCGAGCTTGTTGCCCTGCCAGCCGCCGAAGGAGATCTGGACGTCGCCGCCCTTCGACTTGATCGTGTTGATCGCCTGCTGGTCGGCGCCGCCGGTGAGCGGCCTGTTGCCGTCCCAGGCCGGGGTGCAGCCGCCGCTCGACAGGATGAACGCCATCGTGAACGACTTCACGCCGGTCGCGTCCATCACCGTGCCGGGGTTCGGCGGGTTGCCCCAGCCCATGTAGAGGTAGGGGGCGCCGGCCATCTTCGCCGGGTTGGGCCCAGGGCCGGAGCCGCCGCCGGAGGTGGTGGCCGTCACGGAGTTGCTGGCCCCGGACAGGTTGCCGGCGGCGTCGCGGGCGCGGACGGTGTAGGTGTATCCGGTGTTCGCGGCGCGGCCGGTGTCGGTGTACGACGTGCCGGACACCGTCGTGACGAGGGTGCCGCCCCGGTAGACGTTGTAACCGGTGACGCCGACGTTGTCGGAGGAGGCGTTCCATGCCAGGGAGACGCTGCTGGAGGTGACGCCGGTCGAGCGGAGGTTGCCGGGCGCCGACGGGGCCGAGGTGTCGCTGCCGCCGCCGCCCGAGCCGCGCTTCCACAGCGCGGGCACGTTCGGCGGCTCCCAGCCGGGCTGCGAGGTGTGGGCCTGCAGGCACACGTAGTCGACGCCCTGGTACGTGACGACGGCGCCGGTCGCGTACGAGGTCCACGGCGCCCAGGCGGCGGCGAGCACCCTGATCTGCTCGACGGTGGCCTGTGCGGGGGTGGCGAGTCCGGCGCCGGTCAGCACGAGGGCGAGGCCGCTCGCCAGGGCGGTGAGTCTGCTGCGAAAGGTCATGGCATTCCCTGGAGGTGGGGCTTGACGGTCTTGGAGAACTGCCAGTTGTTGCTCGCGTCCCAGTTGATGGACCAGGTCATCGCGCCGCGGATGTCGGGGTAGGCGCGCGGCGGCACGAAGGATCCGCAGTTGCTGCGCTTGGCCAGACAGTCGAGCGCCTGGTTGACGAGGGCGGGCGCGACGACGCCGCCGCCCGCCGCGCCGGGCCCGGCCGGCAGGCCCAGCGCCACCTGGTCGGGGCGCAGGCCGTTCTCGAGCTGGATGCAGGCCAGGGCGGTCATGAAGTTGACCGAGCCCTGCGCGTACGCCTGCGCCTGGTCGCAGCCGAGCATGGAGCCCGAGTTGTAGAACTGGGTGTGGACGACCGTGAGGATGTCCTTGATCGACAGGGCGAGCTTGAAGTACTCCATCCCGGTCGTCTGCATGTCGATGGTCTGCGGGGCCATCGTGATGATGAGGTCGGAGCCGGCCTTGGCGCGCAGCGACCTGAGCGCCTGGGCCATGTAGGTGGCGTTGAGCCCGTTCTCCAGGTCGATGTCCACGCCGTCGAAGCCGTAGCTCTGCATGATCGCGTAGACGGAGTCGGCGAAGCGGGTCGCGGCCGCCGAGTCGGCCACCTGCACCCGGCCTGCCTCGCCGCCGACCGACAGGATGACCTTCTTGCCGCGCTGGTGCAGGGCCTGCACGTCGGCCTTGAACTGGGCGTCGGTGTAGCCGCCGACCGCGGCGGCCAGGCCGCCGTCCACGGCGAAGGTGACCTGGCCCGGGGTGGCGGTGGCCTCGCCGAACGCGACGGCGATCAGGTCGTACTCGCTGGGGACGGCTCCGAGCTTGAGCTCGACGGCGGGGTTGACGAAGTTGTGCCAGTAGCCGGTGAGGAAGTGCTTGGGCAGCGTGCCTCCGCCGCCGGTGCAGCCGCTGGTGGTGGCGGTGACGTCACGTCCCTGCGACTCGCCCTGCGCGTTGTACGCCTTGACGGTGTAGGTGTGCGTCTGGCAGGTGCCGAGCCCGCCGACGGTGGCCGTGGTGCCGGTGACCGTGGCCTTGACCGTGCTGCCCTCGTAGACGCGGTAGCCGGTGACCGTGCCGCTGGACGCGCCCCAGGTCAGGGTGATGGCGCTCGCCGTGGCGGTGGCGTTGACCGTTCCCGGGGCGCCGGGGACGCCGGGGTTGGTGGTGCCGCCGCCGCAGGAGGAGCCGTTGAGCGTGCAGCCGGTGATGCCGGGGAAGTTGCCGGGGTTGCCGTTGAAGCCGAAGCTCGCGCTGGCCCCGGGGGCGAGCGGGCCCGCCCAGCTCGGCGGGGTGAAGGTGTAGTGCTGCCCGCTCCTGGCCATGACGGCGTCCCAGGCGGACGGGATGCTGAAGCCGGACGGCAGGTCGAACTGCACGTTCCAGCTCGGCATGGCGGTGGTGCTGTCGTTGGTGACGGTCACCTTGCCCTCGAAGCCAGAGCCCCAGTCCGACACCTCGACGAACGTCGCGGTGGGGCCCGCGGCGTGCGCGGGCGCGGCGGGGAGCACGGAGAGGCCGAGTGCGGCGGTGGCCAGCGTCAGGAGGATCGCGCGTAATCTCACGGGTCTTTCCTTCTGGTTTTGCGTGCCGTACGGCTTGCGCAGGGGGGTGAGAACGCAAGCCGTACGGCACGGCCCGCGGAGGTGAACACGGGCCTGGGGGGTGTCTGCGCGAGTAACCTTGCTGCGGTTGTCAGGTCTTGTCCGGACGAAGATTACTTTTAGGAAACTTTCCTAAGGATTGCCGCGATCGTAGCTCTGACACCCGAGGCTTACAAGACCCAAACACGACTCCGCCGCACGAGTCAGCCGAGCGTGCGGCGGAGTCGTGCGGCGGAGAAGAGACCGGCTGCTACGGCTGCCGGGTGATCCTGACGTCGTCGATGCCGGCCTCGACCAGGGATGCGCCTGAGGCGTCGGCGGCGTCGATGAGGATGCGGACGGTCTGGCCCGCGTGCGCGTTCAGGTTCGCCGTGGCCGTGGCCCAGGCGCCGTTGCGGTTGCTCGCCGCGCCGGCCTGGTCGAGCACGGTCGTCGTGGTGCTGCCGACGACGCGGACACGCAGGTAGTCGGCGCTGGAGGCGTTCGAGCCGTGCGCCAAGTAGTACGAGAAGGACAGGTTCAGCGCGCCCGTCGAGGGCAGCGTGATCGGCGGCGACTGGACCGAGGTGACGCCGCCGTCGATGTCATGGTCGCCCGCCGACGAGCCCGCCAATCGCCCGGTCACCAGGTCGTTCGTGCCGCTGACCGTGGTGCCGAGCTGCTTGGCGCCGCTGGAGGTGGTGGCCTGCGGGTCGCCCCGCTCCCAGAGCCCGGTGCCGGCCGTGTCGGTGCCGCTCGGGTTCACCGTCCAGCCGGTCGCCGTCTCGAACGTGTCGACGTAGACGGTCTCCGACGGGGTGCCGGAGCCGCAGTACTGGGCCTCCTTACCGATGATGCGGTAGACGCAGTCCGCGTACTCCAGGAAGCGCAGCACCGCCTCCCTGTTACGGGTGGTCTGCGTGACGATCTGCTCGTCCGGCGGGTAGAAGCCGGGGCTGGAGCCGCGCGGATACATCTCGAACGTGAAGCTGAAGATCTTGTAGACGCCCCACAGCCAGTCGTCGATCGTGCCGTCGGTGATGTAGAGGTCGCTGGCCTGCTCCGGCGTGTACCCGTTCGTGCTCGCCATGTTCTGCCCCAGCGTGGCGTGCGCGTCGCGGTCGTCCTGCGTCAGGCCGGGCGCCGTGTCGTTGAAGGTGTAGCCGTACGGCCAGAGGATCAGCTCGCTGTAGGTGTGCCAGTCGATGTGCGCCTTGATCTGCTGCACGCCGCCCACGACCCGGCCGCGCACCCAGTTGGCCGCCGCCCTGACCTCGGGCGCCGACTCCGCGCTCGCCCCCCGGTACGTCTCGCTGCCCGCCGAGCCCGACGACCCGCCGCAGCAGCCCCAGTTGTAGGCCCAGTTACGGTTCAGGTCGGTGCCGACCGCGGACGAGCCGGAGTTCGGCTGCCGGTTCTTGCGCCAGGACCGGTAGGAGCCGGTGGCGATGTCGTACTCGCCGCCGTCCGGGTTCAGGTCCGGCATGATCCAGATCTCCCTGGTGTTCACCAGGTTCGTGATCCGGGCGTCGCTGCCGTGGTTGTCGGCCAGCAGGTGCATGATGTAGAGCGCCATCTCGACCGTCAGGTGCTCCCGGGCGTGCTGGTGCGCGGTGAACAACACCTCGGGCTCGTTCTCGTCGGTGCCCACGTTGTCGCTGATCTTGACCAGGCGCAGCGGCCTGCCCTCGTACGACGTGCCGTACGTCGTCTGGCTGACGATGTCGGGCCGGGCCGCCACCAGTGCGTTGATCTCCGCGGTCATCTCGGCGTAGTTGTGGTAGGCCGAGTCCGCCGGCGGGAAGTCCAGCGCGCCCACCGATGACGGCGGCGCCGGTCGCGGTACCTCCGTCACCCGATAGCCGAGCCGCCTGATGGCGGACACCTCGGACTCCGTCGCCGTGACCAGCACCGAGTCCGGGTCCACCTCCTCGACGGCGGCTCCGGTCGCCGCCACCGCGCTGCGCTGCCGCGCGTCCGCCGGGCCCGCCACCCGATACTGCTTGTTCGGCGGCGGCTCGGCGGTGGCCCCCGCGCCTGTCATGCCGGTCAGGCTGATCAGGCTGAGGGCGGCAAGCAGGATGACTAATCGGTGTCTCACCTCGTCCTCCTCGGGCGCTCGGGGTCGGGGTTGACCGGCGCCTGAACTGAGAGTGAAGACGTTGACCGCCGCGGAGAAGGCCCAAATTCCGTCAGCCGGCGGCCAGCTCCGCGATGCGCTCCACCAGGCCGTCGGCGTCGAAGCCGATCGGCTGCCAGAAGACGTGGTCGGCGCCCAGTTCCCCGGCCCGCGCGAGGTCCTCGGCCACCTGCTCGGCCGAGCCGGTGAGCGGCATGCGCTCGTCCAGCGGCCGGTCGCCGATCACGCCGTTCACCTGGATGACCAGCGGCCCCGCCCCGCCGGCCTTCCGGTACGTCTCCACGCACTGGCCCAGCGCGTCCCAGTCGAACACCACGGCGGTCAGCCCCATCCCGAGCGCGGCCGCCCGCTCGACCGCCGCCGGGGCCGCCGCCCCCGCGAGCAGGGTCAGCCCGGCCGGCTTCGGCCCGATCTGCGACTCGGGGATCGTGGAGAAGCGGCCGGAGAAGCTCACCGGGTCGGGGCCCCAGCACGCCCGCATGGCCGCCACGTGCTCGGCGAACCCGGCCCCGCGCCGCGACGTGGGCACTCCCGCCGCCTCGAACTCCTGCGCCATCCAGCCCTGGCCGAGCCCGATCCACAGGCGGCCGCCGCTCAGCCGGTCGAGCGTCGCGAGGCGCTTGGCCAGCACGACCGGCGGGTGGTAGAGGGCGTCGATGACGCTGGTGCCGAGGCGGATCGAGCTGGTGGTGGCCGCGAGGTAGGCGAGCGTCTCCAGGGGGTCGTACACGATGGCGCTCTCCTCAGGCAGCGGCACCACCTGGTTCAGCCCCAGCATGTACGGCTCCGCCGGCCGCAGCAGCCGCTCGTACGCCCACACCGCGCCGAGTCCCGCGCGCTCGGCACGCTGCGCGACGTCGGCGATCCGCTCAGGGCTCGCCTCAGGTCCCGTGATGGGCAGGCCGATTCCGAAGTCCATGTCGTGCTCCCTTCCGTCACATGGATGGACCCGGGCGGGGCGGGAAAGTCATCGGGCCGCCGGATATCGTGTGATGTCAGCGGTTCGTCCCCAGGAGCAAGCAGCATGTTCTTCGGCATCACCGATTTCTGGGCCTACGCCATCGGCGCCTTCCTGATCATCCTGTTGCCCGGGCCCAACTCCCTGTTCGTGCTCAGCCACGCGGCCACGCACGGCGTACGGGCGGGCTACCGGGCCGCGTGCGGCGTCTTCGCGGGCGACACCGTGCTGATGTTCCTCAGCGCCGCCGGCGCCGCCTCACTGCTGCGCTCCCACCCGGCGCTGTTCGCCGTCGTCAAGTACGCGGGCGCCCTCTACCTCGCCTGGATCGGCCTGCAGATGATCCGCGGGGCGTGGAAGTCCTGGCGCGCCGCCCCCGAGGTGTCGGAGCAGCCCGTCACCGCGCCGGCCAGGGCCGAGAGCCGCCCGTTCCGCAAGGCGCTGACGATCAGCCTGCTCAACCCGAAGGCGATCCTGTTCTTCGTCTCGTTCTTCGTGCAGTTCGTGGACCCCGGCTACGCCAGCCCGGCGCTGACGTTCGTCATCCTCGGCGCGGTCATCCAGCTCTTCAGCTTCCTCTACCTGACCGCGCTGATCTTCGGCGGCACGTTCCTGGCCGCGCAGTTCCGCCGCCGCAGGCGGCTCGGCGCGGGCCTGGCCTCCGGCGTCGGGGCCGTCTTCCTGGGATTCGGGGCGAAGCTGGCCACCGCGTCACTCGGCTGAAAGCGCCGTTCAAGGCGCGGCTGTTTTCGTGGAGACAGATCGAACGCGTCAAAAGAGGCAGTCGCACCACCACTCCTCAGGTACGGTAAGCCACCGGCGTGCTTCCCGGGGACGGCGGCCGATGACGCTCTGGTGACAGCGAGCGATCCATCGGGGAAAGCCTGGTCCCCCGAAGCCCGGGTAGTCGCTGATCGTCGGCCTATCTGCGGAGCAGCCTTGAACCATCCACCGGTCACCCTTCCACGCCTCACCGCGCTCGCCCGGCAGGCGGCTCCCCGGCTGCTCGAGGCCGTCGTGGCGCCCCTCGCCGTGTTCTACCTGGCCATGGTGGTCCTCGACTTCAGGTGGGCGCTCGCCCTGACCGTCGCCTGGGTCTACCTGGGGGTGATCTGGCGGCTGATCAGGCGGATCAAGGTGCCCGCGACGATGTTCCTGGCCGCGTTCGCGATCACCGTACGCGCGATCGTGGCGTTCTGGACCGGCACCTGGATGTGGTTCTTCATCCAGCCCGAGATGGGCACGATCTGCATCAGCATCGCCTTCCTCGCCTCCGTGCGGCTCAACAAGCCGCTGGTGGAGAAGCTGACGCTCGACTACATCCACCTGCCGTCGGCGGTGCTCAAGCACGAGCGCGTGCGAAGGTTCTTCGCCAGGATCACCCTGCTGTGGGCGTTCGTGCTGCTGATGAACTCGACGTTGAGCATCTTCCTCGCCGTCTACGAGTCGCTGGCCGGCACGCTCGCCGGGTTCATGCTGCTGCGTACGTCAGCGGTGGCGCTGATCAGCGGCACCGCGATCACGTTCTCGATCATCGCCTTCAAGCGGCTGCTGCACCGCCTGCACGTCGCTCACACCTGAGCCCACACCTGACCGTTCGACCAGCAGAAAAGCCGCGCACAGGCCCATGACCAGCCCGGTCAGCATGCCGAACAGCGCCACGAACTCCTCCACGCCGCCCTCCGCCGCGCTGAGCGGCCCGGCCGCCGCCGCGACCACCATCGCATAGAGCCCCCAGGCGAACAGCGTGCCCGAGCCCAGCCAGACCAGCACCGCGGGCCGCCAGAACGGGCCGCGCCCCCGCCCGCGCACGAGCGCCACCAGCCCGAGCGCCCCCGCGATCGCCAGCGTCCCGCGCAGCAGGTTCTGCACCGCCAGGTACGGCTGCTCCCCGATCACCCGCGTCAGCATGACGCCGCCGAGCAGCACCGCCACCGGCAGCGCGGCCCACGCGATCACCTGCTGCAGCGGCCTGGTGAGGCTGGGGAAGGGGCGCGCGAGCCGGGTGGTGAAGACAGCAGGCCAGCGGTCGCGGGCATAGAGCGCGAACGCGGCCATCAGCCCCACGCCCTGCCCGATGAACCCGCCGTAGACCATCGCGTACACCCACGGCTCGATGGGGCCGCCGTCGAGCGCGTCCAGCCCGGAGGCGACCAGCACCACCGGCGCGCTGACGACCACCACCGACAGCAGGCCAGAGCCGACCCACAGCGGCAGCAGCACCAGCCAGGCCGGCAGGCGCAGCCCCCAGCGCATGGTGAAGGCCAGCGCCAGCACCAGGCCGACGGCGTCCATGCCGAACGTCATCGCGTTCATCCCGACCATCGCCGGGTCCGCCATCAGATCGGGTGCGCCGACGCCGACGTAGTGGCCGGCCAGCCAGAGGATCTTCAGCGTGAGATAGGGCAGCATGGCGGCGACCGCCACGATCGCGGCGGTGACGCGGCCGATGCCGGGCCTAGGTGCTTCGGTCATGCTCCGAGCGTGGCGCGGTGAGCTCCCCGGCTCCTCCCGAGCCTCGGGGATCCTCCTCCCCCTCGCGGGGGAGGGTGACGGCGAGCTCGAAGCCGCCGCCCAGGGCCCGCGCGGTCAGCGTGCCGCCTTCCGCCCGTACGCGCTCGCGCAGGCTCGTCAGCCCCAGCCCGCCCCGGCGGGCCGTGGGCCTGCTGCGCGGCGGCCCGTTGCGCACGCGTACGAGATGCGGCGAGACCGACACCGCGACCTCGGCGCCCGGCGCGTGCTTGGCCGCGTTGGTGAGCCCCTCCTGCACCACGGCGGCGGCCAGCTCCGGCATCGGGCCGCCGGCCAGGTCGAGGGTGATCGCCATGCCGGAGGCCGCCGCCCTGCGGACCAGGTCGGGCACCGACTCCCCCGCCGAGTCCCCCGCCGGCTCCCCCGCCGGCTTCTCCAGGGGCGCCAGGGGCGCCGCCTCGGCGTCGTCGCGGAGCAGCCCGATGATCTGCCTCAGCCGCTCGGTGGCGTCGGACGCCGCCTCGCGCAGCTCGCCGGCCGCCTTGACCTGGGCGGGCGCCAGCCCGGGAGCCAGCTCAAGCCCGCCCGCCCTGACCGCGATCAGCGCCAGGTCGTGGCCGAGTGAGTCGTGCATGTCCCGCGCGATCCGCGCCCGCTCCCGGAGCCTCGCCTGTGCCTCGACCGACAGCCTGGTCTGCGCCCGCTGGTGCAGCAGCCTGCCGCGCAGCACGCCGAGCAGGTAGGGGACCAGGTAGGTCCCGATCAGCGCGGTGACCATCGACACCCACAGCGCGAGGTCGCCGCCCATCACCACGACCACGGCCACGCCGACCAGCGTGATCAGGCAGAACGCCACGAGCGCGGGTGCCGTACGGGTCGCCCGGCGGCCGGTCAGGTAGGCGTACCAGATGATGAACGGCGACGTGGGCAGCAGCGGGAGGATCTTGACGTCGTGCCGGGGCAGCAGCCACGTCAGGTCCACCGTCGCGAACCCCTCGCTGAACTTCCACGGCCCGAGCGGCAGCAGCAGCATCAGCGCGGCCAGCGGCCAGCGGCGGCCGACCAGCACCGCCGCCGTGGCCAGGCCCCAGCGGGGCAAAGTCACCAGGGCGAACCCGGCGGGGTCGCGGAACGGGTCGGCCCCCATCGCGGCGATGAACACGCAGAGCCCGATCCACAACAGCAGGTCGTAGACCACTTGGCGGCGGTTCGCGCGGCGGAGCTGGCGAAGGTACCTCACGCCCGCCGACGTTATCCGCTGCCGGCCGGTACGGGAGACCCCGAAGGCCAGGTGAGGCACCTGACGAAAGTAAGGGTGGGGAGCCGTCCACCGCGACGGTAGTGCTAGCCCTACCGGGAAAGCGCCTACCTCCACTCCTGATTCCGGCGCGCGAAACCGGTTTGATCGATGGTGTCATCCGGAGGTCCGGCGCCCTCCCCCGACGAAAGTAGGGGGCGGGGCATGCCTTACGTCCGATGTGCCGTGACCTGCGGAGTTTCTACCTTCCAGGGGTGACGGCCCTGACCCGCCTCCGGGAAAGGGCCGCGTTCGACCCGGGGCATCCCCGATACCCCGGGGACCCCCGCACAGACAGGCTGTGTGGTGCCCCTAACGATCGGAGTACACGCTCATGTCGCACGCCATCCTCGACCTGGTCGAGCAGGTGATGTCGTCGCCGTGGCTGTATGTCGCGCTGTTCGGGCTCGCGCTGCTCGACGGGTTCTTCCCGATCGTGCCGGCCGAGACGTCCGTGATCACCGCGGCGGTCTTCGCCGCCTCGGGCCAGACCAACCTGGCCCTGGTCATCGTGGTCGCCGCCCTGGGCGCGTTCGCCGGTGACCACATCTCCTACCTGATCGGCCACCGGTCAGGGGGACGGCTGCGGGAGAAGAAGGCGTTCGTCTGGGCGCGCAACGCCCTGGCGGAGCGTGGCGGGCTGGTCCTGGTCGTCGCCCGGTACATCCCCGGCGGGCGTACCGCGACCACGCTGACCATGGGAGCCGTACGGCATCCACTGCGCTCGTTCACCTTCTTCGACGCGATCGCGGCGGGCTCGTGGGGCCTGTACTCCGGGCTGATCGGCTTCTTCGGCGGGATGGCGTTCGAGAACGACCCCATCAAGGGCCTGCTGCTCGGCCTCGGCATCGCGGTGTCCGTCACCGTCGTGGTCGAGGTCGTGCGCTGGGTCAGGAAGCGGCGCGCCACCAAGGCTTCCGCTGGCCGCCTTCCGGTGGACACGTCCCTTTGACCCTGCCAGGTCACCATCCGTTCGAAAGGAGTGCGCAATGACTGTGCTGGCCGCGGTGATCGCCCTGGTCGGTTCGCTGTTCTTCGCGCTCGGAGCCGCCCTGCAGCAGTTCGAGGCGGTCGGCACCGCCAAGCCTGGGCTGCTCGTCCTGCTGCGGAGGCCGCGCTGGCTGATCGGCGGCGCGTCCATCCTCGCCGGTGGTGGCCTGCACATCGTCGCACTCGGGCTCGGCCCGCTGACCGTCGTCCAGCCGATGGGCGTGGCCAGCCTGCTGTTCGCGCTGCCCCTCGCCGCCACGCTGCACAACCGCAAGCCGGAGCGCAAGGAGCTGGCGGCGGCGGGAGTGGTCGCGGCGGGGCTGATCGGGCTGGTGCTGCTGGTGCCGGAGTCCGACGGCCCCACCCAGCTCGACCCCGACGGCGTGCTGACGCTGCTCGGCGTGGCCGGCGTCGCGGCGGTCCTGCTGTGGGCCGCCTCGAGGGTCGCCTCGCCCGCCGGCCGCGCGGCCCTGCTCGCCACCAGCTCAGGCGTCCTGTACGGCGCCACCGCGACGCTCATGCGCGTCCTGGTGGACGGCGCATGGAACTGGCTGTACCTGCTGGCGCTGCCGGTCCCCGCCCTGCTGGCGCTCATGATGCTGCAGCGCGCCTACGCCGTCGGGCACTTCGGCGTCTCCTTCGCCGCCCTGCAGATCGCCGACCCGCTGACCGCGGTCGCGTTCGGCGCGCTGCTGCTCGGCGAGCCGGTGCCGACCGGAGTGCTGCCCGTCGTGGCGGCACTGCTGACCGCCGCGGGCACCGTGGCCCTGGCCAGAACGAGCCCGCTGGAGACCCGCTGATGTCCCTGCACGAATCCCTGCCCCCCGCCGTCCCCCCGCAACTGGTGAAAACGGAGTCATCTCACATGGCCATTCCTCTGCACAGCGTGCCCCGCGTCCCCGACCTCGGCCCCGCCCCCGAGCGGCCGCGCCGCGTGCTGATCTCGACCGACACCTACCCGCCCGACGTCAACGGCGCCGCCTACTTCACGCACCGCCTGGCCGCCGGACTGGCCGCACGGGGCAACGAGGTGCACGTGGTCTGCCAGTCGGAGACCGGGCGAGCCGGCGCCGACGTCGAGGACGGCGTGATCGTGCACCGATTGCGCTCGGCGCCGATCCTGGTCCACCCGACCATGCGGGTGACCGTGCCGACCAGGCTCGACCGGCTGGTCGCCGACATCAAGCCCGACGTGCTGCACACCCAGGGCCACTTCGTGGTCGGCAGGGCCGCCATCGCCGCCGCCCGCCGCGCCGGTGTGCCGATCGTCGCCACCAACCACTTCATGCCCGACAACCTGTTCCAGTTCGCCCACATCCCCGCGCGGCTGCGCGAGCAGGCGGGCCGGCTCGCCTGGCGCGACTTCAGCCGGATCTTCAAGCGGGCCGACCACATCACCACGCCCACCCCGCTGGCCGCCAAGCTCCTCGCCGACCAGGGCTTCCGCAGGGAGGTCGAGCCGGTCTCCTGCGGCATCGACCTGACCAGGTTCCACCCGCGGCCCGAGCCCAAGTCGTGGGCCCGCAGGTCCTTCGACCTGCCCGACCGGCCCACCGTGCTGTTCGTCGGCCGCCTCGACGAGGAGAAGCACCTCGACGAGCTGGTACGCGCCCTGCCGCTGGTGCTCAACGACACCGACGCGCAGCTCGCGTTCGTCGGCAAGGGCAACCAGCGGGAGGTGCTCGAACGCCTGGCCAAGCGCATCGGCGTGCAGGACAGGGTCTTCTTCCTCGGCTTCGTGCCCGACGAGTCGATGCCGCAGGCGTTCGCCGCCGCCGACGTGTTCGGCATGCCGGGCGTCGCCGAGTTGCAGAGCATCGCGACGCTGGAGGCCATGGCCTCAGGGCTGCCCGTCGTCGCCGCCGACGCGATGGCGCTGCCGCACCTGGTCGACTCCAACGGCTACCTCTACGAGCCCGGCGACATCGTCGCGCTGGCCAGGCACCTGACCACGATCCTGGTGGACGACGAGCTGCGGGCCAAGCTGGGCCGGGCCAGCAGGGAGCTGGCGCTCACGCACGACGACCAGGCGTCGCTCGCCAGGTTCGAGCGCATCTACGACGAGGTCGGCCGATGACGCTGAAGCAGACCTTCTGGAGCACCGTGCTGCTCACCGTGGCATCGGCGGGCGCGCTGGCCTACGCGCAGGTGGCGCTGCCCTCGCAGGTGCTGCTCAGCGACTACGCGCTGGTCTCCGGTGGGCTGCTGCCCGTCCTGGTCGGGATGCTGGCACTCGCGGGAGCGTGCCTGAGTCTCGCGTACGGGCTGGCCGCCTCCGACCCGGCGCGTACCGCGGCGACCCGGGTCCTGCTGCTGGCCGGCGCGGCCGGGCTGATGATGAGCGCGATCTTCCCGACCGACCCGGGCACCTCCCAGGTGGGGTCGCTGTCCGGCGAGATCCACCGCTGGTCGGCGGCCGTCGTCTTCACCTCGCTGCCGGTCGCGGGCTGGACCCTGGCCAGGGGCCGGGGCGGCGCGCCGCGCTGGAACGCCGTACGCGCGATGGCCATGGCCTCCGGGGTGTCTCTGGCGGTCTACCTGGCCGCGCACCCCGCCTCGTTCACCTCGCCGCTCATCGGGGGCGCCGCCTACTACGGGCTGCTTGAGCGGGCCGTGGTGCTGGCCGAGATGGGGCTGCTCGTCGCCATGGCGCTGGCCGTCGCGACCGGCCGGCCCGCCGTCAGGACCGCGCACGACCCCGCGAGCACGGACACGAACGCGATCACCGGCCCGCTGACCGGGCACCCCGAGCGGCCCGGCGAGCAGGAGCGGCTGGCCGCGTGACGGCCACATTTCGACGGGGGCCGAAGGAACGCCGCCCTAGCGTGGGCGCATGCTCATCACACGCCATGCCGACGCCGCGGCGGTGCTCGCCGACCCACGGTACGTGCCGCCGCCCGTCGCCCAGGACGCCCCCGAGGGGACGCTGGCCTGGCTGCGCGCCCGGGTGTCGCGGTTCAGCACCGGCGCGACGCACGCCGAGCGCCGCCGCGACCTGGTCGCGCTGCTCGACGGCATCGATCCGGCCGGGCTGCGCGCCGATGCCCGTGACCTGACCCGGAGGCGCGGCGGCGACTGGCGCGGGGTGCCCACGGCGGTGCTGGGGGCCGCGCTCGGCGTCGAGGACACCTCCCCCATGGCCGACACCGCGGCCAGCACCGCGGCCAACACCGCGGCCGACACTGTGGTCGGCGCCGTGGCCGACGCCGCGGCCGGCTACCTGTCGGGCCCGGGCGGCCCGGGCGACCCGGACGGCTCGATCGCCGACGCCGCCGTCGCGAAGCTGCTCGCCACCGCCGGCATCCCGGCGATCACCCTGCTCCTCCAGGCCCACACCGCCACCGAGACCCTCATCGAGCACGCCCTGCGCCACCGCGCGCCCGGCCAGGACGTGGACGCGCTGCTGCACGAGACGCTCAGGCACGATCCGCCGCTGGCGGTGACCCGCCGGGTGGACACGCTGACCGGGAACGAGGTGACGATCGACCTGGTCTGCGCCAACCGCGACCCGTCGGTGTTCCCCGACCCCGACCGCTTCGACCGCCACCGCCGGCACTCCTCGCACCCCGAGGATTCGCCGCACGGCGGGGACTTCCCACGCCCCGAGGACGCGCCGCACCCCGAGGACTCACCGCACCCCGAGGACTCACCGCACCCCGAGGACTCACCGCACCCTGAGGGCTCCTCGCACCTCACCTTCGGCTACGGCGTGCGGCCCTGTCCTGGGCCTGCCCATGCGCTCGCGCTGGCCGCCGGTGTCCTGGAAGGGCTGGTCCCGTGAACTTTCATGACCTGCACCGGCCCGGCGACCCCCTCCTGCTGCCCAACGCCTGGGACTACGGCTCCGCCGCGCTCCTGGCCGCCCACGGTTTCCCCGCGATCGGGACGACGAGCCTCGGCGTCTCCGCCGTTCACGGCAGACCGGACGCGGCCGGCGCCACGAAGGCCGAGACGATCGAGCTGGCCGAGACGATCAGCGGACTCGGCGTCCTGGTGACCGTGGACATCGAGGGCGGCTTCAGCGACGACCCCTCCGAGGTGGCCGACCTGGTGTCCGGCCTCGCCGCGCTCGGCGTCGCGGGCGTCAACCTGGAGGACGGCAGGCCCGACGGCACCCTGCGCCCCATCGAGCTGCACCAGCGCGTCATCGAAGCCGCCAAGGGCCACGGGGTGTTCGTCAACGCCCGTACGGACACGTGCTGGCTGGGGACCGGCGACACCCTTGAACGGGTCCGCGCGTACGAGCACGCCGACGGGATCTTCGTGCCGGGGCTGAGCGACCCCGGCGCGATCGCCGAGGTGGTGGCGGCAACGCCGCTGCCGGTCAACGTCCTCTACCAGCCGGGTGGTCCTTCCCTCGCGCGGCTGGCCGAGGCCGGCGTGGCCAGGGTGAGCACCGGGTCGCTGCTCTACCGGGCCGCGCTGGGGGCGGCCGTGGCGACCGCGCTCGGCGTACGGGGGGAGCCGGCGCCGCCGATCCCGACGTACCAGGAAATGGTGGCCCGGCTGCCGGGATAATCGGAGGTATGCGCTTCCAGATCCTCGGACCCACCACCGCGTGGCGGGCGGACGGCGAGCCGGTGGAGCTGGGCGGGCCCCGCGTACGCGCCCTGCTGACCCTGCTCGCCCTCGACGCGGGCCGCATCGTCACCGCCGGGCACCTGGTGGACGGCATGTACGGCGCCCGTCCTCCCGAAGGCGTGGCCAACGCGCTGCAGTCCCAGGTCTCCCGGCTGCGGCGGGCGCTGGGCCGCGACCGCGTCGAGTTCCACCCGGCCGGCTACCGGCTGGTCGCCGACCCCGAGGACGTCGACGCCCGCCGCTTCGAGCTGCTCATCCGCGACGGGCGGCAGGCGCTGGCCGGCGGCGACCCCGAGCGGGCCGCGGCGCTGCTGCGCGCCGGGCTCGACCTGTGGCGGGGAGCCCCGCTCGCCGACGCCCCGCACGCCGGGGCCGCCGCTGCCGCCCTGGAGGAGCTGCGCCTGACCGCCGTCGAGGATCGCGTCCAGGCCGATCTGGCGCTCGGACGGCACCGGGAGCTGGTGGCCGAGCTGACCCGCCTCACCGCCGCCCACCCGCTGCGCGAACGCCCGCGCGCCCAGCTCATGCGCGCCCTGTACGGCAGCGGCCGCCAGGCCGAGGCCCTGACCGTCTACGAGGAGGCCCGCAAGCTGCTCGACGAGGAGCTGGGCATCGATCCCGGCCCTGACCTGACCGCCGCCCACCTGGCCGTCCTCCGCGCAGACCCCTCCCTCACACCCCCCGCCGCCGCACCCGCTTACCCCCTAGCCGACCCGGCTCCCCCGGCCAACCCCCGCACCGACCCTGCCGGGCCGGTGCGGGTGGGGTTGCGGAGTCAGTTGACCAGTTTCGTCGGCAGGGCTGAGGAGCTCGATCGGGTGGGGGCGAGCCTGCGGGACGGGCGGTTGGTCTCCCTCATCGGAGCCGGTGGGGCGGGGAAGACACGGCTGGCGATGGAGGCGGCGGCCAGGGAGCCGGGCGAGGTGTGCTTCGTGCCGCTCGCGCCCGTCTCCGGCGGCGTGCCCCAGGCGGTGCTGGGGGCGCTGGACATCCGCGACGCCCTGCTGCACGGCCACGAGCGCTCCCGCATCGATCCCGTGGACAGGCTGGTGGCCGCCCTGGCCGACCGGGAGCTGCTGCTGATCCTGGACAACTGCGAGCACCTGGTGACGGAGACGGCCGAGCTGACCGACCACCTGCTGGCCGCCTGCCCCCGCCTGCGCGTGCTGGCGACCAGCCGCGAGGCGCTGGGCATCACGGGCGAGTCGGTCCTGCCGGTGACGCCGCTGCGGTTGCCGCCGCCCGAGGCGGACGACCCGCTCGACTACCCGGCGGTCAGGCTGTTCGCCGACCGGGCGGCGGCGGTCCGTCCTGGCTTCGCGGTGGACGAGGACAACCGGGCCCACGTCGTACGGATCTGCCATGCCCTCGACGGCCTGCCGCTGGCGATCGAGCTGGCCGCGGCCCGGCTGCGCACCCTGCCGGTGGCCGAGGTCGCGGCCCGGCTCGACGACCGGTTCCGGCTGTTGACCCGCGGCAGCCGTACGGCGCTGCCCCGCCACCAGACGTTGCGCGCGGTGGTCGCCTGGAGCTGGGACCTGCTGACCGAGGACGAGCGGCGGATGGCCAGGCGGCTGAGCGTGTTCGCGGGCGGCGCGCGGCCGGAGGCGGCCGAGCGGGTGTGCGGGCTGCCGGAGGACGTGCTGTTCTCGCTGGCGGAGAAGTCGCTGGTCGAGTACGTGGACGGGCGCTTCAGGATGCTCGCCACCATCAGGGCGTTCTGCCTCGAACGGCTGGAGGAGTCGGGCGAGGCCGAGGAGATCCGCCACGCCCACGCCCGCCACTACCTGGACTTCATGCTCGCGACCGACCCGCTGCTGCGCACGTCCGAGCAGCTCGTCTGGCTGGCCAGGGTGGACGAGGAGAGCGACGACCTGGACGCGGCGGTGCGCTGGGCCACCGAGGCGGGGCATCTGGAGCTGGGGGTGCGGCTGCTGGCCCACAGCGCCTGCTACTGGTGGATGCGCGGCCACCGCTCGGCCAGCGCCCACCTTGCCGACGGAATGCTGTCCGCGCTGGGCGAGCGCCGCCTGCCCGGCATGGACGAGGAGTTCGCGATGTGCGTGCTCGTCGCGGCCTGGGCCGGTGGCGCGGACGAGAAGCTGCACACGCTCCTGGGCGAGGCGCGGGTGACGCTGTCGCTCGACTACCTGCCGGCGCGGGTGGAGTTCCTGATGATGCTGCTGCCGATGTACAGCGGCCCGCCGATGGACTCCGACCTGGCGTTCCGGCTGCTCGCGGAGCACAAGCAGGACCTGCCGCCCTGGCAGGAGGCGCTGGCGTTCACCGGGCAGGCGTTCATGCTGCAGCTCGGCGGCCGCATGAAGGAGGCGCTGGCCGATTTCGAGCGGAGCCTCGCGGCGTTCAGAGCGATCGGGGAGCGGTGGGGCATCGTGCTCGTGCTGGCGGGGCTGTGCGACCTGCGGCTGTCGCAGGCCGACCACCGGGGAGCGCTGGCGCTGGCCGACGAGGCGCTGGAGGTGGCGCGGGAACTGCGGGCGTACACGGAGATCGGGGAGGCGCTGTGCCGGCGCGGCGACGCGCTCGCGCACCTAGGAGACCTCGAAGGCGCGCGGGCCGACTACCGGGAGGCGGCGGAGCTGGCGCGGATGAAGGGCTCGATGGAGATCAGGGCGTGGGCGCTGCTCGGCCTCGGCGAGGCGGCCATTGCTGACGGTGACCTCGGCACGGCCCGCGACCTGCTGGTACGAGCCCGCGAGGCGTGCCCCCGCAGCTGGTACAGCACCGAGGACACCTGGGAACGCATCGAAACGGCCCTCACCCGCCTCGACACGGCCGTCGAGCCGACAGGCGGCGGGAAGGCCGGCGACGGGCGAGCCGACGACGGGCGGGCCGACGGGGAGGGCTCCCGCTGATCGGGCGGCGGTCAGCGGGCGGTAGGCGGGTGGTCAGGGCGCACGCCGAGAGTGGGCGGCATGACAAGCGTGAAGAATCCGTGGGCCTGCCTGGCCATCGCCTGCCTGGCCACGCTGCTGCTCTCCCTCGACCTGACGGTCCTGCACCTGGCCCTGCCCAGCCTGGCCGCCGACCTCGGCGCGGGCTCGACGCAGGTGCTGTGGATCGGCGACATCTACGGCTTCGCCCTGGCGGGCCTGCTGGTCACCATGGGCAACCTGGGCGACCGCGTCGGCCGTAAGCGGCTGCTGCTGATCGGCGCGGCCGCGTTCGGCGCCGCCTCCGTGGTGACCGCGTACGCCCCCACCCCCGAGCTGCTGATCGCGGCGCGGGCGCTGCTGGGCGTGGCGGGCGCGACCATCATGCCGTCCACGTTGTCCATCATCAGGAACGTGTTCACCGAGCCGGGCGAGCGCACGGCCGCGATCGGCATCTGGAGCGGCATGAGCGCGGCGGGCTTCGCGATCGGCCCGGTGGTGGGCGGTCTGCTGCTGGACCACTTCTGGTGGGGCTCGGTGTTCCTGATCAACGTGCCGGTCATGGCGGTGGTGCTGGTGGGCGGCTGGCTGGTGCTGCCCGAGTCGCGCAACCCGCACGCGGGCCGGCTGGATCTGCTGAGCGTTGGCCTGTCGTTCGCGGGCATCGTCGGCGCCGTCTACGCGCTCAAGGAGGCCGCGAACAAGGGCGTCGATCACGCGGACGTGCTGGTGGCGGGGGCGGGCGGGATCGTGCTGCTCGGGTGGTTCTGGTGGCGGCAGCGGCGGCTGGCCGAGCCGCTGATCGACGTACGGCTCTTCGCCCGCCGGGCGTTCAGCGCGTCGATCCTGACGAACCTGCTGGCGATCTTCGCGATGTCGGCGATGATGCTGATGTTCGCCTGGTACCTGCAGCTCGTGCTGGGCTGGTCGCCGCTGATGGCGGGCCTGGCGCAGCTGCCCGGCGGGCTGAGCGGCGCGGTCGGCGGCGTGCTGGCCGCCCGGCTGATCCCGCTGCTGGGCAGGAACGGCGTGGTCGCGCTCGGCCTGGCGATGAACGCGGGCTCGTTCCTCTACTACACGACGCTCGGCGCCGAGCTGAACTACCTCACGCTGCTCCCCGCGATGATCGTGGGCGGGGTCGGCGTCGGGTTCGCCTTCACCGTCAACAACGACAACGTGCTGGCGACGGCGCCACGGCAGCGTGCGGGGGCCGCGGCCGCGGTGTCGGAGACGGCGTTCGAGCTGGGCGGCGCGCTCGGCATCGCGGTGCTGGGCACGGTGCTGACCAGCGCCTACCGGAGCAACCTGGAGCTGCCCGCCGGCTTGACGGGCGGGGCGGCGGAAGGGGTGGCGCGGGAGTCGCTGGCGAGCGCGGTCGCCGTGGCGCAGGGCCTGCCCGCGGGCCAGGCGGCCGACCTCGTCCGCGCCGCGCAGGCCGCCTTCCTCGACGGCGTGCATTTGGCGTCGTACGTCACGGCGGGCCTGCTGGCCCTGGTGGCGCTGCTGGCGCTGGTGGGCCTGCGCGGTGTGCCGAAGGTCATCCCGGAGGAGGTCCTGACGGCGGCGCACTCCTGACCGGCGGCGTCAGAGGATGGGGTTGGTGGGGCACGGCCGGACGGTCGTGGGCGACAGGCCGTCGAGCCGGCCCCCGATCATCCGGGCGACGCCCTCGATGGTCTGGATGCCCGCCCCCTCCCCCGGCTGCCGGTCGGTCTGCACCGACAGCAGCAGGTCGCGCCCCGGCCCCGCCACCCGCCCGTAGCTGGTCACGGCCCACGTGTTCTGGATGAACGGCCGGGGCGTCCAGCCGTTCTTGAGCGCCACCCGGTCGCCCGGCCTGGCCGCCGCGCTGACGCCCCACGCCTGGTCCTGCTGCACCTGCTCCATCAGCTCAAGCACCGTGCGCCGGTCGGCCCTCGTCAGCCCGCGACCGCCCTTGACCAGCACCCGCATCAGCCGGATGCGGTCGGCGGGACTGGTCTTGGTGCCGCCCCAGAACCTGCTGGGCCCCGGCGCGGTCTCCCGCAGGCCGAGCTCGCGGTAGAGGCCGCTCATGGAGCCGGCCACGCGCGACCACAGCGCGTCGGCGGCGCCGTTGTCGCTCTCCTTGATCATGCGTTCCGCCAGGTCGCGCTCGCCCTCGCCGAGCCCGGCGTCGCGCCGGTGCAGCAGCGCGACGAGGATGTCCACCTTCGCGCCGCTGGCGGTGATCAGGTCGTTCTGGTGCTCGCCCTGGCCCAGCCGGACGCCGGTGACCAGGTCGAGCGCGCCGTAGACGATGCGGCCGGGGCGGCCGGCCAGATAGCGGGCGATGTCACGCTGCAGCCGGGCGCGCGCCAGGGCCGCGCCGCGCGGGTTGGAGAACGACAGCAGGCAGCGCGCCACCTTGGCCGGCGGCCGGACGACCCGGCCCACCGAAGCGGGCACCACGGGCGCGGGCTCGCTCCCGCATCCGGCCACGAGCACCAGGCTCAGCCCGGCCACCCATCTCGCACGCACGCCACCAACCCCCGCAGGCTCGACGGGGGTCGTACGGGAACATGCCCGGCACTCGTGGCTTATCCCTCACACCAGGGGTTTCCTGGCCATACCTTCAGCACGCCGTTGCCAGGAGCGGCGCTAGGAGTCGAAGCCCAGCCCCATCCGGTCGAGCGCGCGCAACCACAGGTTGCGTCTGCCCTGGTGCTGGTCGGCCTGCGCGATCGACCAGCGGGTGAACTGGATGACGCCGGACCGCACCGGCTCGGGCGGGAACGGGATCGGCTTCTCCTTGACCATGCGCAGCTCGGTCCGCTCGGTCGGCTCGCCGGACAGCAGGTCGAGCATGACGTTCGCGCCGAAGCGGGTGGCGCCGACGCCCATGCCGGTGTAGCCGGCCGCGTAGACCAGCCGGCCGCCGTGCGCCTGGCCGTAGAAGGCGCTGAAGCGGCTGCAAGTGTCGATCACGCCGCCCCACCGGTGGGTGAAACGCACCTCGGCAAGCTGCGGGAACGTGTCGTAGAAGTGGCCCGCGAGCTTGACGAACGTCTCGTCGCGCTGCTCGTACTCGGGCCTGACCAGGCCGCCGTTGTAGTAGACGGCGTCGTAGCCGCCCCACAGGATGCGGTTGTCGTCGGTCAGCCGGTAGTAGTGGAACTGGTTGCCCGAATCGCCCACGCCCTGCCTGTTGCGCCAGCCCACCGAGGCGAGCTGGCCGGCGGTCAGCGGCTCGGTCATCAGCACGTAGTCGTACACCGGCACGACGAAGTGCTTGAGGCGGCGCAGCAGCGGCGGGAACACGCCGGTGCCGAGCGCCACCTGGCGGGCGGCGACCGCGCCGTGCGGCGTGCGCAGGGTGATCGTCGTGCCGTCGTCGTCCATCGCGCGTACGGGCGTGCGCTCGTGGACGCGGACGCCGAGCCGCAGGCAGGCCTCGCGCAGCCCCCACGCCAGCCGCGCCGGGTCGAGCATGGCGCAGCCGCTGCGCTCCCACAGCCCGCCCAGGTAGGCGGGCGAGTGAACCTCGGCGCGCACCTGGTCCTGGTCGAGCGGCACGTAGTCGAGCCCGAGGTCGGAGATCAGGCCGAGGTGCTCGCCGAGCGCGTCGACCTGCCAGGGCTCGGTGGCGACGTGCAGCTCGCCGGTGCGCTCGAAGGAGCAGTCGATGCCGTAGCGCTTGAGCGTGACCTCGATCTCGTCGAGGTTGGCCACGCCCATGCGTTCGAGCTTGTCGATCTCCTCCGGCCACCGCTCCAGGCCGTTGGCCAGGCCATGGGTGAGCGTCGCCATGCAGAACCCGCCGTTGCGGCCGGTGGCCGCCCAGCCGATCCTGCGGCCTTCGAGCAGGACGACGTCGAGCGAGGGGTCGCGTTCCTTGGCCATCAGGGCCGTCCACAGGCCCGAGAAGCCGCCGCCGACGACGACCAGGTCGGCGGTGGTGTGTCCGAAGAGCCGTGCCCGCGGCTCGGGTCTGGCCGGGCTGTCCAGCCAGTACGGCTTGCGCTCCGCGTCAGCAAGCGCCTTCAGCGGATCCACACATCCCACTTCCCTACAGGTTCTTCATGACGTGATCACGGGATCGAGCTCAGGTGCGCCGCCGGGCCGCGACCGCGTTGGCGATCGCGATCAGCACCCCGATGCAGAAGATCAGCGTACCCATGACGTTGACCTGCGGCGGGATACCGGTCTTGACCGCGCCGACGATCCACAGCGGGAACGTGACGGTGGAGCCGTTGACAAAGCTGGTGACCACGTAGTCGTCGATCGACAGGGCGAACGACAGCATCGCGCCCGCCAGCACGCCCGGCATGATCGACGGCAGCGTGACCTGCCGGAACGTCCCCCAGGCCGTCGCGCCCAGGTCCCTGGCCGCCTCCTCCAGGGCGGGGTCGAGCGTGACGACCCGCGCCCGTACCGTCACGACCACGAACGACAGCGAGAACAGCACGTGCGAGACGATGATCGTGAGGGAGTCGCGCGGCACGTTGCCCGAGACGAACAGCGACAGCAGCGAGGCGCCCATCACCAGCTCGGGCGTGGAGATGGCGGCGAAGACGAGGAAGTTCGTCACGCCCTTGGCGCGGAAGCGGTGCCGGCCGAGCGCGAGGCCCAGCATGGTGCCGATGACGACCGTGATGACGGTGCTGACCACGGCGATCACCAGCGAGTTGCGCAGCGCCACGGTCAGGTCGGAGATGTCGAACAGCTCGGCGTACCAGCGCAGCGTGAAGCCCTGCCAGCTGGTGTTGGACTTGCTGCGCTTGTCGTTGAAGCCGAACAGGATCATCACGGCGATCGGCGACGACAGCCAGATGATGATCAGCCAGGTGTAGAGGTGCAGCAGCCGGTCGCCGGCCCTGGTGCCCCTCATCGCGCGGCCGCCTCGAGGACGTTCTCGGTGCCGAGCGCCCGCGCGTAGACGAAGATGCCGACCAGCAGCACGGCCATCAGCGTGAACGACAGCGCGGAGGCGGTCGGGTAGTCGAGGTTCGTCAGGTACTCGGTCTGGATGATGTTGCCGATCATCGTGTTGGAGGTGCCACCGAGGATGGCCGCGTTGATGGGGTCGGCCGTGGCGGGCACGAACGTCATCAGCACCCCGGCGAACACCCCGGGCAGCGACAGCGGCAGCACCACCCGGCGGAAGGCGGCGGCGCGGGTGGCGTACAGGTCCTGGGCGGCCTCGACGACGCGCGGGTCCACGCGTTCGAGCGCCACGTAGATCGGCAGGATCATGAACGGCAGGAAGTTGTACGTCAGCCCGCCGACCACCGCGAACGTGGTGGCCAGCACGTGGAAGTCGCCGGGCAGCAGCCCCCAGTCCTTCAGCGTGCCGAACAGGATGCCGTTGTCCGACAGCAGGAAGTTCCACGAGATCGTGCGCAGCACGAACGAGACGAAGAACGGCAGCAGGAGCAGGAACAGGTAGACGGACTTGCGGGTGCCGGCCTTGAACGCGATCCAGTAGGCCACCGGGTAGCCGATGACGAGCATGGCGACGGTGGCCAGGGCGCCGTACCAGAGCGAGCGGCCGAGCTGGGTGCTGTAGCGGCCGAGCGCGTCTCCGTAGTTGGAGAAGCTGAACGTCATCGCGAAGCCGTCGATGGCGTTGCCGGTCTGCAGCGACACCGACGCCATCGCCACCATGGGGACGACCAGGAAGATCGCCAGCCACAGCCAGCTCGGCAGCGCCAGCAGGTAGGGGGTGAGCCGCCGCATGGTCAGGCCTGGGTGATCGACTGGAAGATCGGGTTGAACACCTGCTCCTGCTGGGTGGTGAGCGTGGTGTAGGTGCGCAGCTTGGCGTAGTCGGCCTCGGAGGGGAACATGAGCGGGCTGTCGATCATGTCCTCCAGCGCCTTCTTGTCCTCGCCCTCGGCCGTCTTCGCCTTCTCCCTCAGCAGGTCCTGCACGGCCGGGACCGGGGTGACGAACTGGATGTACTCGTCCAGCTCGGCGGCCACGGCCGGCTGGTAGAGGTAGTCCATCAGCATGAGCGCGTCCACGGGGTTGGCGGCGCCCTTGGGGATGAGCATGTTGTCGGTCCAGATCGTGCCGCCCTCGGCGGGCACGACGAACTTGACGGGCTCGCCGGCGAGCTGGCGCTGGAAGACGTCGCCCGACCAGGCCATGGTCACCCAGACGTCGCCCTTGGACACGGCGTCGATATACGACTGATCATAATATTTCCGCACAATTCCGGCGTCGCGCTGGGCCTTGAGCTTCTCCCCCGCCTTGCGCCAGTCCGCCTCGGTCGACTTCTCCGGGTCGATGCCCAGCGCGATCATCCCGAAGTTGCCGATCTCCTGGGCGTCGTTCATCATGCCGACCCGGCCTTTGTACTTGGGGTCGAACAACGCCTCGATGCTGGTGATGTCCTCTTTGACGTACTCGGTGTTGTACGCGATGCCGGTCACCCCGGACGTGTACGGCACCGTGTACTTGTTGCCCGGGTCGTAGGACCGCTCCTTGTACTTCTGCCCGGCGTTGGCCTGGAAGTTCGGCAGCTTGGAGTGGTCGAGCGGGATCGCGTAGCCCAGCTCGATCATGTGCTGGAGCTGGATGCCGTTGGTCATGACGACGATGTCGTAGCCCAGTGACTGCCCGGCGCGCAGCACCGGGTCGGCCTTGCCGAAGAAGTCGGCGTTCTCCTGGATGACCTCTTTGTACTCGTACGCGACGCCGGTGTCCTTCGAGAACCGCTCCAGCGGAGCCTTGTCCTCGGGCATGTACTCCGGCCAGTTCGCGAAGACGACCTTGCCGTGCTTGGTCTGCTTGGCCCAGAAATCGGCCACCGCGTCCGCCTTCGGCGGCGCCTGCTTCTGTCCCTGCACGCCGCAGGCGGCCAGAGCCAGCCCGGCCGCGGAGAAGCCGGCCAGCCTGAAGACGTCGCGGCGGGTACGGGGCTGCGTCATTCCACGCATGAGGAGGGGGTTCATGGGGTGCTATCGACTTCCAATCACGTACGAATGCTGCGCCTGCCATGACAGCCACACGGAGTCGCCTCGCTCCGCCGTCGCCGTCGCGTCGTGGGCATTCTGCTGGAACACGGTGATGGTGGTCTCCCCGGCCCCTTCACCGAGCCGCACCGCGTAACTGTTGTAGGTGCCGAGGTAGACCACCTCGGCGACGGTGCCGCGGACGGCGCTGCGGTCGCGCGCGGGCTCGTCGGTGCCGATGGTGATCTTCTCCGGCCGTACGGTGACGGTCACCTCGCCGTCGTGCCCCGGCACCAGCACCCGGCCGTCGCCGACCTTCAGCTCGCCGTCCCCGGCGGTGCCGGCGAGCAGGTTGGAGGTGCCGATGAAGCCGGCCACGAACGGCGTCGCGGGCCGCTCGTAGATCTCGCGCGGACCGGCGAGCTGCTCGACCAGGCCGTCGTTCATGACGGCGATGCGGTCGCTCATGGTGAGCGCCTCGCTCTGGTCGTGGGTGACGTACACGAACGTGATGCCGACCTCGCGCTGGATGCGCTTGAGCTCGATCTGCATGGCCTGGCGCAGCTTGAGGTCGAGCGCGCCGAGCGGCTCGTCGAGCAGCAGCGCCCTGGGCCGGTTGACCAGCGCCCTGGCCAGCGCCACCCGTTGCTGCTGGCCGCCGGACAGCTCGCGCGGCATGCGCTTCTCCCGGCCGGTCAGATCGACGATCTCCAGCGTCTCGCCGACCCGCCGCCTGATCTCCTCCTGCGGCGTCCTGCGCTGCCTGAGCCCGAACGCCACGTTGTCCCAGACGCTCATGTGCGGGAAGAGCGCGTAGGACTGGAAGACCATGTTGACGTCGCGCTTGTTCGGCGGGACGTTCGTGACGTCCTGGCCGTGCAGCTTCACCAGACCTTTGGTGGGCGCCTCGAAGCCCGCGATCATCCGCATGGTCGTGGTCTTGCCGCACCCGGACGGGCCGAGGAGGGAGAAGAACTCCCCCTCGGCGATGTCCAGCGTCACGCCTTTGACCGCCTGGACGACCTCGCCATGCGAGAGATACTCCTTGACGACGTCTGCAAGCTCAATCGCACTCAGCCCGGTCATATCCAGGATTTTTCCTTGCTATTCGCCGATGTAGTGCATGACGTGCTTGACCCTGGTGTAGTCGTGCAGGCCGAACACCGACAGGTCCTTGCCGTACCCCGAGTGCTTGAAGCCGCCGTGCGGCATCTCCGACACGAACGGGATGTGCGTGTTGACCCACACCACGCCGAAGTCGAGCCGGTTCGACATGCGCATGGCGCGGCCGTGGTCGGAGGTCCACACCGAGCTGCTCAGCCCGTAGCGGACGTCGTTGGCCTTTGCCAGGGCGTCGGCCTCGTCGGTGAACGTCTGGACGGTGATCACGGGGCCGAAGACCTCGTTCTGCACCATCTCGTCGTCCTGCTTGAGCCCGTCCACGACGGTCGGGGCGAAGAAGTAGCCGCGCTCGCCCACGCGGTGACCGCCGGTGAGCACCTTGGCGTGCGCCGGCACCCGGTCGATGAAGCCCTGCACCCTGGCGAGCTGGTTCTCGTTGTTGAGCGGGCCGTAGAGCGCGTCCTCGACGCCGCGGTCGCCGGTGACCGTGGCGGCCGCGGCCTCGGTGAGCGCGGCCACGAACTCGTCGTGCACGCTCTCCTGCACGAGCACCCGGCAGGCCGCCGTGCAGTCCTGGCCCGCGTTGTAGAGGCCGGCCATCGCGATGTCGGCGGCGGCCTTGCCGAGGTCCTTGACGTCCTCGAACACCACGACCGGCGCCTTGCCGCCGAGCTCCAGGTGCACCCGCTTGAGGTCGTCGGCGGCGCTCCTGGCGACCGACATGCCCGCGCCGACCGAGCCGGTGATGGCCACCATCGCCGCGGTCGGGTGACCGACGACCAGCGCGCCGCTCTCCCTGTCGCCGGTGACGACGTTGAAGACGCCGGGCGGCAGCACGGAGCCGAGGATCTCGGCCAGCTTGAGCGTGGAGACCGGGGTGGTGTCGGACGGCTTCAGCACGATCGTGTTGCCCGCCGCGAGCGCGGGGGCGATCTTCCAGACCGCCATCATCATCGGGTAGTTCCACGGCGTCACCTGGCCGACGACGCCGATCGGCTCGTGCCTGATGACGCTGGTGTGCTCGGCCAGGAACTCGCCGGCCGTCGGGCCCTCGAGCGTGCGGGCGGCTCCGGCGAAGAACCGGAAGTGGTCGGCGGCGATCGGCGTCTCGTCTTCGGCCATGCGCGCCAGTGGCTTGCCGGTGTTGCGGCACTCGGCCTCGTTGATCTCGTCGGCCCGCGCCTCGATCGCGTCGGCGACCTTCAGCAGCAGCCCGGCCCGCTCGCCCGGGGTGGTACGGCCCCACGACTCGAAGGCGGCGGCCGCGGCGGCGTAGGCGGCGTCGACGTCCTCCTGCCCGGAGACGGGCGCCTGGACGTACGCCTCACCCGTGCAGGGGTCGATGATGTCGGAGAACCGGCCGCTCTTGGCGTCCACGAACTCACCGTTGATGAAGTTCTGCAGACGGGTTGTCATTCGCCCTCCTGGACAGGTGGCTGAGATGCCGCGACTCTGACAGAGCAGATGCAGCTGGACAAGGGATTTCGTGGTGAAGATATCAAATTGCTACGAATTCGCTTGACAGACCGCCAAGAACTGACAACATGTCGCACCAGGACGGCAACCCAGCGGGAACGCCCCCGTAACGCCGACCCGCTAGGAGGAATCCTCTCGATGACGACGCCGCCGCGCGTACGCCGCAACAACGGCAAATCCGGGCCCGTTGTACTCGACGACCTGTCCAAGCAGATCATCGAGCAGCTCCAGGCCGACGGGCGCAAGCCGTACGCGGCGATCGGCAAGGCGGTCGGGCTGTCCGAGGCGGCCGTCAGGCAGCGCGTCCAGCGGTTGCAGGACGCCGGGGTCATGCAGATCGTCGCGGTCACCGACCCGCTCACGCTCGGTTTCCCCCGCCAGGCCATGATCGGCGTCAACTGCGAGGGCGACCTGGAGTCGGTCGCCGACGAGCTGGCGGCCATCGACGAGATCGACTACGTGGTGCTCACGGCGGGCTCCTTCGACGTCATCGTCGAGGTGGTCTGCGAGGGTGACGGGCACCTGCTGGAGATCCTCAGCAAGATCCGGGCCATCCCCTCCGTGCGCGCGACCGAGTCGTTCGTCTACCTCAAGTTGCGCAAGCAGACGTACTCCTGGGGCACCCGCTAACCGACCCGCCGGCCCACCCTCGCCACGGCCCGCACGGGTGCGCCGTCCGCGCCCGGCAGCCGCAGCGGCAGCAGGAACACCTCGATCGGGCCCGCCTCCGCGAGCAGCCGGTCGAGCCCCGTCAGGTTCTCGGCGATGACCGCGTGCGCGCCCAGCAGCGCCCGATGCGCGGGGAAGTCGGCGGCGGGCGTCGGGTCCACGCTGAACGCGTCGATGCCCACCGTCCGCACCCCGCGCTCGACCAGCAGCGCCGCCGCCTCCTCCGTCAGGTAGGGGTGCTCGGTGTAGCGGGCGCTCCCCCACCACTGAGACCAGCCGGTGGCGACCAGCACGATCACGCCGGCCTCGACGTCCCGGAACGGCTCAGGACCGATCGGCGCCCGCGGCGGCAGTCCGCGCACGTCCACCACGACCGCCGGCCCGCAGAACCGCTCCAGCGGCAGCTCGTCCAGCGCCGGCAGCGCGTCGTCGATGTGCCGGGGCGCGTCCACGTGGGTGCCGGAGTGGGAGCCGAGATGCAGGCCCAGGACGTTGACGCCGTCGCGGGCCACGGTGAGCGCCGGGCCGGTCGAGACCTCGGGATCGCCGGGGTAGACGGGCATCCCGGTCTCGACCGGAACCGACAGATCGACGATCGCCATCAGGCCACCGGCTCGGTGGCCGCGGTGATGGGCAGCACCGGCGTGTCCGCCGCTCTGACCAGGCGCGGCCCCTGCGGGCCGTAGACCTCGCGCGGCTCGGGGAAGGCGGTCAGCAGCGCCAGGTAGAGCAGCGCCGCCACCGCCAGGCCCAGCGGCAGCGACACGTCCACGCCGCCCGCCAGGTCGCCCAGCGGTCCGACGAACTGGCCGGGCAGGTTCACGAACGCCAGCGCCACCCCCGCCGAGACCAGCCACGCGCTCATGCCGCGCCAGTTCCAGCCGTGCGTGAACCAGTAGCGGCCGCCGTGCTGGCGCCGGTTGAACACCTGCAGCGCCTCCGCGTCGTACCAGCCGCGCCGCGTCACGTAGCCGATCATCATGATCACCATCCAGGGTGCGGTACACGTGATGATCAGTGTGGCGAACGTGGAGATGCTCTGCGTGAGGTTCGCCGCGAACCTGCCGACGAAGATGAACAGGATGGACAGCGTGCCGATGAACACCGTCGCCCGCACCCTGGAGAAGCGCGGGAAGACGCTGGAGAAGTCGAGGCCCGTGCCGTAGAGGGAGGTCGTGCCGGTGGACATGCCGCCGATCAGCGCGATGAGGCAGACCGGGACGAAATACCAGCCGGGCGAGATCGCCAGCAGGCCGCCCACGTAGTTCGGGGCCGCCGGGTCCACGTACTCGGCCGCCTTGGTCGCGATGATCGAGGCCGTGGTGAGGCCGAACAGGAACGGCAGGATCGTGGCGATCTGCGACAGGAACGCCGCCGCCATCACCCTGCGGCGCGGGGTGCTCGCCGGGATGTAGCGCGACCAGTCGCCCAGGAACGCGCCGAACGAGACCGGGTTGGACAGCACGATCAGCGCCGCGCCGATGAACGACGGCCAGAAGAGCGGGTCGCCCGGCCCGATCGCGCCGGCGTACGACGGGTCGAAGTCGCCGGCGAACGCGAACACGCCCAGCACGAACAGCGCCGACGCCGCCGCCACCGCGATCTTGTTGACGAACAGCATGAAGCGGAAGCCGTACACGCAGACCACGAGCACCAGGACGGCGAAGACGGCGTACGCGACCGCGTACGACAGGTCGGTGTCCGGCAGCCCCATCAGCCGGTGCGCGCCGCCCACCAGCGCGTCGCCCGACGACCACACCGAGATGGAGAAGAACGCGATCGCCGTCAGCAGCGACAGGAACGAGCCCACCACCCGGCCGTGCACGCCGAGGTGCGCCGATGAGGAGACGGCGTTGTTGGTGCCGTTCAGCGGGCCGAACAGCGACAGCGGCGCCAGGATCAGCGCGCCCACGACCAGCCCCAGCACGGTCGCGGCAAGACCCTGCCAGAACGACAGCCCGAACAGGATCGGGAAGGCGCCGAGCACGCAGGTGGCGAACGTGTTCGCGCCGCCGAAGGCCACCCTGAACAGGTCGAGGGGGCGGGCGGTGCGGTCGGCGTCGGGGATGCGCTCGACGCCGTAGGTCTCGATCTCGGTGATGGAGCCGCTCATCCCGTCTCCTCCTCGGTCAGCGCCATCAGGCTGACCAGGTCGTACGCCACGTGGGACGCGGCGATCGAGGTGATCTCCGCGTGGTCGTAGGCCGGGGCGACCTCCACGACGTCGGCCCCGACGAGGTTGCGGCCCGCCAGACCGCGCAGGATCTCCAGCAGCTCGCGGCTGGTCAGCCCGCCCGCCTCCGGGGTGCCGGTGCCGGGGGCGTGGGCCGGGTCGAGCACGTCGATGTCCACCGAGACGTACAGGGGACGGTCGCCGATGCGCTGCCGCAGCAGGTCGATCACCTCGTCCAGGCCGCGCCGCAGCACGTCGGCCGCGGTCACGATGCCGAACCCGAGCCGCCGGTCGTCCTCCAGGTCCTTCTTGCCGTAGAGGGAGCCGCGGATGCCGACGTGGCTGAGCGCCTCGGTGTCGAGCAGGCCCTCCTCGACCGCCCGCCGGAACGGGGTGCCGTGGGTGTACTCGGCGCCGAAGTAGGTGTCCCAGGTGTCGAGGTGGGCGTCGAAGTGCACCAGCGCCACCGGGCCGTGCCTGCGCGCCACCGCACGCAGCAGCGGCAGGGCGATCGTGTGGTCGCCGCCGATCGTGACCAGCCGGGCGTCCATGCCGCCTGCCGCGTCCTCGATCGTCTCGATGGCGGCGCCGATGTCGAACGGGTTCACCGCGATGTCGCCGGCGTCGGCGACCTGCGCCCGCGCGAACGGGGAGACGTCCAGGCCCGGATGGTACGGGCGCAGCAGCCGCGAGGCCTCCCTGACCGCCGCGGGGCCGAACCTGGCACCCGGCCGGTAGGAGACGCCGGTGTCGAAGGGCACGCCGACCACCGCCACGTCGGCCCGCTCGACCTGGTCGAGCCGGGGCAGGCGGGCGAAGGTGGCGAACCCCGCGAAGCGCGGGACCTTGGAGGAGTCGACAGGTCCTGTGTTCATGTCCGCCAGTGTTCGTCATGGCTCTGACCTGCGGCAATTGTAGGTGCCACGAAGTACTACGGTGTGTGTTGTGGCTGACCACAAGCTCACCGTCGAAGACCTCCTGCGCTCCCCCGCCCTGCAGCTCCGCCTGCTCGCCGGGGAGGCGGGGCTGTCCCGCTCCGTGTCGTGGGCGCACGTCAGCGAGCTCGACGACCCCACGCCGTGGCTGCTCGGGGCCGAGGTCATCATGACCACCGGTATCGGCCTGCCGCGCGCCGCCGCCCGGCAGCGCGCCTACCTGCGGCGGCTCGACGACGCCGGCGTCTCCGCGCTCGCCCTGTCGGCCCAGCTCCACGTGCCGCCGCTGCACCCGGCCTTCTTCGAGGCGGCCGAGGAGCGCGGGATGCCGGTGCTGGAGGTACCGCTGGCGGTGCCGTTCATCGCGATCGCCCAGGAGGTGGCCGCGGCGCTGCAGGAGGACGCCAGCCACCGGCTCGGCGCCCAGCTCCAGGTCTTCGGCGCGCTGCGCTGGCTCGCCGCCGAGGACCTCGACACCGCCACCCTCTTCAAACGCCTGGAACGCCTGTCCGGCTACGACGTCTACCTGTCCACCCGCAGCGGCCGGCCTCTGCTGCCCGGCGTCCCGGTGCCACCGCTCGACGTGCTGCCCGCCGAACCCGACGCGCCGCCCACGATCCCGGGCGGCTTCGTCCTGCCCGTCTCCGCCCCTGGCGGCCCCGCCGGGCACCTGGTGGCCCTCGCACGCGAGGGCGCCCGCCCCGCCGGCCTCGCCGTGGTCCAGCACATCGCCACCGTCGCAGCGCTCCAGGTCGCGATGGCCCGCCACGAACGAGAGACCCTCCGCAGGGAGGGCGCGGAAACCCTGGCCGAGCTGCTCCAGGACCTCCTCGACCCGCCCGCCGCCCGCCGCCGCCTCGCCCGCCTCGGCCTGCCCATGGACACCGACACGGTCCTGCTGGTGGCCCGGGACCTCCCGGAAGGCTTCACGGGCGGGGTGCGAGGCGGAGCGGACGAGGCGCTACGCCGCGCACTCGACGACCTCCCGCACCTGATGCTGCGCCGAGGCGACGACCACTACGTCCTGGGCCCGCCCGCGATCGGCCCGGCGGTGGCCGCCGTGCCCGGGGTCGCCGCCGGCCTCAGCCGCCCCTTCCCACCAGGCACATCTTTGCGGGTCGCCCAACGGGAAGCCGTCTGGGCCGCCGCCAACGCCGCCGAATCCGGCAAGCCGTTGGTCCACTACGGCGACGACACCACGGGCCGCTGGCTCCCCGACGACCCCGCCACCCTGTCGGCCCTGGTCGACCACGTGCTGGGGCCGGTGCTCGCCTACGACGAGGCCCACTCGTCACGGCTGCTGACGTCCGTACGGGTGTGGATGGAACGCAACCGGCACGTGGAGGACGCCGCGTCCGCCCTCCACATCCACCCCAACACCTTGTCCTACCGCCTCCGCCGCTTCGCGGACCTGACGGACCGCGACCTCACGTCGACCAGCGCCTTCGCAGAGGTCTGGCTGGCCATCCGCGCCGCCCGCCACCTGGGCCTCCTCGGCCCCTGACCTCACCCGAAGACGTCCTCAGCCGACTCGACGGTGATCGCCCTGAAGTGCCACTCGCGCAGGATATCGAGGTCCCGGCAGGAGGTGATGCGCCCGCGCACCCACTCGGGCACCACGAGCCCCCGAATCTCGAGCACTTCGAGAACGGCCTCGGCCCTATCCTGGACCTTGCCCTCGGCGAGGAGGCCCTCCGCGTACTCGCCCTGGTACGGATACGTCATCGTGCTCATGCCTCGGTTCCACTACTCCTGTGCGTCACCCAGCAGTGACAGATTGACATAACGAGCGTACCGCGACGCCTGCTTCGTATCGATGTGATCCAGCGCCTGTTGCAGGACGGCGAAGATCGTGGCGAACTTCGGGTGTTCGCTCTGTGTGATCGCGGAGATGAGGGCCAGGCCGATGTTCTCGGTGGCCTGGGCGAGGTCGGTGATGACCGGGGTGTTGCCCGCGTGGATGATGAGCGCCTTGAGGATCAGCCCCGGGTGGCCGGTGTAGATCTCGCGGGCGGCCCACCGGGCCGCCTTCCTGATCGGGCAGATGACGACCAGGCAGGCCGGGCATCGCTCACGCGCCCGGAAGTTGGCGATGTACTCCAGCCACGCATAGAGCTTGTCATCGTCCTGGTCGCGCTGCGTCTCGACGATGACGCCGACCCCGGCATACGCCGGGGTCAGCATTCGAGCCATTACTCAGAGTTTACGGAACTGGATGGTCGCGATCTCCCAAGGAGACAGGGGAAGGCGGACGGTGCCGTCGGTGACCTGCAGCGGAGCGCCGGGGCGGCCTCTGAGGTCGGTGTGGCGGGCCTCCTGGACAGTGGAGATGACCGCTTCCGTGGGGTCGGGGGTCATGGCGACGACGCGGAGCTCCAGCCAGCCGTCGCGGTCGCGGAGCGAGGTCATGACGACCCCGTCGCCCGTCACCGACAGACCGGGGACGGGCTGCGGCATGGGCAGGGAGCGGTCGCCGAGTCCTGGCACCACGAGCAGGTCGTGACGGAACGCCTCCGCGTGGGGGACGACCTTCTCCCACGACCCGAGGTACGGCATGAGCGCCAGGTTCACCGTCCGCAGCCCCCGTGACTGCGCCGCGGGAGTGGGCAGCTGAGGACCGGCCGGTTCGGGGCGCAGGGTGTTGCGGTTGCGGGAGAGGTAGCCGACCGAGCGCAGCAGGGTGAGCGCCAGCTCGTCGTCGTTCACCTCGTACTCGGTGACGTGCTCAAGGAGCGCGGCCACGCCGCCCGCGGCGACCCAGGAGGAGGCGGGGAAAGTGGGCAGCGGGGTCTCGCCGCAGCCGCCCTCGGAGGTCAGAGGCCGGGTGACGACCGCGAACTGCCCCTCCGCGTACGACTCGGAGGCGGGCGTGGGCAGCGGAACGTGGAAGCGTACGCGATGGTCGTCGCAGCGATTGTCGAACGAGACGCGCAGCCGGACGAACGGCTCGCCCGCGCGCAGCTCGACCCGCATGGTGACGACGATCTCCTCCATCTCCGCGCGCCGGTTGAGTGCGGGCACCTCGGGGATGCCTTCGATCGCCTCGGCGGCGGCGGGCCAGCGGTAGGTGCGGCGGACGTCCACGGCGGCGACGATCGGCCCGCTGAGGATCATCTCGGTCTCGACGCTCACCGGCTGGGAGACGACGAGGTCGGCGCGCGGCGGCGCGTAGTTGTAGGTGTCGCCGACGTCGCCGCCGTCCACGATGCGGCCGGCGCCGGTGATCCTGGTGCCGTTGTCGCCGACGATGTCGAGCAGGCCGTCCTCGGCGATGGTGACGCGCACCAGGCCGTTGTCGAGGACCTGGGCGTCGCCGCGGACGGGCAGCGGGGCGTCGTCGGAGCGCAGCCAGCACGACGGGTGGTGCTCGCTGGGCAGCGGTTGCGGCGCGTCGGGGTCGTAGACCTCGTCGCGCGGGGCGGGCCTGACGGTGGTGTGGCCGAGCGGCGGCGCGGTGACGAGCGCGGCGACGGTGCGGCGCTGCTCGGCCTCGATGCGGACGTGGGTGACGCCGTCGATGGCGGCCCGCAGGTCGTCCACGTCGAAGACGACGGACGTCTCGCGCGCCACGGTGAAGGTCAGGGTGTCGTCGTCGACCTTCCAGTCGGTGATGTGCTGGCCGTACAGCTCGGTGCCGTGCACGAAGCTGAGCGCGACGGCCGGGTCCATCTCCTGGTCGAGCAGGAGCGTGGGGGCGTACTCGATGGGCTGGGTGGGCAGGGCCTCGCCGGTGGGGTCGGCGATGGGATCGGTGCCCTCGACGTCGAGGATCACGACGCCGGAGCGCGTCTGGGGCGTCGGGTTGACGATGACGACCGAGTCGGACGGCGCGGCCTCGGCGAGGCGGGCGGTCACCATGTCGCGGACGGCCTGCCCGAGGTGCTCGGCCTCGGCGATGCGGGCGGCGACCTGCTGGGCGGTGTCGTCCACGCCGCAGCCGGTGACGGAGTCGTGGCCGCTGGCGTCGACGAGCCGCCACCAGGCCATGTCGAGGAAGCGTCCTGGCCACTCCTCGCCCCAGAGCGCGGCGAGCGGCTCGGCGTAACGCTCGACCATCCGCTCGGCGCGGCCCATGGCCTGCTTGACGTGGGCGCGCACGGAGATGACGCCGGGCAGGATGTTGGCGCGGGCGTGGGAGCGCAGCTCGCCGTGCACCTGCGGCAGGCCGTCCACGTCGCCGGAGTACGCGCCGATGTAGCCGGACAGGGTGTCCATGCGGGCGCCGATGGCGGCCACCATCTCGGGCAGGCCGCGTACGGGGGCGGAGTGGTCGGTGCCGTACATCGCGAGCAGCGACCCCTCGGGCCCGTGCCACTCGCGCATGGTCCTGACGAACGCCGCCGCCCGCTCCTTGAGCCCCTCGCTGTCGTGGAACAGGTGGGCCCCGTTGCCGTAGCCGCCGGCGGGCAGGTATTGGGTGCGGATCGCGGTGCCGTCGGGAGCGGTCCAGGCGAAGGCGTCGGTGGTGACGGAGGACGGCACGCCGCGGTAGACGCAGGCGTGCAGCAGCCCGGCCTTACGCAGGATCTGCGGCATCTGGGCGGTGTGGCCGAACATGTCGGGCAGGTAGCCGACCGGCATGGCGCCGCCCAGCTTGTCCGCCCTGTCCATGCCGAGCTCCAGGTTGCGGATGATGTTCTCGCCCGAGCACAGGAACTCGTCGAGCAGGATCTGCCACGGCCCCACGGCCAGCCGCCCGGCCTCGACCAGCGCGGCGATGCGGTCGCGGTTCTCCGGACGCACCTCCAGGTAGTCGTCCACGCAGGCGAGCTGGCCGTCGAGGGTGAAGTGGTAGTCGGGCTCGCGCTCCATGGTGTCGAGCACCTCGTCGAGCAGCGCCACCAGACGCAGCCTGAAGCGCTGGAAGGGCTCGTACCACTCCCGGTCCCAGTGGGTGTGCGGTACGACGACGATCTCCGTGCTCACGCTGCTTCCCCTCCAATGGGCAGTCCGTGCTGTACGGCGTAGCGGGCCGCGATCCGCTGTGCCGTGACGATGTCCTCGAGCCCGCCGCCCGCGTCGGTGAGCGGCGGCGTGCCATCGTTCACGTAAGCATGGAAGGCCGCCAGCTGTACCTCGAATGCCTCAGTCACCTCGCGCCATTCCGCACGGCTCTCGCCCGGGGTGACCACGGTGAGCGTGGTGGGGGCGTTCATGAGGTAGGGCGAGGGGAAGACCAGTTCGAGTGAGCCGCTGTCGTGGTGGATGGCGACGGTCTCGCGGTAGGCCGGGTAGTCCTCCAGGTAGTGCCAGCGGAGGGAGAACCGGCCGGTCTCGGGGAGGGGGCCGGAGATCTCGATGGAGCCGGGCGTCTCGCCCCACGTCTCGGCGTACGAGATCTCGGCGGGCGAGCCGGTGAAGCGGCGCAGCAGCGACAGGTCGTGGCAGATGGAGCCGAGTGCGACGCCGTACAGATCGCGTACGTCCTTCGGGGCGTCGGCGCCCAGCGCCTGGGAGACCAGCTCGTCCTCGGCGGCCCGCAGCGAGGCCAGCAGCCCGGGGTCCACGTCGCGGGCCTGGGTGAGGTTGGCGAAGGCGAGCTGCGACTCCCCGCTCGGGTGCAGCACGGTCACCTCGACCGCCCTGATGGCGGCGGGCCCGCCCAGCTCGGCGAGCAGCTTCTCGGCGCGGCGCACGGCGGGGTCGTACTGCTTCATGTAGCCGACCATGAGCCGCCCTTCGGGCAGCGCCGCCACCTCGGCCCTGGTCAGGGCTAGCGGCTTCTCGCAGAGCACGGCGTAGCCGGCGGACAGCGCCTGCCGCACGGTCTCGCCGTGGGAGCCGGACGCGAGCACGACGACGGCCTCGAACCCGCCGTCGGCCAGCATGTCGGCGACCGCCGTGTAGCGCTTGCCCGCGCCCAGCCGGTCGCCGACGGCGTCGGCCAGCGTCCGCGACAGGTCGCAGACGGCGACCACCTCGAACAGGTCGCGGCGGCGCGACAGCAGCGGCACGTAGACCGCCTGGGTGACGGCGCCGCAACCCACCAGCGCGATTCTCACAGTCCCAAGTCCTTCAGCTTCTGGCGGTTGGCCGCCTGGTCGGCGATGTTCTGGGCGACGCTGCGCCGCCCCGGCAGGGTGTCCTGCTCGACGATGACCCAGCCGGAGTAGTCGATCTCGTCGAGCGTGCGGATGACGGCGGGCAGGTCGAGCTCGCCCTCGCCGAGGAGGGCGAAGCCGCCGCGGCCCATCAGCTCGCGCAGGTCCACGCCGTCGGCCAGGGCCTGGGCGAGGATCGCGGTGTCGCCGTCCTTGATGTGCACGTGGGTGACCCGGCTCGCCCATTTGCGCAGGCATTCGACCGGGTCTCCGCCGGCCAGCAGCAGGTGGCCGGTGTCCAGGCAGAGCTCGACGTCGGTCAGCTCCAGCAGCCGCTCGACGTCGTCGGGCGTCTCGACGTACGTGCCGAGGTGGTGGTGGTAGGCGGGCTCGAAGCCGCGCTCGCGGCACCGGTCGGTGGCCTGCTGGATGCGGGCGGCGTAGGCCAGCCAGTCGGCGGCTGGCAGGCCGGGAGCGTTCCCGCCGGGCCGCGCGAACCGCTCGGGCGTGCCGGGCGCGGCCAGCGTGGGCCGGGGCGGCAGGTCGCCGGCGGGGGCGGCGGCGAAGAAGTCGAGCGCGCTGTCCAGCCCGGCCAGGTCCTGCTCGAACGCCTCGGCGTCGTGGTAGCGCAGGTCCACCCAGCCGCCCGCGAGCAGCAGCCCGGCGCCGGACAGCCGCTCGGCCAGCTCGGAGCCGGTGCCGAGGTAGCCGATCGGCCCTGAGTCGATGCCCTCGTAGCCGGCGTCGGCCAGGGCGCGGACCATCTCGTCGGCGGTCAGCGGCGGCGGGGCGTCGCTCAGCTCGAACACGCCGAAGCTGACGGGGGCGTTCGCGACTTTCCTCACGCGCATAGTGCGATCACCTCGTTCTCGTGGGTTTCCAGCCGGTGCGGCCCGTCGATGGCCGGCAGCAGGGCGCGCTCGCCGCGGACGACCTGGCGGGTGCCGTCGGGGCGGACCAGGACCAGGCCGCCGGCGTCCAGCGCGAGCAGTTCGTCGCCGAGGCGCAGCAGGAGCGGCGCGTCGGGGCCCGCCGAGACGGCGGTGCGCCCGGCCTTGACGGCGTCCAGCACCGTGTCCGTGCCGGGGGCGGCGCCTTCGGCGAGCACCCAGGTCGTGGGCGCGCCGGGCAGGCCGTCGGAGCCGTGCTTGTGGAAGTCGCTGCCGCCGATCACGATGACGTCGTCGCGCCAGGCGTCGGCCCAGGCGAGTGGCGCGCCCCAGCGGCGGTCCCACCAGCCGGAGTGCCACACCTCGGCGACGCGGGGACGGCGCTCGATGGGTTGCAGCCAGGCGCAGTCGCCGCCGAGCGGATGGTTGATCGACATCACGCCGCCGGCGCGGTCGGCGTGGTCGTGCCAGGAGTCGACGGGCCGGCGGAAGTCCACCCAGCCGACGTCGCCGAACACGTTCGCGTGGCCCCGGTCGGTGGTGACCTCCTGGCCGGGCAGCAGGTGGATGCCCCGGTCGATCTTGCCGAGCCAGGGGTGGTGGCTGACCGTGTTGTGGTCGGTGACAGCGAGGAAGTCGAGGCCGCGCCCGTGGGCCAGCTCGGCCAGCTCGGCGATGGTCAGGCTGCCGTCGCTGTGCACGGTGTGGGCGTGGAAGTCGCCGGCGAACCAGCGCAGGCCGCCGACGTCGGGTATGTCCCTGCGGGGCGGGCGCTCGCCGTGCGGCGGCTCGGCCACGACGGGCTCCGGCGGGGCGACGCGCTCGCAGGTGATGTCGAGCGTGTAGTCGAGGCCCTGCGGCGGGATGCGGTGCAGCCGCAGCCACACGTTCCAGGTGCCGGGCTCCGGCTCGCCCGGCAGGTAGCCGGGGGTGGCCCAGTCGCGGGTGATCGTGTACTCGTCGCGCGCGCCGCCCGACCAGCCGCGGAACCCGTCCGGCGCGCCGCAGCCGAGGTCGAGCACGCCCTGCGACCTGTCGTAGGACAGCTTCACGTGCACGGCGGCGGTGCCGGGCGGCACCTCGAACGGCACTTCGCGCAGAATCCGCTCCAGGCGGTCGTCCAGCGACCAGTGGCCGGTGGTCAAACGAGTTCTCCGTTCCGGTAGACGAGCGCGCGGTCGCGGCGGGGCACGGCGAAGCCGTCGTCGCCGACGGCGGGCTCGCTGCCCTCGGGCACCACGGCCTGCACGTTCACGTCGTTGACGTCGAGGGTCACCAGGTGGGAGGCGCCCAGGTTCTCGACGATGGCCACCTTCCCGCCGAACGCCCCGTCGGCGGGCGCGGCGGAGTAGGCGAGGTATTCCGGACGTACGCCGTACACGATCTTCTCCCCGTCGGACAGCAGCCCCTCGGCCGAGTCGGGGACCGCGACCTTGCAGCCTGCCACGTCCAGCGTGTCACCTCGTACGGTGCCGTCGAGCAGGTTCATCGGCGTGGACCCGATGAACGCGGCGACGAACGTGTTGGCCGGCCGCTGGAACACCTCCGACGGCGTGCCGATCTGCCGGATGTGCCCGGCCTCCATGACGGCCATCCGGTCGGCCATGGCCAGCGCCTCGGCCTGGTCGTGGGTGACGAAGACGGTGGTGACGCCCAGCTCGCGCTGCAGCTTCTTGAGGAACGTCCTGGCCTCCAGGCGCAGCCGCGCGTCGAGGTTGGACAGCGGCTCGTCGAACAGGAACGCCTGCGCCTGCGTGGCCATCACCCTGGCCAGCGCGACGCGCTGCTGCTGCCCGCCCGAGAGCTGGCCCGGCCGCCGGTCCATCAGGTGCTCCAGGCCGAGCCGCGCGCCGACCTCGGCGGCCTTGTCGCGGCGGGTGTTCTTGGCGACCTTCTTGATGCGCAGCGGGTAGGCGATGTTGTCGGTGACGTCCATGTGCGGGAACAGCGCGTAGTCCTGGAACACCATGGCCACGTCGCGGCCGCCCGGCTGCACGCCCGTCACGTCGCGCTCACCGATGACGACGGCGCCGCCGGTGGCGGTCTCCAGGCCGGCGATCGTGCGCAGCAGCGTGGTCTTTCCGCAGCCGGAGGGACCGAGCAGGGCGAAGAACTCGCCGTCGGGGATGGCCAGGTCGAGCGCGTCGAGCGCTGTCACCCCGCCCGGGTAGACCTTGGTCAGCCCGCGTAGTTCGATGGCGGCCATTAACGCTTGATCCCTCCGTGGAAGCGGAAGCCGTACTTCTTGCTGACGAACAGGTACATGAGGACCACCGGGATCGAGTAGAGCAGCCCGAACGTGGACAGCATGCTGAGGTTGGCCTGCCCGCCCTCGGTGTACAGCGTGTACGTGATCACCGCCGCCGGCTGCTTCTCCACGTCGCTGAGCAGCAGGTACGGCATGAGGAAGTTCCCCCACACGTTGGCCACGGCCCACACGGCGATGGTCGCGAGCCCGGGACGGACGAGGGGCACCACGACGTGCCGGACGATCTGCAGCGGCGTGGCGCCGAAGACGCGGGCCGACTCCTCGTACGACTTCGGCGTCGAGTCCATGAAGTCCTTGAGCATGAAGATCGCCGCGGGCAGCAGGCCGCCGGTCAGGATGAGGATGAGCCCCATCTGCGAGTCGATGAGGTTCAGCTCCACCGCGAGCTGGAACAACGGCACCATGGCCGCCGTGCCGGTGATGATCGACGACAGCAGGAGCAGGGCGTACAGCAGGGCGTCGCGGCCGGGCAGCCGCACCCGGCTGAGCGCGTACGCGGCCAGCGCCGAGAAGATCACGACCAGCGCGGCGGTGCCGACCGACAGCACGACCGAGTTCCACAGCGACGGCAGCGCGTACGGGTGCTCGATGACGGCCTGGAAGTTGTCCCAGGTGAAGTCGGGCAGCCGTACCTCGTAGGTGGGGTCGGAGGTGAAGGGCGCGGTGACCAGCCACAGCAGCGGGATCGTGAAGAACGCCAGCAGCACGGCGATCAGCGTGTAGAACCCGATGCGGCCCAGGACGAATCGCGTCATTTCTTGCTCCTGAGCAGCCGCAGGTAGAACACCGCCACGACCAGGTTGATGAGCAGGATGATCGTGGAGACGGCGGCGCCGTAGCCCAGTTCGCCGCCCTGCAGGGCCACCTTGTAGACGTGCACGGCGAGCACCTCGGACTTGCCGTCGGGGCCGCCGGCGGTGAGCAGGAACGGGCTGAAGTCGTTGAACGTCCACAGGCTGATGAGCAGCAGGTTCGTCAGGATGTGGCCCCTGATGTGGGGGAAGACGACGTCCCTGAGCTGCTGCCAGCCGGAGGCGCCGGCCAGGCGGGCGCTCTCCAGGTGGGAGGGCGGCACGTTGCCGAGGGCGGCGCCGTACAACATCATCGAGAACGCGGTGCCGCGCCAGGTGTTGAACACGATGATCGACAGCATCGGGTGGTCTAGCAGCCAGGCCATGCCGGGCATGCCGAGCAGCGCGTTGAGCGTGCCGCCGTCGCGGTCGAGCAGCGCCACCCACAGGAACGCCACGATGGCGCTGGGCAGGATCCAGGCCAGGATGACCAGGCCCTCGACGACCCGCTTGAGCGGGCCGCGTTTGTCGCGCAGCAGCCAGGCGATGGTGAAGCCGAGCCCGACCTGCCCGATGACCGCCGAGCCCAGCACGAACTCGACGGTGAGCCAGGTCGAGCTCCAGAACGTCGGGTTCGCGATCGCGTCGAGGAGGTTGTCCAGCCCGACGAACTGCGGATCGGCGGCGGCGATCCCGGTCAGGCGGTAGTTGGTCAGGCCGAGATAGAGCACCCACAGCGCGGGGAAGACGAGGAAGACCGCGATGAGCAGCAGGGCTGGGGCCATGAAGACCCCGGCCCTGGCCTTGCCCAGGCCCGCCGCGTCCGAGCTGTAGCGGGCCTTGCCGCTCTCGGTCGCTACTTCAGGAGGCGATGTTGCCTGCGCCACCGACGATTCCCTCAAGCTTCTTCTGGTAGTCGGCCGCGGCCTGGTCGGGCGGGGTGCCGCCGGCGACCGCCGCGGTGGCCTCCTGCAGCGCCACCGACACCTGCGGGTAGACGGCGACCGGCGGGCGGTAGGCCGTCACCGGGAGCACCTTCTCCGAGATGTACGTCAGCAGTGGCTCTCCGGCCAGGATCTCCTTGTTGACGTCCGAGCGCGGGGTGATGCGCACGTTGCCGTCCTTGGTCTCCTCCTTCAGCGCCTCAGGGGAGAGGGTGAAGGCGGCCAGCTCGAACGCCTCCTTGGGGTGCTTGCTGTTGGGGTTGACCGTGCGCAGCGCGCCGCCGGACATGCTGACGAAGTCCTGGCCGCGGATGCCCTTGCCGGGCTCGATGGCGGGGATCATCGCGTAGCCGACGACCTGGTCGCGGTCGGCCATCTTGGCGACGCCGGTCTTGGGGTTGACCACGCCGCGCCAGAAGTAGTCGCCCTCCATCAGGATGCCGATCTTGCCGTCGGCGAACTGCTGGAACGACTTGTCGCGGCCCTTGGCCTCCTGCTGGAGCTTGGGGTCGCCGAGGCCGCCGCCGTAGATCTTCTGGTAGAGGCCGAGGGCGTCCTTGAGCGGCTGGGACGCGCCGGTCCACTTGCCGTCCTGCTGCACCTCGCCGCCCGCGCCGGCCAGCAGCGGCAGCACGCCCTGCATGGAGGTGGCTTCGCCCATGGCGGTGCCGGCGTTGATCTGGATCGGCACGGGCACGCCCGAGCCCTTGAGCTTGGCGCCGGCGTCGAGGATCTCCTGCCAGGTCGTCGGCTGCCAGTCGGCGGGCAGCCCGGCCTTGGCGAAGAGGTTCTTGTTGAAGTAGAGGACGCGGCCGTCGGTGCCGACGGGCAGCGCGTACTTCTTGCCGTTGAACTCGGTCATGCCCTGCACGGCCTCGGGGATCTGGCCCCAGCCGTCCCAGTTGTCGGCCTCGGGGCCGACCAGCTCCGACAGCGGCTTGAGGTAGCCGGCCTCGGCGAACTCGCCGGCCCAGATGCCGTCGATGTCGATGACGTCCGCGCCCTTGCCAGACTTGAGGTCGAGCGAGAGCTTGGTCTTGTACTGCTCGTCGTCGACGCCGCTGGGTACGAACTTGACCGTGACGTTCTTGCCCTTCGCCTTCTGGGCCGCCTCGAACTTCGGGATCACCCAGTCGGCGATGTGCTGCGCGGCGGCGGCGTTCTTGCCGCCCGCGATGGCGTTCTGGGTGATCGTCAGTTCGATCGCGTCACCGCCTTCGCCGCCGCCGGAGGACTGGCCGCACGCGGCGAGCCCCAGACCGGCCGCGGTGATGACCGCGACCACACCCAATGACCGTTTCCGCAATGCCATGCAAACCCTCCGACGTGTCCATAAAGGGAGGCAGCCATGGGCCAATATGTCATGACATTCAGATGACGTAAAGACCTGGCCATGATCAAGGAAGTGCCCACATGCTGCGCCTTTTCCCAGGCAGGAGCGATCTTCACGACCCGGCGCCCGCAGAGGTGAGCGACGGGGGTTTCGGACGGGGCACACAGCGCAACATAGCGGACATCCGAATGTCATGACAATATGCCATAGTGTCGAGGGTAAGCTCCGTCCCTGGAGGTGCTGTTGTACGACCTGATCACGATCGGCCGCTGCGGCGTCGACGTCTACCCGCTGCAGACCGGGGTCGGCCTGGCCGACGTCGAGACCTTCGGCAAGTTCCTCGGCGGCAGCCCCACCAACGTGGCCGTCGCCGCCGCTCGCCACGGGCTGCGCCCCGCCGTGATCACCGGAGTGGGCGCCGACCCGTTCGGCGACTACGTACGCCGGGCGATCCGCGGCTTCGGCGTGGACGACGCCTTCGTCAGCACCATCGAGGGCGCACCCACCCCCGTGACGTTCTGCGAGATCTTCCCGCCCGACCACTTCCCCATCTACTTCTACCGCGGCGAGCATCCGCCGGACCTGCGCATCGAGCCGTCCATGCTCGACCTCGGCGCGATCGCCGGCACCCCGCTGTTCTGGTTCTCGCTGACCGGGCTCAGCAAGGAGCCGAGCGCCGCCGCCCACGCCGCCGCGCTCGAGACGCGCACCTCCGGCTGGACCGTCTTCGACCTCGACTACCGGGCGAGCCTGTGGGAGTCGCGCGAGGCCGCCCACGAGGCCGCGCGGCGCGCGCTGCCGCACGCGAACGTGGCCGTGGGCAACCAGGAGGAGGTGGAGGTCGCGGTCGGCGTCCGTGACCCCGAGGCCGCCGCGCAGGCGCTGCTCGACGCCGGCGTACGCGTCGCGATCGTGAAGATGGGCCCCGAAGGCGTGTTCGCGCGCACCGCTGAGGAGAGCGCGCTGGTCGAGCCGATGAAGGTCGAGGTCGTCAACGGCATCGGCGCGGGAGACGCGTTCGGCGGCGCCGTCTGCCTCGGCCTGCTGCGCGGCTGGCCGCTCGAACGCACGCTGCGCTTCGCCAACGCCGCGGGCGCCTTCGTGGCCGCCCGCCTGGCCTGCGCCGACGCCATGCCCACCACGTCCGAGGTGGACGACCTGCTGAACGGGGCCCGCTCGTGAGCGACATCACGCTGCCCAAGGCGGCCGACTACGGGCGGCTCACCCACATCCGCGCCACCAGCCCCGGCGAGATCGCCGCCGCCGCGGCCCGCAGGGAGCGGCGCGGCCTGCCCGGCGAGGGCGAGCGGCTGCTCATCATCGCCGCCGACCACCCGGCGAGGGGCGCGCTCGCCGTCCGCGACCGGCCGCTCGCCATGGCCAGCCGCGTCGACCTGCTCGACCGGCTGCGCGTGGCACTGGCCAGGCCCGGCGTGGACGGCATCCTGGCCTCCCCCGACGTCCTGGAAGACCTGCTGCTGCTCGGCGCCCTTGAAGGCAAGCTCGCCTTCGGCTCCATGAACAGGGGCGGCCTGGCGGGCTCGGCGTTCGAGCTCGACGACCGCTTCACCGGCTTCGACGCCGACTCCATCGACGCCATGCGGCTCGACGGCGGCAAGATGCTCTGCCGCATCGACCCGTCCGACCCCGCCACCGTCGCCACGCTGGAGTCGTGCGCGCGGGCGGTCAGCGACCTGGCAAGGCGGCGACTGGTGGCGATGGTGGAGCCGTTCTGGTCGGGCCGTAACGAATCGGGCGTCGTACGCAACGACCTGTCGCCCGACGCGGTGATCAAGGCCATCAGCATCGCCCAGGCGCTCGGCGTGACCTCCGCCTACACCTGGCTGAAGATCCCCGCCGTGGCCGAGATGGAACGCGTCATGGCCGCCACCACGCTGCCCGCGCTGCTCCTCGGCGGCGACCCGCCCGACATCGACGCCGCCTACGCCGACTGGCACCGCGCCCTGAGCCTGCCGGGCGTGCGCGGCCTGGTCGTCGGGCGCGCCCTGCTCTATCCCCCGGACGACGACGTGGCGGCCGCGGTCGACGGTGCCGCGGCCCTGGTGCGAGAGGTTCGCGCATGACCTACCTTCCTCACGGCAAAGCCGCCCGCGACCCCTGGACGGTGGAGGTCACCCCGTCCTTGGCCGGCTGGACGTACTCCGGGCTGCGGGTGACGGACCTGGGCGAGAGCCCGGTCACGTTCGAGACCGGCGATGAGGAGCTGCTCGTCCTGCCGCTGGCCGGCTCGTGCACGGTCACGATCCCTGGGCGGAGGTTCGAGCTGGCCGGGCGGGCCTCCGTCTTCGACGGGCCGTCGGACTTCGCGTACGTGCCGATCGGCACCGAGGTGACGCTGACCGGCGCCGGCCGCGTCGCGCTGCCCTCGGCGCGCGCCACCCGCAGGTTCGAGCCGCGCTACGTGCCCGCCTCCGAGGTGCCCGTCGAGATCAGGGGGGCCGGCCAGGCCAGCCGCCAGGTCAACAACTTCTGCGCGCCTGACGCGTTCGAGTGCGACAAGCTCATGGCCGTCGAGGTGCTCACGCCCGGCGGCAACTGGTCCTCCTATCCGCCGCACAAACACGACACGCCCAACCCGGGCGAGGCGGTGCTGGAGGAGATCTACTACTTCGAGGTCGCCGGCGAGGGCCTCGGCTACCAGCGCGTCTACTCCTCCGAGCGGGGCCACATCGACACGCTCGCCGAGGTGGCCTCGGGTGACGTGGTGCTCATCCCGTACGGCTACCACGGCCCCTCCATGGCCGCGCCCGGCTACGACCTCTACTATCTCAACGTCCTGGCGGGCCCCATGGAGCAGCGGTCGATGGCGTTCTGCGACGACCCGCGCCACGCCTGGATCCGCTCCTCCTGGGCGGGCCAGGACATCGACCCCAGACTGCCGTTCGGGAGGACGTCATGATCCGGTTGACCGTCGCGCAGGCCGTCGTCCGCTTCCTGGCGCAGCAGTGGAGCGAGCGCGACGGCGTCGAACGCCGGTTCTTCGGCGGCGTCGTCGGCATCTTCGGCCACGGCAACGTGGCCGGCGTCGGCCAGGCGCTCGCCACCTCAGACGACGAGCTGCCCTACTACCTCAGCCGCAACGAGCAGGCGATGGTCCACACGGCCGCCGCCTACGCCCGCGCGAGCAACCGCCTGTCCACGCTGGTGTGCACCGCCTCGATCGGCCCCGGCGCCACCAACATGATCACCGGCGCGGCGGGCGCCACCATCAACCGGCTGCCCGTGCTGCTGCTGCCCGGCGACATCTTCTCCACCCGGGTCGCCAGCCCGGTGCTGCAGGAGCTGGAGGACCAGCGGTCCTTCGACATCTCGGTCAACGACTGCCTCAAGCCCGTCTCCCGGTTCTGGGACCGCATCAACCGGCCGGAGCAGCTGCCGTCCGCGCTGCTCGCCGCCATGCGGGTGCTCACCGACCCGGCCGAGACCGGCGCGGTGACGCTGGCGCTGCCGCAGGACGTCCAGGCCGAGGCGTACGACTGGCCGGAGGAGCTGTTCGCCCGTCGCGTCTGGCACATCCCACGGCCCAGGCCGGAGCGCGCGGCGCTGGCCCGCGCCGCCGAGCTGCTCCGGTCGGCCGAGCGCCCGCTCATCGTGGCCGGCGGCGGCGCCATATACGGCGAGGCCACCGGCGCCCTGCGCGCGTTCGCCGAGGCGCACGGCGTGCCGGTGGCCGAGACGCAGGCCGGCAAGGGCGCGCTGCCGTACGGGCATCCGCTCGCCGTCGGCGCGGTCGGCGCCACGGGCACCACGGCCGCCAACGCGCTGGCCCGCGAGGCCGACGTGATCATCGGCGTCGGCACCCGCTACAGCGACTTCACCACCGCCTCCCGCACGATCTTCGCGCCCGACGCACGCTTCGTGAACGTCAACGTCACCGGCTTCGACGCGGCCAAGCTGTCCGGGCTGCAGCTCGTCGCCGACGCCCGCGAGGGGCTGACCGACCTGTCCGAGGCGGTCGCCGGCTGGAGCACGCCTGACGCCTACCGCGAGCGCACCGCCGAGCTCAACCGGGCCTGGGCCGCCGCCGTGGACGCCGCGTACGCGGTGGAGCGCACCCCGATCTCGCAGGCCGCGCTGATCGGGGCGGTCAACGCGGCGGCCGGCGACGACGGCGTGGTGGTGTGCGCGGCCGGGTCGATGCCCGGCGACCTGCACAAGCTCTGGCGGCCCAGCGGCCCGGGCAGCTACCACGTCGAGTACGGCTACTCCTGCATGGGCTACGAGATCGCCGGCGGGCTCGGCATCAAGCGGGCCGTGCCGGAGCGCGAGGTGTTCGTGCTGGTGGGCGACGGCTCCTACCTGATGATGGCCCAGGAGCTCGTCACCGCCGTCGCCGACGGCGTCAAGCTCATCGTGGTGCTGGTCGACAACTCCGGCTTCGCCTCCATCGGGCGGCTGTCGGAGAGCGTCGGCGCCGAACGCCTCGGCACCGCCTACCAGGCAGGCGACGGCGGCCCGCTGCCCGTCGACCTCGCCGCCAACGCGGCCAGCCTCGGCGCGACCGTGCTGCGCCCCGAATCGGTCGCCGACCTGCGCAAGGCGCTCGACACGGCCCGGTCGGCGAGCGAGACCACGGTCATCTACGTGCCCACCGACCGCCTGGCCGACGACGTGCCCTCGTCCGAGGCGTGGTGGGACGTGCCCGTGGCGCAGGTCGCCACCACTGACGCCACGCGGACGGCCAAGGAGGAGTACGCGGCCGGCAAGCGCTCCCAGCACGCTCACCTGGCGCCGCCCGCCTAGCCATGATTGCCCCCGATCGGCCTGGGGAACTCCTCTGACCAGGCACGATCGGGGGGCAAGAGGATGAGGCCGTGGCGGCTGCTCGGGTGGATCGCGGTCGTCGCGGTGGTGCTGTTCTGTCTCCATCACCTGCGTACGGTGGCGCTGTCCATCGTCATCGGGGTCTTCCTGACGGCGCTGCTGGTGCCGCCTGCCCGCTGGCTCAGGTCGCGCGGCGCCGGGCCGGCCCTGGCCACCGCCGTCGTCTTCACCGGCGGGCTGGTGGTGGCCGGTGCGCTGTTCGCGCTGCTGGTGCCGCCCACCGTGGCCAGCCTGACGGAGCTGAGCGCGAGCGTCGGCAAGGTGCTCGACGACCTGCACCGGCTGGCGGTCCGGCTGGGGTTCGACGACCGGCAGCTGCTCGCGCAGGCGCGCGACTACCTGTCCTCGCGCAACCGGCAGATCACCACCGGGGCGCTGGCCGGGGTCAGGACGGCGGGCGAGATCGTGGTCGGCGCGGTGCTGGCCGTCATCCTGTCCGTCTACTTCGTGCACTCCGGTGACCGGCTCTTCCACTGGCTGACCGCCCTCGCGCCCGCCGCCGCCCGGCCCAAGCTGGCCGAGACAGGGGCGCTCATCTTCACCGTCATCGGCCGCTACATCAGGGGCGTCGCCATCGTGGGGCTGGTCGACGGGTTCTTCATCGGCGTCGCGCTGTGGATCCTCGGCGTGCCGGTGGCGCTGCCGCTGGCGGTGCTGACGTTCGCGGGGGCGTTCCTGCCGGTGGTGGGGGCGTTCGTCGCCGGGCTGCTGGCCGCCGTGGTCGCGCTCGTCGCCAAGGGGTGGCTGGTCGCGCTCATCGTGGTCGCCGTGACCGTGGCCGTGCAGCAGCTCGAAGGGCACGTGCTGGCGCCGCAGATCTACGGCAAGGCGCTCGACCTGCCCGGCGCGGTGATCCTGGTGGCGATCGCGGTGGGCAGCGTGGTGGCCGGGATCGCGGGCGCGTTCCTGGCCGCGCCGGTGACCTCGGTCATCGTCGCCTTGCTGCACCGCGCCCGCGCCGCCGAAGAACCCGGCCCTCCCGGCCAAGCCCCTCCCGGCCAAGCCCCTCCGGGCCACGGCCCGACCGGACCGCTCGGCCCCGGCCCGACCGGCCCGACCGGCCCGCCTCCGCGGCCTGCCGGCCCGCACGGAGGACCGCTCGGCACACCTCCGCCCGGCCAGGAGCCCCCGAGCCCTGGCACCGGCGGTCAGGGGCCGGGCAGGCTGCGGCCGGTCACCGAGTGCTCGTGAGGGCCGCTCAGAGGAGGAGTTCGAGCTCCAGCTCGTGCCGGATCGGGATCCCGTCCGACTCGGCCGGGATGTCCGGCTTCAGGTCGCGCGCCCGGTCCACCGCGTTCCGGTGCAGCGCGACCAGGTCGAACCCGTAGCGCTGGTAGAAGCGCAGCGCGTGGGTGTTGTCGTTCGTGGTGATCAAGGTGAGCCTGGACAGCCCCTGCGCGACCGCCACCGCCCGTACGGTGTCGAGCAGCGCCGCCCCGACCCCCTTGCCCGGCACGACGGCGTTGATGGTGATGACCTCCAGCGAGCCGCCGCGGTCGGCGTACGTGAGCACCCCCGCCACCTCCCCGTCCAGCTCGGCGACGAAGCCGGGCAGCGCGGCGGCGTCGATCAGCTCGCCGCTGCCCAGCGCCATCACGGTGGTTCCTGCCCAGCCGTCGGTGAGCACGCGGGCCACGACACGCTCGTCCTCAGGACCGATGGGACGCACGGATATCGCCATGGCCCCCATTATGTGACGTATGCGATGGGTGACTTTCGACTGTTACGGCACTTTGATCGACTGGCGGCACGGCATCCGCACCGGCACCGAACTGGTGGCCCCGGGGCAAGGCGAGCGGCTGCTGGAGGCGTACACGCGGCACGAGCCCGAGGTGCAGACCACGAAGCCGGTGCTGCGCTACCGGGACGTGCTGGCCGAGACGCTGCGCAGGGCGTGCGCCGAGGAGAAGGTGGACCTGGTCCCCGACGACGCCTCGATCCTGGGCGAGACGATCCCGTACTGGCCGCCGTTCCCCGACGTCGCGGCCGGCCTGGCGGAGCTGCGCGCGGCGGGCTGGCGGCTCGCGCTGCTCACCAACTGCGACCGTGACCTGGTGGCCGGTGCGCTGCGGCGGCTGCCGGTGCCGTTCGAGGCGGTGGTGACGGCGGAGGAGGCGGGGGCGTACAAGCCGGAGCTCGCGCACTTCGAGGTGTTCAGGAGCGCGTACGAGCCGGAGGCATGGGTGCACGTGGCCCAGAGCTACTTCCACGACCAGGTGCCCGCGCACCGGCTCGGCCTGCCGCGCGTGTGGATCAACCGGCTCGGCCATGAGCCGGAGGACCCGTCGGTGATCCAGCGCGTCCAACCCGACCTGCACGGCCTGCGCGCCGCCGTCGAGGCCGCGTACGACGAGGCGGCCCGCTAGGAACGCTGATCGAGGACGTCGGCGATGCCCGCGAGGAACGAGTCGACGTCCGCGATCAGATAACCGGCCCTGAACAACACGGTCGAGAACTTCGCCGTCCGCACCTCCTTGGCCGTCACCGGGTAGTCGGTCGTGCCGCGCAGCGTGGCCACGATGCGGTCGAGGAAGGCGTCCACCTCGTCCTCGTTGTAGCCGGTGCCCATGCGGCCCGAGCGGAAGCCGACCCGTTCGACGCGGGCGGCCTGCGTCTCGAACCACTCCTCACGCAGCATGTCGCCGGTCGGTTCGGCCATGGCGAGCCGGACGGGCCGCTTGGCCTGCGTCTCCAGCGCCACCACGAACGCCTCCAGCGCGAAGTCCACCGCGGTCTCCTGGTAGCCGCCGCGTACGGCGCGGAACGTCGCGCTGCGCACCTCGTCGGCGGTGACGGGCTCCAGGAGGTGGGAGCCCCGGCCCAGGGTCGACTCGATCCGCCCGATCAGAGCGTCGACCTCGACGGGGTCATAGCCTGAACGCATGCCCATGACGCGTGGAAAGCGGTTCAAGCCTCACTCCTCTTGAGATGTGCTGGGGTGTCTCCATTGTCGGACCTTTATCCCGGCCCTGCGACCCGACATATACGGTTACAGGATCATGCGGCTGTCCAGAGTCTCCTTCCGATATCGAAGACGTGACCCTCTCGTCATCGAAGAGGCCGACACACGTCTCGCGCCGGGTGACGTGATCGAGCTGACCGGCGCCAACGGGGCCGGCAAGTCCACCCTGCTGCGCCTGCTCGCCGGGCTCGCGAAGCCCACTACGGGTGCGATCACCGAACGTCCGGCGGTCGTCGGCTTCGCCCCCGACCGGTTCCCCACCGGGCAGCCGTTCACGGTGACCGCGTACCTGCGGCACATGTCCCGCGTCCGCGGCGGCGCCCGCTGGGAGCCCTGGGCCGAGCGCCTCAACATGGGCCAGCTCCTCGACACCGCGCTCGGCGACCTGTCGAAGGGCAGCGCCCACAAGGTGGGCCTGGCGCAGGCGCTGATGGCCGAGCCGGGGCTGCTGATCCTGGACGAGCCGTTCGCCGGCCTCGACGCCGACACGCGGGCGGCGCTGCCCGCGATCGCGGCCGAAGTGGCCGGGCGGGGCGGCATCGTCATCGCCTCCGACCACCAGGGCGGCCTGCGCGACCTGCCCGGCCTGCGGCAGTGGGCCATGGTGGACGGCCACCTCAAGGAGGGCACGATCGCCCCCGCCGCCGTACGCGCCCACGCCACCGTGGAGGTCACCCTGCCCGCCGAGGAGGTGCCGGGCTTCCTGGCCAGGATGCGCGAGGACGGCTACGCGGCCCGCAGGATCGAGGAGAGCCCATGATCGCGCTGGCCGTCTACCGCGTGGCCGGGTACGTCCGCTCGCACCGGGTCTACCAGGCGCTGCTGCTCACCCTGGCCATGCTGGCGATCCTGCACGGCAGCCGGGCCCCTCGTGGCGAGGAGGCCTCGGTCCTGGCCGACGGGGCCGTGCTGCTGATCCCCGTGCTCGCATGGGCGGCCCGCAGCCTGCTCGACACCGAGCCCGACCGGCAGCGGGAGATGTCGGCCGTCCAGGTGGGCGGGCGCGGCAAGGAGGTGGCCGCCGGACTGCTGGCGGCGTTCGCGGCGTGTGCGGTGTTCGCGGCACTCGGCCTGCTCTGGGCCCTCCTGCTCGGCGTCACAGAGCGCCCCTCGTCGGGGGTGCTGGCGGCGGCAGCACTCCTGTACGGAGTGTCGGCCCTCACCGGCACTGCCCTGGGCGCCCTCACCAGCAGGGCCGTGCTCCCCTCACCGGCCATCTCGATCATGGCCCTGGTGCTCGGTTACCTGGCCATGCTCCTGCTCAGCGCCACCGCGCCGGCCTGGCTCACCGTGCCGCTGATCGGCTGGATGAAGGCCGCGAACGCCGGCGACCTGGTGACCCGCCTGCCGGAGCTGGGCGCCATCTCCCTGGCGTGGTGCGCCCTCGCTCTGACCGCCTACACCTGGCTCCGCCGCACCCGCACATAACCTCGAACGCGCGATCCCCCTGGCCAGGTGCGCCCTCGCCCTGACCGCCTACACCTGGCGCCACCGCACCCGCACGTAACCTCGACCGATCGACCAGGCCCCACCCCGCACGGACCCGCGCGGCGCTTTCCCGCGCCGTCTGGTTTCTGTGCGGGGCCGGGTTTCTGTGCGGGGCTGGGCGGGTTTTATTCGGCGGCGGCGAGCTGGCCGCAGGCGCCGTCGATCTCGCGGCCGCGCGTGTCGCGGACGGTGACCGGCACGCCGTGGAACTCCAGCCGCCGCACGAACGCCCGCTCGTCCTCCGGCCGGGAGGCCGTCCACTTGGAGCCGGGGGTCGGGTTGAGCGGGATCAGGTTGACGTGCACCAGCTTGTTCTTGACCAGCTTGCCGAGCAGGTCGGCCCGCCACTCCTGGTCGTTGACGTCCTTGATCAGGGCGTACTCGATGGAGACCCGCCGCTTGGTCCGCGCCGCGTACGCCCACGCGGCGTCGAGCACCTCGGCGACCTTCCACCGCGTGTTGATCGGCACCAGCGTGTCGCGCAGCTCGTCGTCGGGCGCGTGCAGCGACAGCGCCAGCGTGACCGGCAACCCCTCGTCGGCGAGCTTGCCGATGGCCGGCACCAGCCCGACGGTGGAGACCGTGACGCCGCGCGCGGAGATGCCGAGCCCGTGCGGCGCGAGCTCGACCAGCCGCCGCACCGCCCCGATGACCTGCTTGTAGTTGGCCAGCGGCTCGCCCATGCCCATGAACACGACGTTGCTGACCCGCCCGGGCCCGCCGGGCACCTCGCCCCCGGCCAGTGCCCTCGCCCCCGCGACGACCTGCTCGACGATCTCGGCGGTCGACATGTTCCTGGTCAGGCCGGCCTGACCGGTGGCGCAGAACGGGCAGTTCATGCCGCAACCGGCCTGCGACGACACGCACATGGTGACCCGGTCGGGATAGCGCATGAGCACCGACTCCACCAGCGCGCCGTCGAACAGCTTCCACAGCGTCTTACGCGTGGTGCCGCCGTCGGTGGTCAGCTCTCTGACCGGCGTCAGCAGGTCGGGCAGCAGCGTGGCCAGCTTGTCTCTCGCCGCCGCGGGCAGGTCGGTCATCGCCTGCACGTCGGTGGTGAGGCGCTCGAAGTAGTGGCGCGAGAGCTGGTCGGCGCGGAACGCCTTCTCGCCCAGCTCGGTGACCGCCGCCCGCCGGTCGGCCATCGACAGGTCGGCCAGATGCCGGGCGGGCTTGGCCCGTCGCGGTGCGACGAAGGTGAGCTGACCAGGAGGCTGGGACACTGTGCTGCCTTTGCTTGAGGGGTTTGCGACCAGGGTAGTGAACGTTCGGATCGGAGGTGGAATTCCTGGTCACTGTGAGGCTCGCGTCCTGGTCTCCGGCCGATCTACAGTCATCTCGTATGGCGATTTTTCGGTCGGCATCTGGCGAGGGTGGCGCCGAGGTCGTGCTCGCCGCCGGCAACCCGTACGGGAGCCGGACGCTCGTCGTCGAGCGGGACGAGGACTCCTCGGTAGCTTACCTGTGCTCGCCCGACGGCACGGTCCACGGGGCCGTGTGGCTGGCCAACCATCGTCCCGCGCCGCTGGTCGTCGACCTGGCCCGCATCAACACAGGACGCCCGCCGCTCATGCCGCGACCCAACACGCTCCACCCCGACGGCCGCCGCCCGCTGGGGCAGCTGAGCCCGCTGTGGTTCGAGGAGGGCGACGGCGTGGCGCTCTATGAGGACGAGGAGCTGCTCGCGGTCATCCCCGGCTGGGCCGACATGAGCCGCGGCATGCCGGGGTACGCGCGCGACGCGGTGGGCGAGTCGCCGTTCGCCTGGGCGCTGTCGGAGGCGCTCGAAGGGCTGCGGCCCCGTATCTCGAACGCCAGATCCTACTGGCGCTGGCGGCACAGCGAGGGGTCGTGGCCGTCGTTCCAGCAGTTCGTGATGGGCCACCTCGACGGGGTGCTGGGCCCGGCGGGCCGCTATTGGGACGCCAGCGGCGAGCGGCTGCCGACCGTCGGCATCACCGAGCGGCCGCCGCACGGCGAGCGGGGCTTCACCGTGCTGTCGACGGTGGGGATGAGCTGCCAGCGCATGCCGACGGTCGAGCAGTGGATCGACCGGCCCGGCGCGTACGCCAGGGTCGAACTGGCCGTCGCCACCCGCGACGACCCGCGCGACGCGGCGCTGCTGCTGGTGTGGTTGTGTCAATATCCGTGGCACTCGGTGACCTGGCTGGGCCACGGCCACACGGCCAAGTGGTATCACGAGCCGGCGACGTTCCCGCTGGGTCCGCAGTACTCGGGGGTGCTCATGCAGGCCAACCCACCCCACATGCCCGACATGTCAGGATTCGCGTTCGGCGGCGAGGCCGTCCGCTGGCTCTGGCTCTCCCCCATCACCGTCCAGGCGATGCAGAGCCACCAGCACTCGGGCTAGAAGAAGATCGTCATCAGCAGCCAGACCGGCACCAGCGTCGTCACCAGCGAGTCGAGCCGGTCCATCAGCCCGCCGTGCCCCGGCAGGATCGTCCCCAGGTCCTTGATGCCGAGATCCCGCTTGATCATCGACTCGATCAGGTCGCCCACGGTCGCGAGCAGCGCGCCCAGCGCCCCGATCAGCGCACCCTGCCACAGCTCGCCGCCCAGCAGCCAGGTCACCAGCCAGCCCCCGACCGCGATGCAGGCCACCAGCGAGCCCGCCAGCCCCTCCCAGGTCTTCTTGGGGCTGATCGCCGTGAGCTGGTGGCGTCCGAACAGCACGCCGGCGATGTAGCCGCCGATGTCGCTCGCCACCGTCACCGCGATGAAGATCAGCACCCGGTGGCTGCCGTCGTCGGGCTTGAGCAGCAACGCCACGAACGCGCTCAGCATCGCCGGGTAGAACAACGTGAACACCGACGCCGACGCGTCGCGTACGTAACCGTCGGTGCCGGCGCTGAACATCCGCCAGATCAGCAGCACGAACGCGAACCCCGCGAACGCCGCCAGCATCCACAGCGGCCCGCCCCAGTAGGCGCCGGCCTGCATCGCCGCCAGCCCCACCAGCACCGGCGGAACGGGCACCGCGATGTCACGGGTGGCGAACGCCCTGGTCAGCTCGACCACACCGACGCCCACGCAGCCCACCACGACCAGGAGGAACAGCTCCTTGACCGTGTAGATGGTCCCGAGCACCAGCGCGCCCAGCACCACCCCGACCGCGATCGCGGCCGGCAGGTTCCTTCCGGTACGGCTGCCGCCGCTCGAGCTGGTGCCAGCCGTACGTTCTTCCACAGACTTCTCCATATGCCACGGCCCCCGCCATCGGCGGCGAGGGCCGCAGTGCAGACCCGCTACGTGAGACGGCCCGCAGGACGCGGCCCGCCGTGCGGCGCGCCGCTCAGACCTCGAGCAGCTCGGCTTCCTTGTGCTTGAGCAGCTCGTCGATCTTGGCGACGTGCTTCTGGGTGAGGTCGTCGAGCTCCTTCTCGGCCCGCCTGACCTCATCCTCGCCCGCCTCGCCGTCCTTGATCATCTTGTCGAGGACCTCTTTGGCGGAGCGGCGGATGTTGCGCACCGACACCTTGGCGTGCTCGCCCTTGCTCCTGGCGACCTTGATGTACTCCTTGCGGCGCTCCTCCGACAGCTCGGGGAACGTCACGCGGATCACCTGGCCGTCGTCCGTGGGGTTGACGCCGAGGTCGGAGTCGCGGATGGCCTTCTCGATCGCGCCCATCGAGCTCTTGTCATAGGGCTGGATGAGGACCATGCGAGCCTCGGGCACGTGGAAGGACGCCAACTGCTGGATCGGCGTCGGCGTGCCGTAGTACTCGGCGTTGATCTTGTTGAACATCGAGGGGGTGACGCGGCCCGTACGGATGGAGGCGAAGTCCTCCTTCGCCACCGATACGGCCTTGTCCATTTTTTCCTCGGCTTCGAGGAGGGTTTCGTCGATCACAGCGGCTCCCTGTCTTCTAGCTGGCGGTGTCGGGCTCGCTCCGTCATTTGCCTGCGGGACTCACCAGCGTGCCGATTTTCTCACCGCGTACCGCTCGCAGGATGTTGCCCTCGCCCATCAGGTCGAAGACCACGATCGGCAGATCGTTGTCCTTGCACAGGCTGATCGCGGTGGCGTCCATGACCGCGAGGTCACGCAGCAGCACCTCGCCGTAGTCGAGGTGGTCGAACCGGACCGCGTCGGGGTTCTTGCGGGGATCGGAGTCGTAGATCCCGTCGACCTGCGTGCCCTTGAGCAGCGCCTCGGCGCCGATCTCCAGGGCCCGCTGGGACGCCGCGGTGTCGGTCGAGAAGTACGGCGAGCCCAGCCCCGCGCCGAAGATGACCACGCGCCCCTTCTCGAGGTGCCTGATCGCCCGGCGCGGCAGGAACGGCTCGGCCACCTGCTGCATGGTGATGGCGGTCTGCACGCGTGTCTCCACGCCCCGCCGTTCGAGGAAGTCCTGCAGGGCCAGGCAGTTGATCACGGTGCCGAGCATGCCCATGTAGTCGGCCCTGGCCCGGTCGATGCCGCCCTGCGACAGGGTGGCGCCGCGGAACATGTTGCCGCCGCCGACCACGACCGAGACCTGGACGCCCTCCTTGACCGCCTCGGCGATCGAGTCGGCCAGATGATCGACCACGACAGGGTCGATGCCCAGCGGCTCGCTGCCGGCGAACGCCTCTCCTGACAGCTTCAGCATCACCCGCTTCCACCTCAGCGGGCTCTGCGGTTGTTGAGATGAGGAAGCCGCCGTCCGTGTGGATTCGTGGGCTGACTCCCGGTGGTCCTGCACGGCGGCGGCCTCCTTCATTCGGTGGATCGTTGAGCTCGCGGCTTGCCTAAGCCTAAGCCTGACCGACCTTGAAACGGACAAAGCCCAGGACCTCGACGCCGTTCTCCTCGGCGTACTTGCCCACGCTCTTCTTGTTGTCCTTCACGAAGGCCTGCTGGAGCAGCGTGAAGTCCTTGTACCAGCCGTTCACGCGACCCTCGACGATCTTGCCGATGGCGGCCTCCGGCTTGCCCTCCTCGCGGGTCATCTCCTCGAAGAGCTTGCGCTCCTTCTCGACGACCTCGGCGGGCACGGAGTCGGCCTTGAGGTACGTCGGCGCCATCGCCGCAGCGTGCTGCGCGATGTCCTTGGCGACCTCGGCGTTCGGCTTGTCGAGCTGGACCAGCACGCCCACCGCCGGCGGCAGGGCCGGGTCGGTCTTGTGCATGTAGGAGCCGATGTAGCCGCCCTCGAGCACCTCGAAGCGGCGGATCTCGATCTTCTCGCCCAGCGCGGCGTTGGCCGTGTCGAGGTGCTCCTTGACGGTCTTGCCGTCGAAGGACGACTCCAGCAGCGCCGTCACGTCGGCCGGCCGGGCCTCCAGCACGTGGGCCACGACCTGGCCCGCGAGCTCCTGGAAGCGCTCGCCCTTGGCCACGAAGTCGGTCTCGCAGTTGAGCTCGAGCAGCGCGGCGGCGGAGTCGCCGTCCTGCTTGAGGGCCACGAGGCCGTTGGACGCGGTGCGGGCCTCGCGCTTGCCCACGTCCTTGGCACCCTTGAGGCGCAGCAGCTCGATGGCGCGGTCGAAGTCGCCCTCGGCCTCCTCGAGCGCCTTCTTGCAGTCCATCATGCCGGCAGCGGTGATCTCGCGAAGCCGCTTGACGTCGGCCATGTTCACGGAAGCCATTGCTCTTTTTCCTTGTGGGATTTCGTCGTCGTCATCATGGTCGGGGCGGGGGCCGGTCTGCGGCCTTCCGCCCTGGTTCGTACGGCGGGCGCATGCCGTACTGTGAGCCTTCTGTCGTGCCTTGCACCGAGCCACCGCCCGAAGCCACTGGCCTGAGCCGTCGCCCGAAACCGCTGCCCGGAGCCTTTGCCCGGAGCCGTTGCCCGGAGCCGTTGCCCGTGGCCTCGGACCGATACCTCGGCCCTGGACCTCGCACCGTGTACTCGGACCCCTGGGACCAAGGGCCTCGCACCCGGCTCGCACCGGGCCAGGACCTTCGGTCGGCGTCGCCGCTGCCTCGCCCGGCATACTGCCCAGCCTCGCCTCGGCCTACCGCCTTACCGCCACCAGTCCCAAGCCCCCAGCACCAGCCCTCGGCCCAAAACCCCGGAGCCTCGACCCTTGAACCGGACCACCAGCCTCGGCCGCGGACCGAACTACCAGCCTCAGCCTTGGCCGCGGACCGCCCAGCTCCCGTCCCGATCGGCAGGGTCCCGAGCCCTGGAGTAGCCCACCCGGTGCGGGTGCACCGCTCCGGCGTGCCGTCCCAGCCCGGCCGTTTGCCGGACCGAGACGTACACCTTGCCCGGCTGCCGGAACCCCGGCGGCCGCGTACGGTGCTCAGCCGCCACAGCGGCACCTCTCGGCACCTCTTGGCACCGCCACGAGCCTCCGAGCCTTCGCGGACCGTCCAGAGCCGAACCAGCCTCGGCCGGTACGCGGCGCAGTCCGAGCGGCAGCGACCGCCCCTGGCGGACGACCACCGAGAACCCGTCACCGAACCGATCCCTTCCATCAGAACACGGAAGGACCGGTCCGGGGCAGACCCTCGGAGGTCACCCCGGGGTCAAGGCATCAGCCCTGCTGCTGCTCGGTCTCGCCCTCGGCGGCCGGAGCGGCGGCCTCGGCCGGAGCCTCGGCAGCGGCGGCCGGAGCCTCGGTCTCGGCGGCGGCCTCAGGAGCGGCCTCAGGAGCGGCCTCGGGAGCGGCCTCGGGAGCGGCGGCCTCACCGGCGGCCTTCTCCGTGCCCTGCTCGATGAGCTCGCGCTCCCACTCGGCCAGCGGCTCGGCGGCGGCCGGCTTCTCGTCACCGCGGGCGGCGCCGGAGCGAGCCATCAGACCGGCCGCGACACCGTCGGCGACGACCCTGGTCAGCAGGCCGACGGCGCGGATGGCGTCGTCGTTGCCCGGGATCGGGTAGTCGACCTCGTCGGGGTCGCAGTTGGTGTCGAGGATCGCGACGACAGGGATGCCAAGCTTCTTGGCCTCGCTGATCGCGATGTGCTCCTTCTTGGTGTCGACGACCCACACGGCGCTGGGCACACGGCCCATGTCACGGATGCCGCCGAGCGTACGCTCCAGCTTGTCCTTCTCGCGGCGGCGCATCAGGAGCTCCTTCTTGGTGAGCCCCGAGGCGGCGACGTTGTCGAAGTCGAGCTCCTCGAGCTCCTTCAGACGCTGCAGCCTCTTGTGCACGGTGGAGAAGTTGGTGAGCATGCCACCCAGCCAGCGCTGGTTGACGTACGGCATGCCGACCCGCGCGGCCTGCTCGGAGATGGCCTCCTGAGCCTGCTTCTTGGTGCCGATGAACAGGATCGTGCCGCCGTGGGCGACGGTCTCCTTCACGAAGTCGTAGGCGCGGTCGATGTACGACAGCGACTTCTGAAGGTCGATGATGTAAATGCCGTTGCGCTCGGTGAAGATGAAGCGCTTCATCTTCGGGTTCCAGCGCCGAGTCTGGTGGCCGAAGTGAACGCCGCTCTCGAGCAGCTGTCGCATGGTGACGACGGGGGCCATGTGCTGGTCCTCCAGGTCTGGGCGCCCTGCGGATGGGCGCGGTTTTCGGTTGTGCCGCGGCAGCGCGTCGTCTGCCGCCCTGATGCCCCGAACCCGCTCCAGCCGGGCACCTGGCCCGGACCGATGAAGCGGTCCGCAATGGGGCATGCGAAGTCGGCCTGCGGTGACAGGCCACCGGAAAGTCTACCTCCCACGCCGCGCCGGCCTGACCGCCCCCGGTCAAACCCCCACCACATATCCCCGGCCCACCTACATCCCGATCCCCACCCAAAAACCCGCCCCGAAACCGAACAACCCACAAACCGACCACCCCGACACGCACTGCCAACACCCAGCACGTTCCACGCCGACACCCGAACCCCCTCACTTCCCCTCGCCACTCTCAGCCCACCCGCCCAGAACGCCCGGCGCTAGGAGGCCCCCGCACCCCGAGACCGCCCACCCCACCGAAACGCCAGCACCACCCGAGCATCCCGCACCACTCGCACCAGCAGCACCTCCAGCACCAGCACCACCAGCACTGTGAGAACCGTGGAAACCTTGAGAACCTTGAGAACCACCAGACCACCAGCGCCACCAGACCCACGGCATCATCGGGCCTACAGCACCGCTACACCACCCACAACCTTCGACCGCGAGACCTTTCACTCCTCGGACATATCCGAAATATCCCCCTCGCGCCGCACTCCCGGGAACCCGTGGTCCTCGGTCGGCAACCCCGGCGTCGTCCTGGGCGGCGTCGGGAACAGGTTGACCTGCACCTCGGACACCCTGGCCCCTTCGGGCGCGGCCTCCGCAGTCCGGTTGCGCACCAGGTACGGCTCGATGAGCTTCTCGATCTCCCGGTTGAGCCCCGCCAGCTCCCGCGCATCGACCCTGATGCGATGCCGGCCGAACGTGATCGCGTCCCGCCACTCATCCGGCTCGCGCTCGATCGTCTGCAGCGCCCGCTCCGCCTCCTCGTTGGCCGCGCGCCGGAACGCCTCGATCAGCATCTGCTTGGCGGCCCGCACCTCGGGCTGATCCTCGGGCTCGATGCCGACGGAGAATTTCCGTTCCGCGGACTTCCACAGGCGTTCCCTGCCGTCGCCGCGAGGGGGCGCGTCCTCGACGAAGCCGTACTTGGCGAGCATGCGCAGGTGGTAACTGGCGGCGCTGGGGGTGATCCCCGCGCCTTCGGCCACCTCGGTGGCAGTGGCGCTGCCGTGTGAACCGAGTCGCTGCAGGATCGCCAGTCTCGCCGGATGTGCCAGCGCCCGCATCGCCTTGGGGTCGCTGAGCGCCGGAATCTCCCCTGTCATGAGCCAAAGGTACCCACTCCCCGAGATATGAAAGGTTGCCTTCACAACTATGAAGGATTATCTTCACATCTATGAAGCGTTCCTTTCAGAGTTCCGCCGACCCTCGGCCCCTGCACAAACAGGGCGACTACCGCCTGCTGTGGTCGGCCCGGACGATCTCGATCACCGGCTCCGAGGTCTCCAAGCTGGCCATCCCATTGACGGCCGTGGCGCTGCTGACGGCGTCCCCGGCGCAGATGGGGATGCTGACGGCGGCGGCGTCCGTACCGGTGCTGCTGTTCGGCCTCCAGTCGGGAGCGATCGCCGACCGCCTCACCCGTCACAGGCCGCTGATGATCGCGTGCGAGCTGACGTCCTGCGCTGCGGCCGCCACCGTCCCCCTGGCGTGGCTGCTCGGCATCCTGAACGTGACGTGGCTGATCGTCGTGGCATTGGTCATCGGTACGGCGGGCGTGCTCTTCAAGGCGGCCAACTTCCCGCACATCGCCGCGATAACAGGCCCCGAGCAGCGAACGGAGGCCATGGCGGGCCTCCAGACGACGTACTCGGTGGCCTCGGTGGCCGGTCCCGGCCTGGCCGGTCTCCTGGTGCAGGTCCTGACGGCGCCGCTGGCCGTACTGGCAGAGGCGCTGTCCTTCCTGACCTCGGCCCTGCTGCTGCGCGCCATCCGTAAGCCGGAGCGGAACACCCCCGCCGTCTCCAAGGGCATGTGGCGCGACATCGTGGAGGGCCTGAAGGCGAGCGTCACGCACCCGGTGCTGCGCGCGCTGCTGTTCGCCGGCGTCACGATCAACTTCTTCGCCATGGCGTACACGGCCCTCTACATGCTCTACATGGTCAACACGCTGGGCATCCCCAAGGGGCTGATCGGCGTGCTCATCGCCTTGGGCGGCGCCGGCGGCCTCCTGGGCGCCTGGCTGACCGCCCGCCTGTCGAAGAAGTACGGCGAGAATCGCGTACTCCTCCTGTCCGTGATCTTCTTCCCCGCCGAGATCCTCACCGTGGGCCTGCTGACCGGCCCGCTGTGGTGGAAGCTCCTCATGCTCGCCCTAGCCGGTACGGTCGCCGGCGCCATCGTGGTCGCCTTCGCCACCTGCATGGGCGCCATCGTCCTGCGGGAAACGAGCCCGGAACTGCGAGGCCGGGTGAACGCCACGATGACCTTCGCCATCCAGGGCGTACTGGCGCTGGGCGGCCTGGCAGGCGGTTTCTTGGCGGAACTGATCGGCCTGCGCCCGGTGATCATCATCTGCGCAGGCGGCATAGCCCTGAGCACGTTCTGGATCTGGCTCTCCCCCATCCACCCCAAACGCCCCCGTCCTACCCGCCCAGCACCCCCACAGATGCCCACCACAACAGCGACCTACATGACCGCGAAACGCCACTCCACCTGACCAAGCCACCCACCGATCACCTCAACCCGGCCCACGTCCAGGACCCCCATCCACAGCCCGGCCCCGCCGACCCCTGCTTCTCCACAGAACGACGTTCGCCACTCCGCGGCCCCCACCCCACCCGCCAAACTCCCGCGCATGAACGTCGAACCCCCCACCCTCAAACCCACCGAGACCACACCCCTGAACCACCCCACCTGCACTCAAGGAGCTCCCTCAAGAAGCCCTCACTTCCTGACAGCCCTCGGCAAGACCGCCCTCCTAGCCGCCCTCATCACGACATCCGCCCTCCTCCCCACCTCAGCGACCCCGGCCAGAGCCTCTCCCCCGGCTCCCACCTGGCGCTGGCCCTTGAACGGCCACCCCCGCATAATCCGCCGCTTCGCCCCACCACCCATGCCCTGGCTGGCCGGCCACCGCGGCATCGACCTGGCCGCCCCGGTCGCCACCCCGGTCCTGGCAGCCGGCCCAGGCACCATCCGCTTCGCAGGCCCGATAGCAGGCAAAGGCGTGGTCGCCATCGACCACCCCAACGGCCTGCGCACCACGTACCTCCCCGTAACCCCCTCCTTGCCCCGCGGCCACCCGGTAACCCCAGGCACCGAGATAGGCGTCATAACAGCCCACTCGAAACCGCACTGCCCAGAGTCCTGCCTCCATTGGGGTCTCATCCGCGACGCCCAATACCTCAACCCCCTCCACCTCCTAGGCCACGCCCCGACCCGCCTCCTCCCCTTCTGGGACGCCCCCGACCGCAGCCCCATCCGAGCCACCGGCGAAACCACGGAGAACAACCGCTCACCGCTCGCCACCAGCATCCCGACCACCACCCAGCAAGCCCCCACCACAACCTTGGGAGCCAACACACCGGCCAGCAGAGCAGCCGACGCCTGGCCCGCCACCACAACCAAAACCCCGACGAACCCCACAACCAAGACCCCCACGAACCTCACCACCAAAACCCCGACGAACCTCACCATCAAGACCCCAGCCGACCCCATTGCCAAGACCCCGGCGGACCCCACGGCCGAAGCTCCGGCCAACACCACCGCCAGAACTGCGACCGACACCACTGCCGGCACCTGGCCTGATGCCGCCGGTCAGAACACTTTCACCACGACATCCGCGAAACGCTGGCCCAGCAACCCACAGATCACCACGCCCAACCCGGAACCGATCCCCACCCTCATACGAGCCGCCTCGTCCCCGCACCCCGCTGCCCTCGCCATCGCAGCCCTCCTGGCGACCCTCCTCCTCATCACCCTCCGGTGCCGCAGACGCGGGGCCAACCGATCCCGCCCACGCCGCCACACTCCGACCAGAGGCCAACATCGGAAGAGCCGCCATGACCGAACCCGAGGTCGAAGAGGCAGAACCCCTGGCCACCAGAGCCGTTGACCAGATCAAGCCCTCGGATGCGCCTGCCGATAAGCCGCCCGCAACCGCTCGATCGACACATGCGTATAAATCTGCGTGGTGTTCAACGACGCATGCCCCAGCAGCTCCTGAACGCTACGCAGATCCGCACCCCCTTCGAGCAGGTGAGTGGCCGCGCTGTGCCGCAACCCATGCGGTCCCATGTCCGGCGCCCCTTCAACCTGGGCCAACCTCGCATGCACCACCCGCCGTACGGTCCCCGCATCGATACGACCGCCCCGCACTCCCAGGAAGAGCGCCGGCCCCGTCCTTTCCCGCACCCACAGCGGCCGCCCGTGGATGCACCACCGATCCAACGCCCGCAACGCCGGCGCCCCGAACGGCACCACCCGCTCCTTACGCCCCTTGCCCAGCACTCGGATGACGTTCCGCTCCCGATCCACGTCATCGACGTCGAGCGCGCACAGCTCGCTCACCCGCACCCCGGTGGCGTACAGCAGCTCAAGCATCGCCTGATCGCGCAGCTCCTTGGGCTCCCCAGCGGACGCCACCCCCAGCACAGCCTCGGCCTGCCGCTGATCAAGCACCGCAGGCAGCTCCCGCCCCGCCTTGGCACTGCCCAGCAACAGCCCGGGATCATTCGCCAGCCACCCTCGCCGATGGCAGTAGGCGGTGAACGTACGGGCACAGGCGGTGCGCCGCGCCAACGTGGCCCGCGATTTCCCCTCCGCATGCTGCCCGGCCAGCCACTCCCTCAACAGCCCGATCTCCAGCGCCTCAATCCGCCCGCCGAGATGATCGAGCAACGAGGTGACGTCCCCCAGATAAGCCCGAACGGTATGAGGCGAAAGATCCCGCTCCAACCGCAAATACCGCCCGAACTCCGCCACAACCTCTTCCCTATCCACACCCATCCCTCAAATCTCCCCCAAGCCCCGCCCGCCACCAACCCCAACACGCAACCCACCCGCTATTAGCACCAGGAAACCCCCGCTGCAGAGGACCGCCAACCATCGATCCGACGCCGGAGAGAACACGCGATGAGAGCCGCAAGCATGCCCCGCAAGGGGAGCCCACGAGCAAGCCGGGTGACGAAAGCCTGCGAGCAAGCCGGGTGAGGTGAGCCCGCGAGCAGGGCCTGCGAGAGGCGTGCAAGCAAGTGGTGCGAGCACGGCCCGCGAAATGCCTGCGAGCAAGTTAGGCAGGAAGGCTCACGTGCAACGCGGGCGAGCACGCCAGCCCAGGAAGGCCCACGGGCAACGCGGGCGAGCACGCTCATGAGGAGGGCCGCAGTTTGTAGCGACGGCCCGCCCTCGGCCGCCACGGTGGCATACGCCTCTTGTTACTTCGCCGCGGTCAACGGGGCGCTGGCCGACGGGCCGCAGAACGGGGGCCGCAGAACGTAGACGACGGCCGAATTTTGAACCCCTGACGGGCGCTCGGTTTCTGGTGCTTGTCGCAACGCACCTGAGCATGGAGGGCGGAGGAGTGGTGACGGCCATCGTTTGATCCATTACGAGCTATGGTCGAGACCCGTAGGAGAGGGAAACGATGGCCGCGCATTCATTGTGAGGCCCAGATCCACGCCGCGAGGGCGTTTCACCGTGAGTGACCCCTACTTCGTCGCCACTTTCCTGCCCTCCTCACGGACATGCCTCACCTACGTCGCAAAAGGGCAGCTCCGAGCCTTCTCCGCCCCGCCCTCGTCTTGGATGTGAGGAGTCGGCCGCCTTCCGTTACATCGTGGTCTGCTCATACTGCTCGAGATTCGTCACCCTTCGTAGCCCACGTGCAGGAGATCGTCTGGAGGTGGGGGGAGTTCTGTGGGGTCGGGTTCGGGGGTTGGCGGGGGTTGGAGGGCGAGGGTGTCGGGGGCCTTGCGGTACGAGGTGGTTTGTTTGCGGAGGCGCCAGCCGCGTGGGGTTCGTTCGATGTAGCCGGCCGCTGCCAAGCCGCCCAAGGCGCTCAGCGCCGCGTCCAAGGTCACGCCGGCCGCCACTGCGATCGAGGCCGGGCCGGCGCCGCCGCGAGCGGGGACGGCGTCCAGGACCTTCTTCGTGGGTTCGTTGAGCCGGTCTCTCGGGACGGCGGGGGCGCGTACGTGCGGGGCGAGGTCGTCGCCCATCACGCCGACCAGGTCGATCATGTCCTCGGGTGAGGTGATGCAGACGGCCTTGCGTTCGCGGAGGAGCTTGTGGCAGCCCACGGACATGGACGAGGTGATCGGGCCCGGGACCGCTCCTAGGTGCCGGTTGAGTGACAGGGCGTGGGTGGCCGTGTTGAGTGCGCCGCTGCGGATGGCGGCCTCGACCACCACCGTTCCTCTCGACAGGGCTGCTATCAGGCGGTTCCTGATGAGGAAGCGCGCCCTGGTCGGGTGGACGCCCGGTGGGCATTCGCTGATCACGACGCCCTGTTCCTTGATGGCGGCGAACAGCGTCTCGTGGTTGCTGGGATAGCAGACGTCCACGCCGCAGGCCAGGACCGCGACCGTCGGTGCGCCCGCCGCCAGGGCTCCTCGGTGAGCGGCTCCGTCGACGCCGAAGGCTCCGCCGGACACGACGGTCCAGCCCGACTCTCCGAGTCCCACGCCGAACTCGGCCGCCGTGTGCGAGCCGTACGGGGTGGCGGCTCTGGCTCCCACGATGGAGACGGATTTGAGACAGGAGAAGCGCAGGTCCGCGTCGCCGTGCACCCACAGGGCCAGGGGACGGCTCGGGCCAAGCTGGTCCAGTTGGGTGGGCCATTCCGGGTCGCCGGGGATGATCAGGCGGGCGCCGGATCCGGTGCCCGCCGCCAGGTCGGCTGCCGGGTTGGCGGCTGCGAGGCGGGCGTACCAGGTGTGGAGGCGGGCGGTCAGGTCCGGTGGACGTTCCTGCTGGGCTTCCTGGGCCACGAACTCCGGCGGCAGAGTGCGGGAACGGATCGCCTTGACGGCTTGTGAGGCTCCGTACGCGGCGACGAGACGGCCCATGATCACGTCGCCTACGTCGCTGGCTCGCATCAGTGCCGCCCTGGCCTCCGCCTCACTCAGACCCCCGCCAGTCCTCGGTCCGGATCCGGCGCCCGTCCTAGGTCCGCTCTCCGGCCCGGCTCCGGCGCCTGTCCTGGCCTCTGTCCCCGTCCCGCCCGGCTCGGCGAAAGTGTCCGTCCTCGATGCGGTGTCGGGTGCCATCCGGGCTGCGCTTTCGGTAACGGTCTGGGCCTCAGCAGCGGGTGGTGGCGCCTCGCTCGGACGTTCGGTGATGGGTGTCGGTGTCCGGCTGGCGAGGGGTGGGGGTGAGGACGGGTCGGGGTCCCACGGGCCGAGGGTGAAGAACGCGTCCCGTACGTTCCGGTTCGACGGATACGAAGGTGTGAAGGGTGCCTCGCTGGAAGCGGGTGCGGGGGCGCCCGAGACGAGTGGAGTGACGTTCATCGTTGGGAGAGGGGTGCCCAGTCGTTCGATGCTGGGGGTCTCCGTCACCTGTGGGAAGGGGGCCGTCGGTGGGGTGGTGCCGCGCAGGGGCCGTCGGTACGTGGGGGTAAGGGGCATGGGGTCGCTCCTTCAGGCAGGGATCGGGGCGGGTCAGGAGTGGGTGCCGAGCCAGAAGCCCAGCGCGGTGTTGGTCTCGTCCTCGCCGGGAACGTCTTTCGCGGCCAGATCGGCGAGGGTCCAGGCGACCCGGACCACGCGGTCCAAGCCGCGGGCGGTCAGGGTGCCGCTGTCGAGGCAGGCCGTCATGGGGCGCATGGCCTCGGCCGATGGGCGGAAGTCGGCGTGCAGGACGGCGGACGGGATCTCGGCGTTGGAGCGCCACCGGGTGCCGGCCAGGCGGGCTGCGGCGCGTTCGCGGGCAGCGAGTACGCGCTCCGCCACCGTCTTGCTGTCCTCCACGAACTGCCGATCGGCCAGGAGCTCCCGGCGCGACGACCGGGCGACCGTGACCTTCATGTCGATCCGGTCGAGCAGCGGGCCCGAGAGCCTGCCGATGTAGCGGCGTTTGACCGTCGGTGAACATCGGCAGGTGTCGTTCTGGTCCTCGGCCTGCGCGCACGGGCACGGGTTGGCGGCCAGGATGAGCATGAACCTGGCGGGGAACGTCACCGAGCCCACCGACCGCGACACCGTCACCCGCCCCGACTCCAGAGGCTGCCGCAGGGCGTCGAGCACGCTGCGCTGGAACTCGGGCGCCTCATCGAGGAACAGCACGCCTCGGTGCGCGAGCGAGACGGCCCCGGGACGTACGGTCGTGCTGCCCCCTCCGATGATCGCGGCCGCCGTGGCCGTGTGGTGCGGGCTGACGAAGGGCGGGTGGCACAGCATGGGCGCGTTGGGCGGCAGGGTGCCCGCCACCGAGTGGATGGCGGTGACCTCCAGAGCATGGTCGAGCACCAGGTCGGGCAGGAGGGTCGGGAGGCGTTCGGCGAGCATGGTCTTGCCCGTGCCGGGCGGGCCGAGCATCCACAGGTTGTGGCCGCCCGCCGCGCACACCTCCAGGGCCCGGCGCGCGACCGGCTGGCCCACGACGTCGGCCAGGTCCACGTCGGGGGCGCCGGTGGTCTGGGGCGGCTCGGCGGATTCCGGCTCTTGCTGCTCCTCGATCACCGGGCTGGGCGGCTCGTCCCCCTTGCGCAGCCACTCCACGAGCTGACGCAGGTCGCCGACCGGGATGACCTTCACATCAGGTACGAGGACGGCCTCCGCCGCGTTCGCCGCCGGAACCACGACCGTGACGTCGCCATGCCTGGCCGCCCCCAGGACGGAGGGGAGCACGCCGCGTACGCCTCTGATGCGCCCGTCGAGCCCCAGCTCCCCCAGGAAGAACGGCTCCGCGATGCGCTCGGCGGGGACCACGCCGGCCGCTCCGAGTATGGCCACGGCGATGGCCAGGTCGAACTGCGATCCGCGCTTGGGCAGGCTGGCCGGGAAGAGGCTGACGATGATGCGTGCGTCGGGCCAGGGGTAGTGGCTGTTGACCATGGCCGATCTGACCCGGTCGCGAGCCTCGCTCAGCGCGGTGTCGGGCAGGCCGATGAGGTGGATGCCGGCCAGGCCGTTGCCCACATCGGCCTCCACCTCGACCGTGCGGCCCGCGACCCCCACCAGAGCCACACTCCGCGTACGGGCCACGGCCATCTAAATCGCCCCCCGTACGTGCCGCAGGGAGAAGTCACCCGCGAACCGTTCGAGGGCGACCACGTCCACGCGCACCGACTCGTACGTACGGGGCTGACCGGACAACCACTGGGCCGCCAGCATCCGCAGCCTGTCCAGCTTGACCCGGCTCACCGACTCCAGCGCCGAGCCGTGTGACCTGCTCGATCTGGTCTTGACCTCGGCGACGACCAGGGTGCGGCCGTCTTCGGCGATGATGTCGATCTCGCCGTGGCGGCAGCGCCAGTTGCGTTCGAGCACGCGCATGCCCTCGGACTCGAGGTAGGCCGCCGCCAGTTGCTCGCCTCGTTTGCCCAGCTCCTGCTTGCTCTCGGTGGCCATCTGCCGAACTCCGTCCTGTCGGTGGATGCGGGGTGCGGCATGACTTTCGCGGATGCAGGCGGACCGGAATCGGCCGAACGGGATTCTGTGGATAGGCGGTCGGTTAGAGAACAGCCTGTGGATGAGCGACCAGTGACAGCGACCACCGTGGGCAAGCGGCCGGCAGTAGTGACGACTGTGGATGAGTGACCAGGCGCCGGCCGTCGACGAGTGTTCCGGCCGTGGGTGTGGTCAGGAGAAGCGCCGGCCCTCGTCCCGCCGGTACGCCCACACGGCCGCGACCCCCATGCCCACCGTCCACACACCCAGCATGACCAGCGGCACCACCCCCGGCCGGACACCGGCCACCGCGCACCAGATCAGCTCGGCCGCGCCCCTGGTGGGCACGTACGGCGAGATGACCTGCACGAACCCCGGCAGAATCTGCGGCGGCAGCAACAACCCGCCGAGAATCGCCATCGGGAAGAACAGCAGCTGCGACACCGCCATCGCCGCCTTGAACACCAGCACGAACCCGACGAACAACCCCATCATCATGAACGGCACGACACTCACCACCAGCGCGCCCACCCCCAGCAGCAGCCTGCCCGGCGTGATCGTCGCCGCCGTGAACAGCGCCCCCATCACCACTACGGGCACCACCGAGATCAGCATCACCGCCAGCGTCGACAGGATGCGCCCCGCGAACCGCGGCAGCGGCCCGGCGGGCAAGCTGCGCAGGTAGGGGTTCCACGGCTGCTCCCGATCCTGCGAGACCGCGGTGCCGAGCCCGGTCAGCGCGGACGACATGGCCCCGAACAACATCAGCGAACTCGTCGCCGTGGTCGCCGCCGCCGGGTCCTGACCCGTGTACGGCACCACGAACGCCACCATCGCGACGGCCGGGAAGAACGCGGCCGCCAGCAGCCCGACCGGGGTCCTGATCTGCTCGATGAGCAGGAAACGGGTGTGCGCGAGCACCAGGCTAGGCATCGGCGGTCTCCTTGGAGGTGAGGGCGAGAAAGGCCTCTTCGAGCGTGGCCGGCCTGATCTCCAGCCCGGAGAACGCCACCCCACTCCGCACCAGCTCCACCACCAGCCGATCGGCGTCACTGACGACCAGCTCGAAACGACCATTCACGCGTTCCGCGGCGAGCACGCCGGGCAAGGCGGGCAGGTGGTCGGTGGTGAGCGAGACGCGCCACGTACCGACCATGCCGCGCACGGCCCGCATCGTGTCGTCGGCCAGCACGCGCCCCTCGCCGACGACCACGACCCGCTCGGCCAGCGCCTCGATCTCCTCCAGGTAGTGGCTGGTGAGCAGGACGGTGCCGCCGTCCTCGTGGAACGCCCTGATGCCGTCCCAGAGCGCCCGCCGGCCCTCGACGTCCAGCCCGGTCGTGGGCTCGTCCAGGAACACCAGCCGCGGCCTCCCCACGAACGCCAGCGCCACCCCCAGCCGCCGCCGCTGCCCGCCGGACAGCCCGCCGACCTGCCGCTTGGCCAGGTCGTCCAGCCCGAACCGGCCGAGCAGCTCGGTCGTGCCGACGCTGTCGGGGAAGTGCGCGGCGACGAAGGAGACGATCTCCCCGACGCGCAACGATTCGGGCAGTCCGGTCTCCTGGGGCGTCACGCCGATGCCGCGCCGTACAAGAGGATCGCCCGGCGAGCCGCTGAACAACGTGACCGTGCCCGACGTCGGCCGGCGCAGGCCGGTGAAAAGGTGGATGAGGGTGGATTTGCCGGCGCCGTTCGGGCCGAGCAGCCCGACCAGCTCGCCCGCCCGGATGTCCAGGGAGACGCGGTCGAGCGCGCGCACCTCGCCGTAACGGCGGGTGACGTCGATCGCCTGGGCGAGGACTGTCATGAGGATCTCCTGGTACATACGGGGAACACGACGCTTCAGAGGACGGACGAGCGACCACGGCGCTCTGCCCGGCATGGGCCGGCTCATCGCCGCGCCAGCCCGCCCACGAGGACACCGCCGACGACCAGATGCATCACGACCAGCACCGACATCGCGGCGCCACCGACCGCACGGCCGAGCGGCCCGAGCAGGGACAGGACGAGGACGGCCGGCGCGACGACCGTCCAGACGCGGCCCGGCCTGGACGTGACCCGCTCCAGCACGGCCAGCAGCGCCCACCCCGCCAGCCCGATCACCAGGCTCGCCACGACCACGGACACGGGCCCGACCTCCTGCAGGCCGCCGCCCATCTGCACGGTCAGCGCGACCCCTGCCAGGGGCACCGCCACCGCCCACACGACCAGTGCGGCCACAGCGGCGCCGCCGACGGTGAGCAGCCTGCGAAGGGACTTGTTCATGACGTCACCTGTCCTTTTTGGGGCTTGATGGGGATGAGCTCCACCGGCCCGCGACCGAGCCGACCGGACGTCCCGGTGAAGCTGCAGCCAACGATGACCCAGACCTCCAGCCCGCCACATCGGGCGGGAGGCCGCGGCGTCTCCTCCCCCAGTGGCCCGGGCCTCCGACTTTGGTAGGTGATGGCCGGGAAGGGCCGCGGGCTAGCCTGGCCCGATGAGCGCGTTCCGACTCCGGTTCTCCCTCGCCGTCGCCGTCGTCCTCCTGGCGATCGGCGCGCTGACCGGCGTGACGTTGTGGAGCCTGGAGGGCGGGCCCACCTGGGGCACGGACGTGGCGATCGCGGTGGCGAGCCTGGCGGCGGCGGTGGCCCAGCTGTGGTGGCCGGTGCACGGCGCGCTCGCCGCGACCGTGCTGGCGACGCTGTCCCCGGTGGCGACGCCGGCGGCGACGATGGGCGCGTTGCAGGTGGCGCAGCGCCGGCGGTTCCCGGTGGCGGCGGGGGTGGCGGCCGCTGGCATGGCGGCTCACCTGGTCCAGGGCTGGTGGCGGCCCAATTCGGGCATCTCGCTGTCCTGGTGGTTGCTGCTGATCTGCGCCTCGTACGGCGCGCTGCTCGGCTGGGGCGCGTGGGCCCGTTCGCGCCGCGCCCTGCTCATCTCCCTGCACGAACGCGCCCAGCGCGCCGAGGCGGAGCAGGGCAGGCGGGTGGCCGAGGCGCGGGCGGCCGAGCGCCGGCTGCTGGCCAGGGAGATGCACGACGTACTGGCGCACCGCCTGTCCCTCGTGGCCACGCACGCGGGCGCGCTGGAGTACCGCCCCGACTCCTCCCCCGAGCAGCTCGCGAGGGCGGCGGGGGTGGTGCGGGCGGGCGTGCACCAGGCGCTGGAGGAGCTGCGCAGCGTGATCAGCCTGCTGCATGAGCAGGACGGCGAACGTGACGAGCTGGAGCCGCCTCCCGGCCTGGCCGACGTGCCCACCCTGATCGCGGAGGCGCAGGGGGCGGGCCAGCCGGTACGGCTACACGACAAGGTGACCGGCCCCCCGCCGCCCCCGGTGGACAAGATCGCCTACCGGGTGATCCAGGAGGCCCTCACCAACGCCCGCAAACACGCCCCCGGCCTGCCGGTCGAGATCCACCTCCAGGGCGGACCCGGCGACGGTCTGCGCATCGAGATCAGCAACCCGCTGCCTCCGGCGGGCACGACCCCCACGGCGACGGGCAGCGGCCTCGGCCTGGTGGGGCTGACCGAGCGAGTACGCCTGGACGGCGGGCAACTGGACCACGGCAAGAAGGACGGCGAGTTCCACCTCACAGCCCGGCTACCTTGGCCGACGTCATAGCCGGGTCGTGTGCGTTCGGTCCACGACGCGAGAAGCGTTGCGTTCGCAACGTGTGCCGCACAGGGACTGACGCCCAGGCGGTGTCCAGGGCTGGGGCCACCCGCGCCCGGGTGACGTTCCGAGCGGGGCATGTGTCGCTCCCCGTGTCAGAGGCGGTTCGTCCCACGGTGCCCCCTGGGCCCGAGCGGCGGCCCCCGCTAGCATGGCCCGGATGATCCGCGTGCTCCTGGTCGATGACGACGCCCTGGTCCGGGCGGGCCTGTCCATGATGCTCGACGGCGCCGCCGGCATCACGGTCGTGGCCGAGGCGGCCGACGGCCAGGAGGCGATCACCGCCACCGACGCCCACGCCCCCGACGTCGTCCTGATGGACCTGCGCATGCCCCGCGTCGACGGCATCACCGCCACCCGCCGCCTGCGAGCGCGGACGCGGCCGCCGGAGGTGATCGTGCTGACCACGTTCGACACCGACGAGAACGTCCTGCACGCCCTTCGTGCGGGCGCCGCGGGCTTCCTGCTCAAGGACACCTCACCGCCGCGGATCGTGGAGGCGATCACCCGGGTGGCGGCGGGTGATCCGATCCTGTCACCGCGCATCACCAGGCGCCTGATGGAACGTACGGTCGCCCAGGCGGGCGCCTACGAGCGGGCCAGGGCCGCGCTGGCCGTGCTGACGCCCCGCGAGCACGAGGTCGCGCTGGCGATCGCCCAGGGCCGTACGAACGCCGACATCGCCACCGATCTGGCGATGGGCGTCACAACCGTCAAGGCCCACGTCTCCAGCATCCTGACCAAGCTCGACCTGGACAACCGCACCCAGATCGCCCTCCTCGCCCACGACGCCGGCCTCACGTGAGGCGGCGGGCTACCCCGAGAACCCCTCCTTGGGCATCTCCAGGTCCGCCTTGGCGAGCTCTTCGACGTTGACGTCCTTGAACGTCACCACGCGCACGTTCTTCACGAACCGCGCCGGCCGATACATGTCCCACACCCAGGCGTCCTGCATCTTCACGTCGAAGAAGACGTCGCCGTTCTCCGCGGTACGGACGTCGAGATCGACCGAGTTGGTCAGATAGAACCGCCGCTCAGTCTCCACCACGTATGTGAACAAACCGACGACATCCCGGTATTCGCGGTAAAGCTGCAGCTCCATCTCGGTTTCGTACTTTTCGAGATCCTCTGCGCTCATCGCGGTCCTCCTGTCGTACCGGTCCCCCGGTGTGCCTGCTCAGGCAACCCCGGCCCCCATTTCATTCTCACCCATCCCCCTCGCCACCGTGACGAAGGAGTAACGGTGATCGGGACACGGGCCGTGCGTTTCCAGCGCCAGCCGATGTCCCGGTGTGACGTACCCCTTGTGCTCGGCGAAGCCGTAATGCGGGTAGCGCTCGTCGAGCGCGACCATCAGGCGGTCTCGGGTCACCTTGGCCACGATCGACGCGGCCGCCACGCACGCGGCCACCTGGTCCCCCTTCCACACGGCCAGTGACGGCGCCGGCAGCCCGGGAACCGGGAAACCGTCCGTCAGGATGTACTCCGGGTCACAGGGCAACTGTGCGACAGCTCGCCGCATTCCTGAAACGTTGCACTTGTGCAGACCTTTGGCGTCGATCTCCCCTGGCGGGATGATCACTACGCCTACGTGGGCGACGCGCATGATCTGGTCGTAGAGGCGTTCGCGCACCGGCGGGCTCAGCAGCTTCGAGTCGCCGAGCCCCGCGACCGGCTTGCGCAGGATGACGGCGGCGACCACCAGCGGGCCCGCGCACGCGCCACGGCCGGCCTCGTCGACGCCCGCGATGGGGGTGAGGCCGCGGCGGGCGAGCGCACGCTCATAGGCGTAGAGTCCGGAATCACGCCGGACGACGCTCGGTCGAGGGCGGAACGCAACTGTCATGACACAGGCAGCGTACGCCCCATTCGCCGCAAACCGCGACCTGAAGCGAGAGGCTACTTGACCTTGTCGAAGGTCTCGGGACGGGAGAACAGATAGCCCCGCGACAGCGGCCAGTAACGCACCACGGCCTTGCCGATGACGTCGTCCTCCGAGATGAATCCGCCCCCGGGCTCCTTGGCGTGGCCCCTGGAGTCGAAGGAGGCGCTGCGATGGTCGCCCATCAGCCACAACTTGCCGGCGGGCACGGTGATGTCGAACTTGTCGCCGGACGGGTAGTCGTCGGGGTAGAGGTAGGACTCCTCGTCGAGCGGGGTGCCGTTGACCGTGATGCGCCGCTGCTTGTCGCAGCACACCACCTTGTCGCCGCCGACGCCGATGACCCGCTTGATCGTGTCCTCGCCGTCCCATCCCTTGAACACGACGATGTCGCCGCGCTCGGGCTTGCCCGAGAGTTTGTTGACGAACACCCTGTCGTTGATCTGCAGGGTGTTCTCCATCGACTCCGACGGGATGTAGAACGAACCGATCACGAACGCCTGGAGCAGCAGCGCGATGCCGACCCCCAAGACGAGCAGTAGGACGGTCTCACGGAACCCGCCCTTTTTCTTCTCTTTCGCCACGCCCTCCGCCTTCTTGGTGAAGGTCATCGACGACTCCTCAGACGCCGACGAACCAGGACCAAGGGTACGGCGAGCCCGAAGCCGGCGACCATCGGCACAGAGCCGCCGAGCGCCTGCAGCGCGGGCTGTGCGAACGTCTCAGGGATGTCGATGGAGGAGAACCGGTCGAACGGCCAGACGATCACGAACGCCCGCCCGATGACCTGGCTGACGGGGATGGACCCGCCCCCTGGATCGCCGGTGTGGGAGCGCGAGTCGAGCGAGACGGACCGGTGGTCGCCCATCACCCACAGCCGCCCCTGCGGCACGGTGATGTCGAAGAACGTGTCGGACGGCACGTTGCCCGGATAGAGGTAGCTCTCCTCGTCGATCGGCGTGCCGTTGACCGTGATGCGGCCCTTGGAGTCGCAGCACTTCACGTGGTCGCCGCCGACGCCGATGACGCGCTTGATGTAGTCCTTCTCGCCGGGCACGAACCCGAAGGCGGTGCCCACCCACCGGAAGAAGCCCGCGACCGCGTTGGACGGCTCCTCCATCTGGAACTCGCCGTCCCAGGAGTCGACGCCGGAGAAGACCACCACGTCACCGCGCTCGATGTCACGAGTGTGGTAGACGAGCTTGTTGACCAGGACCCTGTCGTTCTTGAGCAGGGTGTTCTCCATCGACTCCGACGGGATGTAGAAGGCCTGGACCACAAACGTCTTGATGATCAGGGCCAGCACAAGGGCGACGACGATGAGAACGGGGAGTTCTTTCCAGAACGACCCCTTCTTCTCCTTTTTTTCGTCCTTGGCCGGCTTGTGAGTCTCTTCGGCGACCACGTCCACCTCGTCCTCGACAGGGCGGCGCGCAGCGCCGTGCTCCTGGCTTTCGCTAGTCATCGCTGACGAGCCTAGATGATGACTAGGCCCGACAACCCTCGACCGACGTTACACCCACGCACGAGTCGCTCCACATAAAGGAAACGCCGCTGTAAAGCCAAAAGGCCCGCGCGTTAGCGCGGGCCATCGGAAAACGACGCTTACTTGGCGGCCGTCGTCTCACGCTTCTCGCGGATGCGGGCGGCCTTACCGCGAAGGTCACGCATGTAGTAGAGCTTGGCGCGGCGGACGTCACCACGGGTCACGAGGACGATCTTCTCGATGACCGGGCTGTGCACCGGGAAGGTGCGCTCGACGCCGACGCCGTAGCTGACCTTGCGGACCGTGAAGGTCTCGCGGGCGCCGCTGCCCTGCCTGCGCAGGACGAAGCCCTTGAAGACCTGGATTCGGGAACGGTTGCCTTCGACGACTCGGACGTGAACCTCGAGCGTGTCACCGGGGCGGAAGTCCGGCACGTCGCCGCGCAGGGTCGCCTTCTCGAGCTCCTGGATCTTCGTGTGCATGAGAGTCTATTCCTCAAAGTCTCGCGAGCACGCGGAGGTCCACCCGTCCGCACTCGGCACGAGCACGGCGGCGAAGTGGACGCGCTTGCTGTCTCCTGGGGTCCGGGGTCGCTCTTCCCGGGCACGCAACACCGACCGCTGGTTGGTCGGCAGCGATTCAGTTTGCCATATCTTCCGGCTGGAGGCGAAACGACAGCTCTTCGAGCAGTTTGCGATCATGCTTGTCGAGCATCGCGGGGTCGAGCGCCGCCGCCAGTTCCGGCCTGTTCCGTACGGTACGCCGGATCGCCTCGTCGCGCCGCCATCTGGCGACTTTTCCGTGGTGCCCGGACAGCAGCACGGCGGGCACCTCGTGCCCCCGCCACACCGGCGGCTTGGTGTAGACGGGCCCTTCGACGAGGTTCTGCATCGCCCCCGGCGCGAACGAGTCGTCCACCGCCGACTGCGCGTTGCCCAGCACGCCGGGCAGCAGCCTGCCGACGGCCTCCACCATGACCAGCACCGCCACCTCGCCGCCGGCCAGCACGTAGTCGCCGATGCTGACCTCGTCGACGCGCAGGCGTCCGGAGTACTCCTCCATGACCCGCGAGTCGATGCCCTCGTAGCGCCCGCAGGCGAACAGCAGCCACGGCTCCTGCGCCAGTTCCTGGGCCAGCTCCTGGGTGAACGGCCGGCCGCTCGGCGTCGGCACGACCATGCGCGGCGAGCCGCCCTCGATCACGTCGTCGATGGCCTCGCCCCACACCTCCGGTTTCATCACCATGCCGGGACCGCCGCCGTACGGCGTGTCGTCCACGGTCTTGTGCACGTCGTGGGCCCAGTCGCGCAGCTGGTGGACGCGTACGTCGAGGGTGCCGCGCTCGCGCGCCTTTCCGATCAGCGAGACGTCGAGCGGCGCGAAGTACTCGGGGAAGATGGAGATGATGTCGAGCCGCATCACAGCAGCCCCTCCGGCGGATCGACGACCAGCCGTCCCGCCTCCAGGTCGACCTCGGGCACCAGCGCCTTGACGAACGGGATCAGCGCGTCGTCCTGGCCCTTCCTGCGGACGACGAGGAGGTCCTGGCCGTGGTGCAGCACGTCCTCCACCTCGCCCACGGGCTCGCCCGCGACGGTCTGCACGGCCAGCCCGATGAGCTGGTGGTCGTGGAACTCGTCGGGGTCGTCGGGCGGCGTCACGTCGGCCGAGTCGATGACCAGCATGGTGCCCCGCAGCTCTTCGGCGGCGTCGCGGTCGTGGACCCCTTCGAACGCCACCAGCAGCATGCCCTTGTGCCACCGGCGGCCTTCGATCACCAAGGGGCCCCGGTCGGCGGGGTCGGTGGCGATGGCGGCGCCGGGGGCGAAACGCAGCTCGGGGTCGTCGGTGCGCACCTCCACGGTCACGTCACCGCGTACTCCGTGCGGGCGGCCTATCCGGCCGACGACCAGCTGCACGTGAACCTGCCTTCTCTTCTCAACGCAAGCGCCCCCATCGGTACGAAGCCGATGAGGGCGCGCAAACCTGACGCTAACGGACTGCTTCGTGCAGATCGAGCAGATCGACCCGTACGTACTTCCCGTCGGCCAGGGCGTTCACGACCGTGCGCAGCGCCTTGGCGGTGCGCCCGCCGCGTCCGATGACCTTGCCCAGGTCCTCGGGGTGCACCCGGACCTCCAGGACGCGCCCGCTGCGAATGCGGCGTGCGCGGACCCGGACATCGTCAGGATGTTCGACGATGCCCTTCACGAGGTGCTCGAGAGCCTCCTCGAGCACGTCAGGCCTCGCCCTCGGTCTGGGTCTCGGCGGGGGCCTCGGCCTCGTCCTTCTTCTTGGCCTTCTTCGGCGTGGTGGCGGCCGTGCCGGTGTCGCCACCGGACAGCGCCTCCTTGGCCGCGGCCTCGTAGAGGGCGTGACGGTCAGGCTTGGGCTCGGCGACCTTCATCGGCTCAGGGGCGGGCTCGCCCTTGAACTTCTGCCAGTCGCCGGTGAGCTTGAGCAGCTTGAGAACCGGCTCGGTCGGCTGCGCGCCGACACCCAGCCAGTAGGCCGCACGCTCGGCGTTGACCTCGATGCGCGAAGGGTGATCCTTCGGGTGGTACAGGCCGATCTCTTCGATCGCCCGGCCGTCACGCTTGGTGCGGCTGTCGGCGACGACGATGCGGTATTGAGCGTTGCGGATCATGCCGAGCCGCTTGAGCTTGATCTTGACTGCCACGGGTGTGGTCTCTCCTGCATTCGCACGTGGGTGAACGGCGCCTCGCCGAGTGGGGCACGACGCGACGACGCTCCAGGGACAAACGTGTCCGGCGGGAGATGAGAGGGCACCCACCTGGTCACGGTGTTCCAACATGTCATTGTGCCAGATCTACGGCACTGCTCACGACCCGCCACCGAACCCCACCGCAAAGATCCCCCAACCCCTCCTAAAGGTCCGAAGAGCGAGGTCCCTGAGGCGAGGAGGGGTGACGGCCTCAACGACTTCGACCAGAGAGCGGCGGAGACCGGCCAGTGCCGGCAGCCGAAGCGCCGGCCCCACCCGAGAGCATGCGTCAGCGAGCGAGCGATCCCAAAACCAGCAACGAAAGCAAGAAGCCGACCCCCGTCCGGGAGGCCGGACGGGGGTCGGTGAGTTCGGACGCCCGGGTCGGGGAGCCGTTACTTCTGGCCGGGGAGGCGGAGTTTGGAGGGGTCGAAGCCTGGGGGGAGCTCGACGCCCGGCGGGAGCTTGCCGCCGAGGTTGCCGAGGACGCCGCCGCCCTTCGGGGCCTGCTCGGCCGGCGCGCCGTCGGCGGAGCCGCCCTTGCCCAGCGCGGCCTTGCGCGGGTCGCCGCTGACGCGCCGCCCCTTCTTGGCCTTCTTCTGCTGCTTGGACGCCTTGCCCTTGCCCCCCGGCATGCCGGGGATGCCCATGCCGCCCGCCATCCGCTTCATCATCTTCTGGGCCTCGAAGAAGCGGGTGACGAGGTTGCTCACGGCGCTCACGCTCACGCCGGAGCCGTTGGCGATGCGGGCGCGGCGGGATCCGTTGATGATCTTCGGGTCCTGCCGCTCGGCGGGCGTCATCGAGCGGATGATGGCCGCGATGCGGTCGAGGTCGCGATCGTCGATGGAGTTGATCTGGTCGCGCATCTGCCCCATGCCGGGCATCATCCCGAGCAGGTTCTTGATGGGCCCCATCTTCTGGACCATCTGCATCTGCTCGAGGAAGTCCTCGAGGGTGAAGTTCTCGCCCGAGGTGAGCTTGCCCGCCATCTTGGCGGCCTGCTCCTCGTCGAACGTCTTCTGGGCCTGCTCGATCAGGGTGAGGATGTCACCCATGTCGAGAATGCGCGAGGCCATGCGGTCGGGGTGGAAGGCGTCGAAGTCCTCGAGCTTCTCACCCGTGGAGGCGAACATGATCGGCCGGCCGGTGATGTGCCGCACCGACAGGGCCGCGCCACCGCGCGCGTCGCCGTCGAGCTTGGTCAGCACCACGCCGTCGAAGCCGACGCCCTCCATGAACGCCTGCGCCGTGACCACGGCGTCCTGGCCGATCATGGCGTCGACCACGAACAGGACCTCGTCGGGCGAGACCGCGTCGCGGATGTCGGCGGCCTGCTTCATCATCTCCTGGTCGATGCCCAGGCGACCGGCGGTGTCGATGACGACGATGTCGTGGTTGAGCCGCCTGGCCTCGTCGATGGACCTGCGGGCCACCTCGACGGGGTCGCCCACGCCGTTGCCCGGCTCGGGCGCGTAGACGGCGACCTGCGCGCGCTCGCCCATGACCTGGAGCTGCTGGACGGCGTTGGGCCGCTGCAGGTCGGCGGCGACGAGCATGGGCGCGTGGCCCTGCTCGCGCAGCCACCTGGCCAGCTTGCCCGCCAGCGTCGTCTTGCCGGCGCCCTGGAGGCCCGCCAGCATGATGACGGTCGGGGGCGTCTTGGCGAAGCGCAGCCTGCGGGTCTCGCCGCCGAGGATCCCGATCAGCTCGTCATTGACGATCTTGACGACCTGCTGCGCCGGGTTCAGCGCCTGGGAGACCTCGGAACCGCGGGCACGCTCCTTGACCTGGGCGACGAACGCCTTGACCACCGGCAGCGCGACATCGGCCTCGAGCAGGGCGATGCGGATCTCGCGGGTGGTGGCGTCGATGTCGGCATCGGACAGCCGCCCTTTGGATCGGAGGGAGGAGAAGACCGATGTCAGCCGGTCGGAAAGCGTCTCGAACACGTGGTTGGCCAGTCCTCGAAGCGAATGTACGTCTAAGACTCCAGCCTAGCCGCTCCGCTAGCCGCCAAAGCCTGGCACGGCCATCCGAACCGTCAGCGCGTGCTCCACGAGCTGGATCAGCGTGTTCTTGACCGAGTCCTTCGACCGGGCGTCGAGCCGCAGCATGGGGATGTGCGGAGCCAGCGTCAGGGCATCGCGGACCTCGGCGTCGCTGTGCGGGTACTGGCCGTCCCAGCCGTTCACACCCACCACGAACGGGAGCTGGGCCTCTTCGAAGTAGTCGATCGCGGGGAAGCTGTCGGCGAGCCTGCGCGTGTCCACGAGGACGACCGCGCCGATGGCGCCGCGTACGAGGTCGTCCCACATGAACCAGAACCGGTGCTGCCCGGGCGTGCCGAACAGGTACAGGATCAGGTCGCGGTCGAGGGAGACCCGGCCGAAGTCCATGGCGACGGTCGTGGTCGTCTTCAGCGGCGTCATGCCGAGGTCGTCGATGCCGGCGGAGGCGTCGGTCATGACGGCCTCCGTGGTCAGCGGCATGATCTCCGACACCGCGCCGACGAACGTCGTCTTGCCCACGCCGAAGCCCCCGGCGACCACGATCTTCGTCGAGGTCAGACCGGGGCTAGAGCCTGCGAAGTCCACTGAGCACCCTTTCCAGCAGGTTGACGTCCGGTCGACCCGCCTCGAGCTGCGGCTGATGCACCCGAACCAGGCCCTCCGCCGCCATGTCCGCGATCAGAACACGCACCACGCCGAGCGGGATCCGCAACAGCGCCGACACCTCGGCCACCGATCTGACCTGCAGGCAGAGCTGGCTGATCGCCTTGTACTCGGGCGTGATGTGGGAGAACTCCCGGTGCTCGGCGGTCGCCGACGACACCAGGGCCTCCATCGCCAGCTTGACCCGCGGCGCCGTCCGTCCACCGGTCACGGCGTAGGGGCGGACGGGCGAGGCGGGGTCGGATCTTGGGGGCGGAGGTGGGGGCTCCCAGCCGCCGCTGTTCCACGAATTGCTCACCTACATCACCTGGTCTGGCTGGCGCGCAGCTCCGCACGCACAGCCGGAGTCAGCACCTGACCGGCGCGATCGACCATCAGCGTCATCTGATACGCC